>DASTBO010000073.1:0-23200 GCA_035712025.1 Solirubrobacterales bacterium
AGCGGCAGCTTGGTCAGTCGGTCTTCGACCCCCTCGCGAGCATGGAAGAGGCGCGGGTTGAGGCGAATGCGGTTGAAGTAGCGAGAGAGGGCGCCGACGTTGGGCGAGATCGACATCCCGTTGTCGTTGAGGACGATCACCATCGGCGTCTGCAGGCCGCCGGCGGCGAGCATCGCCTCGTAAGCGACGCCGCCGGTGAGGGCGCCGTCGCCGATCACCGCGGCGACCCGGCCGTCGGTCCCGATCCCCTTGCGCATCGCCTCCTTCAGACCGACCGCGTAGCCGATCGAGGTCGAGGCGTGGCCGGCGCCCATGACGTCGTGCTCGGACTCGGGGATCGAGCAGAACGGCGCCAGGCCGTCGTACTGGCGGATCGTCGGCAGCCGGTCGCGGCGGCCGGTGAGGATCTTGTGCGGGTAGGACTGGTGGCCGACGTCCCAGAGGACCTTGTCGCGGGGCGAGTCGAGCAGACTGTGCAGGGCGACGGAGAGCTCACAGGTGCCGAGGTTGGCGCCGAAGTGGCCGCCGATCTCTCCGATCGTGTCGATGATGTATGTGCGCATCTCCTGCGCGACCTGCTGCAGCTGCTCGTCGTCGAGGTCGTGCAGGTCCCGCGGACCGTCGATCTCCGGCAGCAACGGCTCTCTGTTCTCGTCTTCGGTGCCCTGGGTGGGGGGCTGTTCGCTCATTCGTTCCTCGTGAAGATGTAGTCGGCCACGCGCCTCAGATCCCGGGTCTCGCCGGTCGCCTCGGCCAGCGCGGTTGTCGCCTTCTGGTGGGACTCGGCGGCAAGCCGGCGGGCTCGGTCGAGGCCGAAGAGGCTGACGTAGGTGAGTTTGCCATGTCTCTCGTCGCTTCCATGTGGCTTGCCGAGCTGCTCGTCCGACTCGGTCACGTCGAGGATGTCGTCAACGATCTGGAACAGCACGCCCAGCTCCTCGGCGAAACGGCGATAGGGAATTGTCTCACTTTCCGGGGCGCCCTCGAGCAGAAGGACGGTATTGACGCTGGCCGCGATCAGCCGGCCCGTCTTCAGCGCGTGCAGGGCCCGCAGCCCCTCGGCGTCCGACTCGGCCCCGATCACGTCCACGTACTGGCCGCCGACCATGCCGTCGACCCCGGTCGCGGCGGCCAGCTCGCGCAGCGAGGCCAGCACCCGCGCCGGCTCCCCCGGCTGCTCGCAGAAGAGACGCACCGCCTCGGCGAAGAGCCCGTCGCCGGCGAGGATCGCGACGTCCTCGCCGAACCTGACGTGCGAGGTCGGCAGCCCGCGGCGCAGCTCGTCGTCGTCCATCGCCGGCAGGTCGTCGTGGATCAGCGAGTAGGTGTGGATCAGCTCGAGCGCGCAGGCAAGCGGCAGGAACCGCTCGGGCTCGGCTCCCAGGGCGCGGGCCGTGGCGAGCGCCAGCACCGGGCGCACCCGCTTGCCGCCGGCCAGCAGCGAGTAGCGCATCGCCTCCTCCATGCCGGCGGTCGAGGCGCCGGCGGAGAAGCTGAGCTTCGCGAGCGCGTCGTCGACGAGCCCGCGCAGATCCTCGGGATAGCTCATCTCAGCTGTTCCTTTTCGTTCCTTGGCACCGAAAAGGAACAGGCGAAGGCTCTCACTCGGCGCTGGCCTGCTGGCGCGCCTCGCGGTTGGCCTCCTCGACCGCCTCGGCGGCGAGGTCGGCGGCCTCGGCGGCGAGCTGGGCCGCGACTTCGTCGCCGACCTCGGTGCCCTGCAGCTGCCCGGTGATCTCCTGCAGCCGGGCCGCGATCTCGCGCAGGCGGACGCTCACTTGGCCGGCTCCCGCTCGCGCACCACCGCGCCGAGGACACCGTTGACGAAGCCGGGCGCGTCGGCGCCGCAGTACTCCTTGGCGAGTTCGACCGCCTCGTCGATCGCCACCTCGGCCGGGGTGTCGGTGAACTCCATCTCGTAGACGGCGACCCGCATCACGTTCATGTCCAGCGGCGCGATCCGGTCGACGGTCCAGCCTCTGGCGTGGGCGGCGATGACGTCGTCCAGCTCTTCGCGATGGTGGTCGACCCCCTCGGCCAGCTCGCGGGTCAGCGGCCGCGCCTCGCCCAGCAGCTCCTCCAGCGGGCGACCGGTCACGTCGCGCTGGTAGTTGGCGAAGACGGCGTCCCGCCGCTGGTCGGATCTGCGCATGCGGACATTCTGTCAGCGCAGGATCTCGACGAGGAGGACCCAGGCGCCGGCGACCGCCGTCGCGATCGCGAAGACGGTCCCGGCGGCGACCCAGTGGAGGCCCGGGTCAAGCGGCCGATCAGCCAGCTCAGGTGCCCGCCCTCGGACGGCCGGACCTTGGTCGGCAGAGCGGCGACGCCGGCGGCGACGACCGTGGTCTCCCACCCGAGAGCCAGGTGGCCCTGCCCGGGATCAGCCCGGTGGCGACGAAGAGGTCGCTCCACTGGCTCGGGCCGCAGGCGGTCGACTCAGGCGCGGGAGATGTACTCGCCGCTGCGGGTGTCGACCCGGACCGATTCGCCCTCCTCGATGAAGAGGGGCACCTGCACGACCACGCCCGACTCCAGCGTCGCCGGCTTGGCGCCGCCGCCGGAGGCGGTGTCGCCTTTGAGGCCGGGGTCGGTCTGGACGACCTTCATCTCGATCGCGCTGGCGACCTGCACGTCGCTCGGCCGCTCGTCGACGAAGAGCACGTCGACCTCGGCGTTCGGCAGGACCCACTGCATCGAGTCGCCCAGCGACTCCCGCGGGATCTCGATCTGGTCGTAGTCCTGCGAGTCCATGAAGACAGCCGCGTCGCCCGAGTCGTAGAGGTACTGCATCTTTTTCGATTCGGTCCGCACCGGGCGGAACTTCTCCCCCGCCCTGAAGGTTTTGTCGATCACCGAGCCGTCCTCGATCCGCCGCAGCTTGGTGCGGACGAAGGCGCCGCCCTTGCCGGGCTTGACGTGCTGGAACTCGATGATCTTCCAGATCTTCCCGTCGATCTCGATATGGGTGCCGTTCTTGAATTGGTTCGTCGAGATAGTCACGGCGGCGAATCCTAATGGTGGGCTCAGGCCGACGGGGCGAGGCGGCGGGCGGCGTCCTCGGGGTCGCGGAAGACCTCGCCGCGGACGAAGCGCTCGCCGGCCAGGTCCCAGATCCAGGCGACGGGCAGGTCGCGGATGCCGAGCGGGCGGCTGCGGGCGTAGACCCGGCCGCGGACCAGCAGGGAGTCGCCGCGGCGCTCGATCACCTTGGGGCTGATCAGCAGCTCGTCCCAGGCGCGGTCGACGTCGCGGAGGTACTCCTGCAGGCCCTCCGGGCCGACGTAGGGTGCGGTGCGGCCGATCTCCTCGGCGGTGCCGACCGGGAAGAACCCCATGCGCGCGTCGCAGAGCTCGACGATCTCCTCCGGGTCGCGGTGGTTGAAGGCCTCGTACAGCCGCTCGACCAGGTCGCGCTCGTGCTCGGCGGCCAGCTCGATGCCCGGGAAGGCCGGGGCGATGGCGAGGATCGCGGCGTCGTCCTCGAGCTTGCCGCCGGCGAACTCGTGCAGGGCGCCCTCGATCCGCTGGGCGGCGAGGGCCGGGCCGCTGACGCCGACGAGCTGCGCCCGCAGCCTCTCCTCGCCGAAGCGCTCGCCCCCGCCGACGACGTCGGTGACGCCGTCGGTGACGACCACGAGCTGCTGCCCGGGGGCGACCGGGGTCGACTGCAGCGCCCAGGGCTCCTCGGTAAAGGCGCCGAGCACGGGCGCGGTGCCGGCGACCTCCGTCACCTCCTCGCCGTCGACCAGCAGCGGCGGCGGGTGACCGGCCACCGCAAGGCGGACCGGCTCGGACGGGTCTTCGGAGATCGCCAGCGCGGCGACGCTGCAGAGGGCGGCGCCCTGGCGGGTGAGCAGCTCGCGGTTGAGCGTCCGCAGGGCGACCACCGGGTCGCCGGTCAGGGCGGCGGCGGTGCGCAGGGTGTAGCGGGCGTGCGCCGTCACCGCGGCGGCCTTGGCGCCGCGGCCGGTGACGTCGCCGATCACCACCATCCAGCCGCCGGCGATGCGGAAGGCGTCGTAGAAGTCGCCGCCGAGCTCGTTCTCGGCTCCGGCGGGGCGGTAGGTGGCCGCCACCGACCAACCCGGGATGTGCGGCAGGGGCGGCGGCAGCAGGCCGCGCTGCAGGGTCTCGGCGATCTCCGCCCGTTCCCGCTCGGTCCGCTCCAGCACCGAGAAGAGGCCGGCGTTGTCGAGCGCCAGGGCGACCCGGCCGGCGAGGATGGTGACGAAGTGGACGTCGGAGTCGTCGAAGCGGCGCCCCGAGGGCCCGACGCTGATCGTCAGCATCCCGGTCGGCCGGCCGCGGGCACGCAGCTCGACGGTCACCCCGGAGTGGACGCCGAGGCTGCGGAGAAAGGCGAAGTCCTCCTCGTCGGAGGCGAACTCGCGCAGGTCCTCGTCGCTCCGCAGCTCGAACCGCCGCGGCTCCTGCCGCTCGCGGCTGGCGTCGCTGGCGATCTGCTCCTGCAGGCGCGGGCCGCGCGCTTTGAGACCGGCGGCGATCGTCTCCGCGTCGGGACCGTCGGCGCGCAGCGCCGCCCGCCGCACGGAGCCCTCCTCGATTACGTCGATCGCGCAGATGTCGCCGAGCTCGGGGACGATGGTCGTGGCGATCGCGTCGAGCGTCTCGTCCAGCGGCATGCCGCCGTCGGCCACCCGCGAGATCTCGTCGAGCATCCGGAAGCGGCGGTTGACCTGGCGCACCTTCCGCGTCGAGACGGTTGCCACCACGGCGACGGCCACCAGGGCCAGGGCGACGATGACGTCGGCGTAGAGCGGCATCAGCCGGGGTCGGGACTCTCGTCCCGGTCGCCGCCGGTGCTGGTGGTGAGGTTCGAGGCGGCGCCGCCGCTGAGCACGCGGCGGACCAGCGAGGGCGCGAGGATCCGCAGCGCAGCCGCCAGGCCGTAGGGGCGCGGCACGTAGCGCTCTGCCCTGCCGCCGGGGCCGCACTGGTGGATCGCCTCGGCGACGGTCTCGGGCTTGGAGACGATCCAGCGGGTCGCCGCCTTCTCGCGCAGCTCGGTCGCCGGGAAGCCCTCGGTGCGGACGAAGCCGGGCAGCACCATCCCGACGTGGACGCCGTGCGCCTTCTCCTCGGAGTAGAGAGCGTCGGTCCAGCCGATCAGGGCGAACTTGCTGGCCGAGTAGGCGCCGCTGCGGGCGCGGGAGACGCGCCCGGCGGTGCTGGCGACGTTGACGATCGCGCTCGGCGCCGCGGTGCGCAGCAGGGGCAGCAAGGCCTCGGTCAGCCGCACGACGGCGTCGAAGTTCAGCTCCATGTGGCGGTGGACGTTCGCGTAGCCCGACTCGGCGAAGCTGCCGCGCCAGGCGGCGCCGGCGTTGTTGACGAGCAGGTGCAGGGCGCCGCCGTGCTCGGCCTCGAGGTGGGCGCGGACCCGCTGCGGTGCGTCCTCGGCGGTCAGGTCGACCGCGACCCAGGTGGCCCGGCAGGGCAGCGACTCCGCCAGCTCGCGCAACAGCTCCTCGCGGCGGGCGACGAGGACCAGCTCGGTCCCGGGATCCCGGGCAAGGCGAACCGCCGTCGCCTCTCCGATCCCCGTCGACGCTCCCGTCACAACTGCCACTCCCATGTGCGAAACAGTATTCGGTTTCGTCACACCCTCCCGGATGTGTCTGAGCTTGACCGTCATATATGACCGCCAAGCTCAGACACCCCTAGGATTTGGCGATGGAGGGCTCGGCACGGCACCATCTCGGCGCGACTCCCCGCGAGGGGGAGCGGGTGACGCCGCTGGAGCTTTTCTTCGACCTCGTCTTCGTCCTCGCGATCACCCAGTGCACGGCGCTGATGTCGCACGACCAGACCTGGTCGGGCCTCGCCCAGGGCCTCCTGATCCTCGGCGTGCTCTGGTGGGCCTGGGTCGGCTACGCCTGGCTGACCAGCGTCATCGACCCCGAGGCCGGCGTCGTCCGCCTGGTCATCTTCGCCGCGATGGCGGCGATGCTGATCGTCTCGCTCGCGGTGCAGGAGGCCTTCGGCAACCTCGCCCTCACCTTCGCCCTGGCGATCGGCTTCTACCGGACCGCCCACATCGCCCTCTTCTGGCTCGCCGGGGCCGACGACAAGGACCTGCGGCGCTCCGTGATCGGCCTCGGCGTCAGCACCGCGGTGGCGGTCGGGATCCTCGTCCTCGCCTCGTTCTTCGACGGCCTCGCCCAGGGGGCGCTCTGGGCGCTGGCGATCTTCCTCGACATGGCCGGTCCCTACTTCTTCGGCGCCGACGGCTGGAAGCTCGTCCCCGGCCACTTCGCCGAGCGCCACGGCCTGATCGTGATCATCGCCCTCGGCGAGTCGATCGTCGCGATCGGCATCGGCGCCTCCGGCGCCCTCGACCTCGGGATCGGCGCCGCCGCCGTGCTCGGCATCTTCCTCGCCGCGGCGCTCTGGTGGACCTACTTCGACGTCGTCGCGCTGATCTCGGCGCGGCGGCTGGGCGAAGCCGCGGTCGGGCGGGCGCAGAACGAGCTCGCCCGCGACTCCTACTCCTACATCCACCTGCTGATGGTCGCCGGCATCGTGCTGATGGCCTTCGGCATGAAGGTGACCATCGGCCACCACGACGAGGAGCTCCACGAGGTTCCCGCCTTCGCCCTGCTCGGCGGGCTCGCCATCTACCTGCTCGGCCTGGTCGCCTTCCGCTACCGCCACGTCCACACGATCAACCGCCGCCGCCTCGGCCTGGCGATCGTGCTGCTGTTCCTGGTTCCCGTCGCGACCGCGATGCCCGCCCTGCTCACCGTGGCGATCGCCGTCGCCCTGATCTGGACGCTGATCGCCTACGAGCACCGCGGCTACGGGCCGAAACGGGAGGAAGTCCGCCGCGAAGCAAGCGCCGCGCACACTTAGGCATACTCCCCGGACCTTTTGAGCACTCCAGATCTCCTCGACAAGCTGCTCCGCGCCGGCGCCCCCTCCGGCTACGAGGGACCGGCCGCCGCGGTCTGGCGCGAGGCCGCCTCGTTCGCCGAGGTCAGCACCGACGGGATCGGCTCGACGATCGCCCGCGTCGGCGACGCCTCGCCGCTGCTCGCCGTCGTCGGCCACATCGACGAGATCGGGCTGATCGTGACCCACGTCGACGAGAAGGGCTTCCTCTGGTTCGCCCCGGTCGGCGGCTGGGATCCGCAGATCCTCGTCGGCCAGCGGGTCGAGGTCCGCGGCAGGAACGGTGCCGTTCCCGGCGTCGTCGGGCGCAAGCCGATCCACCTGCTCGAGCCCGACCAGCGCAAGAAGGTCGTCGAGCTGAAGAGCATGCACATCGACGTCGGCGCCGCCGACCGCGAGGAGGCCGAGGGCCTGGTCCGGGTCGGCGACCCGGTGGTGATCGCCGCCGAGCCGATGCCGGTCGCCGGCGAGCGGCTCGTCTCGCGGGCGATGGACAACCGGCTGGGCGCCTACGTGGCGCTCGAGAGCCTGCGGCGCTGCGCCGAGGGCAAGGGGCCCGGCGGCTCCTTCGCCGCGGTCGCCGCGGTCCAGGAGGAGATCGGCCTCTTCGGCGCCCGCACCGCCGCCTTCCAGGTCCGCCCCGACATCGCGATCGCCGTCGACGTCACCCACGCGACCGACGCGCCGGGGGTCGACGAGAAGGAGATCGGCAGCCACCCCTTCGGCTCGGGCCCGGCGATCGGCCGCGGCTCGACCCTCTCGCCCAAGGTCTTCGAGCTGCTGGTCGAGACCGCCGAGGCGGAGGGGATCGAGTACTCGATCAGCGCCAGCGGCCGCGGCACCAGCACCGACGCCGACGTCCTGCAGATCTCCCGCGCCGGCATCCCCACCGGGCTCGTCTCGATCCCGCTCCGCTACATGCACTCGCCGGTCGAGATGGTCGACCTCGGCGACGTCGAGGCGACGGTGAGGCTGCTGGCCGCGTTCGGCGAGCGGCTAAGCGGTGACTGGGACCTCAGCCGTTAACCCCACCTCGCTGTCGATGTAGACGCAGTCGCGGCCGCCGGCCTTGGCCGCGTAGAGCGCCGCGTCGGCGCGGGCCAGAAGGTCCTCGGTGTCGACGAAGCTCGGCTCGGCGACGGCGACGCCGATGCTGAGCGAGACGGTAACCCCGACCGGCCGGCGTTCGCGCACCGCGATCCGCAGCCGTTCGGCGATCTCCAGCGCGTCCTCGTGGCCGGCGCCGGGGAGCATCACCAGGATCTCCTCGCCGCCGACGCGGTAGATCGAGTCACCGGCCCGCAGGGCCGCCCGCATCGTGTAGGCGACGTCCTGGAGGACGGCGTCGCCGGCGGCGTGGCCGAACCGGTCGTTGACGCGCTTGAAGTGGTCGAGGTCGCAGAGCAGGAAGGCGTGCGAGAGGCCCTCGGCGGGGTTGCACGGCTGGCCGTTCAGCTCCCCCAGCCGCTGCTCCAGGGCGGTGCGGTTGAAGAGGCCGGTGAGGGAGTCGAGGGTCGAGCGGCGGCGGTGGGCCCGGTCGGACTCGACCAGGGCGCCGCTGAGGATCACCGTGCTGACGATCAGGGCGGCGATCGCGATCAGCGTCTGGCGCGCCTCCCAAGCCGCGTGCGGGTCGGGGACGACGGCGGCGCAGAGGAAGACGGCGAGCACGTAGACCGAGCCGGCGACCATGCCGCGCGGCTCGAAGCGGAAGCCGAGGGTGACCGCCGGCAGGGCGAGCCAGACGAGGGCGGGACTGGTGGCGCCGCCGGTTACCGCCGCCGAGGCACCGAGCAGGGCCGGCAGCGCCGCCCAGGCGCCGGCGACCCAGAGGGCCGGGTGGGGGCTCTGGCGCATGAAGCGGTCGGCGATCGCGAAGCCGAGCAGGCCGAGCCCGAGCAGGGCGACCCACCAGTAGCCGACCGAGCTGCCTCCGCCGACCGCGAGGGCGACGGCGAGGATCGCGAAACAGGCGAAGCGATAGCGACGCAGGCGCTCCTCCATGTCGAGGAGGCGCTCGCGGCGCGCTTCCTCGTGGATCGAGACCAGCGTATCCCGGCTCTTGCCCATGGCCGGGCATCGACCGGGACACAGCCTGGCTTGAATTTGAATGGCGAACGCCGCTGTTGGGCGGTCAGTCGACGATCTGCAGCTCTTTCGGCAGCGCGCTGAGATTGCGCAGCCCGTCCGCGGCGACGACGACCAGGTCCTCGATCCGCACCCCCAGCTTCCCCGGCAGGTAGACGCCGGGCTCGACCGTGACGACTTCGCCCGGCGCGAGGACGTCGTCGGAGCGCTGCGAGAGCCGCGGGCCCTCGTGCACCTCGAGCCCCACCCCGTGGCCGAGGGCGTGACCGAAGTGCTCGCCGTAGCCGGCGTCGTCGATGACCTTGCGGGCAGCGGTGTCGGGGTCCTCTCCCCTGACCCCGGCGCGGATCGCCTCCAGCGCCGCGGCCTGGGCCCGGCGAACGACCTCGTAGACCGCCCCGCCCTCCTCGCCCGGGTCGCCGGTGGCGAAGGTGCGGGTGCCGTCGGAGCAGTAGCCGTCGAGCTTGGCGCCCATGTCGAAGACGACCAGCTCGCCGCGGCCGATCTCCCGCTCGCCGGGCTCGGCGTGCGGCAGGGCCCCGCTCGGGCCGGCGGCGACGATCGCCGGAAACGAGGGGTCGCCGCCGAGCTCGCGGATCCGGGCCTCGGTGGCGCGGGCGACGTCGCGCTCGCGGCGGCCGGCGAGGCCCTGCTCGATGGTCCAGCGCCAGACCTCGTCGGCCAGCTTCGAGGCCTCCTCGACCGCCCGCAGCTCCTCGTCGTCCTTGACCCGGCGCAGCTTCTCGACCTCGCCGCCGGCGGCGACCATCTCCGTCCCCTCGCCGAGCTTCTCGCCCAGTTTCTCCCGCAGGCGGACCGACATCTGGTCGTCTTCGAACCCGACTCGCCCCTCGAGCCGCTCGGCGATCCCCTTCAGCCAGTCGCCGGCCAGCGTCTCCGTCTCCCAACCCTCGACCTCGGCGGCGGCGCGCTCGGTGTAGCGGAAGTCGGTGAGGAAGAGGCGGACGCCGGGGCCGCAGACGCAGGCGCCGTTGGTGCCGGTGAACCCGGTCAGGTAGCGGACGTTGGTCAGCTCGGTGACCAGGAAGCGGTCGAGCTCGGCCTCGGCCAGCGCCCGCTCGAGGCGGTCGCCGCGGCCGCGCATCAGGCGGCGCCCAGCTCGCGGGCGAGCAGCTCCAGCGCCTCGCGGTAGCCGTCCGGGCCCTTGCCCGCGACCTTGGCGAGGACGAGGCCGTCGAAGACCGAGAGCCTGCGCCAGTCGTCGCGCGCCTCGACGTCGGAGAGGTGGACCTCCACCGCGGGCAGCCCGGTCAGCTCGAGCGCATCGGCGATCGCCCGGCTGTAGTGGGTCCAGGCCCCGGCGTTGACGACCACCGAATCGGCCAGCTCGACCGAGCGGTGCAGGTATTCGCAGAACTCGCCCTCGGCGTTGGTCTGGAAGAAGATCGGTTCCAGCTTCAGCTCATGTGCCCAGTCGGAGATCCTCGCCTCCAGCTGCGCGAGCGAGATGCCGCCGTAGATCGAGGCATCCCGCCGCTCCAGCACGTCGAAGTTGACCCCGTGCAGGACGGCGACGCGGTTCTTCACGGTTGACATCAGTAGAGCTCCTCCACGGCAGCGCGGACCTTAGCCTCATCGACGATCTGCCCCGGGCGCGGCTGGCCCGGCTCGGAGAGGAGGACGAAGCCGACCCCGGCCGCGGTGCGCTTCTTGTCCTTTTCGAGGGCGGCCATGACTGGATCGACCCCCACACTCGTCTCGAGCCTGTTCGGGAGGTCGTGCCGCAACAGGATCTCTTCGACCTCGTCGCGCAGCTCCCCCGCCTCCGACAGCCGAAGCGCCGCCAATAGGCCGAGCCCGATGGCTTCGCCATGCAGGTAGGAGAAGTCGGAGACCCCCTCGATCGCGTGGCCAACCGTATGGCCGAGATTGAGCACATGACGGAGACCGCCGTCACGCTCGTCGGCGGCGACGATCCCACACTTGTAACGGGCACAGGCGAAGACGACGTCGTCAAGGCTGTCCGGTTCGATCGAATCAATCGCTCGAACTCGCTCCCATAGCGATCCCCCGGCCAGCAGGCCGGTCTTGATCACCTCGACAAAACCGGCGGCTAGGTCGCGCGGCGGCAACGTCGTCAGGGTCGACGTGTCGGCGAGGACCCCCGATGGAAGGTGATACGCCCCGGCGTAGTTCTTCAGCACGCCTACGTCGACACCCGTCTTGCCGCCGTATGCGGAATCGACCTGCGCGACGAGGGTGGTGGGAACCTGAACGACCGGGACCCCTCGTTGGTAGATGTGAGCCGCAAAGCCGGCGAGGTCTCCGACCACGCCACCCCCCAGAGCAATTACATGGTCTTCCCGGGTCATTTCGAGACCGGCGAGAGCTTCGATCACGTCCTCCACTCGCTCCAGGGTCTTCGACCTCTCGCCTGGGTCGAGGCGGTAGCGACCGACGAAGGGCATCACGCGATCGGAGTACTGGGCGACGGTGTGGTCGGTAACGCAGAACCGCGTCCCCTCCAGCGGCCACCAATCGGACTCCAGAACGCCGGATCCCACCATCACCGGATAGTCCCCCGAGGCGCTCGACGCCCACAGCAGCCGCGTCCCCTCGGGCATCGCCGCCAGCGCCTGGATCGCCGGGAGGGCCCGCTCGACGACACCCTTGTCGGCCACCGGCACCACCGCGTCGAACAGCTCCTCGTAGAGCGGCGCGCGCTCGGCGAGCAGGCGCTCGACGTCGGCTTCGCTCGTCGCCAGCGGCCGCTCGGTGCCCTCGATCCGACGCCAGGCGGTCGCGGCGTCGATCTCCAGCAGGACGACGGTGTGGCGGTCGAGCGCCTCGCGCACGCGCTCGGAGAGGATGCTGCCGCCGCCGAGGGCGATCGCGCCGCCGTCGGCGTCCTCCAGCAGCGAGCCGACGACCTCGGCCTCGCGGGCGCGGAAGGCATCCTCCCCGTCCTCCTCGAACGCCTGGCGGATCGGCTTGCCGAGCTCCCGTTCCATCAGCTCGTCGATCTCGACCGTCTCCAGGCCGGATTTGCGGGCTGCGGCGAGCGCGGTGCTCTTGCCGGCCCCCATGAAGCCGATGAAGACGATCGCCGGCCGCGCCACCGGCTCAGCCCCGGAAGTCGATCCGCTGCTTGTAGGCCGCGAGCGCGCCGACGACGTCGTCGATGTGGTCGCCGCCGAACTTCTCGCGGTAGGCGCGGGCCAGGGTCAGGGCGACCATCGCCTCGGCGACGATCGCGGCGGCGGGGACGACGGTCGAGTCGGTCCGCTCGCGCAGCGCCTGGGCCGGCTGCTTGGTCTCGGTGTCGACCGAGCGCAGCGGCTTGGTCAGGGTCGAGATCGGCTTGATCGCCGCCCGCACCGAGAGCGGCAGGCCGTTGGTCATCCCGCCCTCGAGGCCGCCGGCGTGGTTGGTCTCGCGGTAGTAGCCGCGGGCCTCCGACCAGAGGATCTCGTCGTGCGCCTCCGAGCCGGGGCGGCCGGCGACGTCCCAGGCTTCGCCGATCGCCACGCCCTTGATCGACTGGATCGAGGCGACGGCGCCGGCGAGCCGGCCGTCGAGCCGGTCTTCCCAGGAGATGTGGGAACCGATCCCGGGGACGAGGCCGAAGGCGAGCACCTCGAAGCTGCCGCCGAGGCTCTCGTTGGCCTTGCGCAGGCGGTTGATCTCCTCGACCATCGCCCTGCTGGCTTCCTGGTCGAGGCAGCGGACCGGGTCCTCGTCGACGGCGGCGAAGTCCTCAGGGCCCAGGTCGGGGCGCTCTGCAGCACGGACCGAGGCGATCTGCAGCACGTGGCTGTGGATCTCGACCCCGAGCCGGGCGAGGAAGGCGCGGGCGATGGTGCCGGCGGCGACCCGGGCCGCGGTCTCGCGAGCGCTGGCGCGCTCGAGCACGTTGCGGATGTCCGAGTGGCCGTATTTCTGGGCCCCGACGAGGTCGGCGTGCCCGGGCCGCGGCAGGTGGACCTGGTCGGGCGAGAAGCCCTCCACCGGCCAGGGGTTCATCCGCTCCTCCCAGTTGGCGTAGTCGCGATTGGCGACCAGCAGCGCGATCGGGCTGCCCAGGGTGCGGCCGTGGCGGACGCCGCTGCGGACCTCGACGGTGTCGGTCTCGATCTTCATCCGGCCGCCGCGGCCGTGGCCGAGCTGCCGCCGCGCCATGTCGCGGTCGAGCGCCTCGCGGTCGAGCTCGAGGCCGGCCGGCATGCCCTCGACGATCGCCACGAGCCCCGGCCCGTGCGACTCGCCCGCGGTGGTGAAACGGAACGTCGTCATCGCGCCAAGGCTATCGGCGCGATGCGGCGTCGCGCATCACGTCGAGATCGGGCTGGCGGCCGGTCCAGATTTCCAGCGACCGCGCTCCCTGCTGGACGAGGATCTCGAGACCGTCGACGACGGTCGCCCGCGCCCCTTCGGCCGCTTTCAGCAGCTTGCTGCGCCGCTCGCCGTAGACCATGTCGACGACCGTCTGCGACTCGGCGAAGCCCTCGCGCGCCAGCGGCAGGTGCGCGAACGGGTCCTCGCCGCCGAGGCCGGCGGAGCTGGTGTTGACGATCAGGTCGTAGTCCTCCTGCCGGGGCACGGTGGTCGCCCTCCCCCCCAGCTCGGCGCAGATCGCCTCCGCCCGCTCGGCGGTGCGGTTCCAGACGTCGACCGTCGCCCCTTCCCAGCGCAGCGCCCAGAGCGCCGCCCGGGCGGCGCCGCCGGCGCCGAGCACCAGCGCCCGCCGGTCGCGGGGCGGGTCGGGGAGCGCCGCCAGCAGCCCGTCGGCGTCGGTGTTGTGGGCCTCGATCCGCTTGCCGTCGAAGACCAGGGTGTTGGCGGCGCCGATCTGCCGCGAGGCTTCGCTCGCCTCCGCCGCCAGCGCCAGCGCCGCCTCCTTGTGCGGGACCGTGACGTTGACGCCCGTGTAGCCGACGTCGGCCAGCTCCCGCACCGTCATCTCGAAGACCTCGGGGGCGGCGTCGATCGCCTGGTAGCGCCAGTCGTCGAGGCCGAGCGCCGCCAGCGCCGCGTTCTGCATCGCCGGCGACCGCGAGTGGGAGACGGGATGGCCGAGCACCGCGAGCTTTGGCATCGGTCTATTCCCCGCAGCTGTCGGGCGAGTTGCCGCCGGCCGCTTCGCGGGCCGAGTTGTACTTGTCGACGGCAGCTTCGAATTCGGCTTCGGTCTTGGCGAAGGTGAGCTTGCCGCAGGCGCCCGGCGTGGTCACGTAGAAGAGGTATTCGGTCTTCGGCGGGTGCGCGGCGGCCTCGATCGAGGCCAGGCCGGGGTTGCTGATCGGCCCCGGCGGCAGGCCGACGTTGGTGCGGCTGTTGTAGGGCGAGTCGATCGCCAGTTCGGATTCGGTCAGCGGCTCGGTGTAGTTGCCGGTCGCGAAGCGGATCGTCGCGTCGATCCCCAGCGGCATCCCTTCGTGCAGGCGGTTGTAGATCACCGAGGCGACCAGGCCGCGCTGGCTGTCGACGCCGGCCTCGTCCTCGACCATCGAGGCGATCGTTACCACGTCGAACACGGTCAGGTTCTTCGACTTCGCGTACTCCATGTCGACCCCCTTGATCCGCCGCCTGAAGTCCTGCAGCTGCAGCTGGACCAGGTCGGTGACCGGGGCGTTCGGCTTCAGTTCGAAGGTGTCGGGGAAGAGGAAGCCTTCGAGGTCCTTGGCGTCCTTGCCCCCGTATTCGGCCGGGTCGAGGTACTTCGACTTGATCGTCGCCTTCGTGTAGTCGCCGGGAACGCCCGCTTCCTCGGCCACCTGCGCCGCCTGCGAGCGGGTGTAGCCCTCGGGGATCGTCACCGTCACGGTGCGCTTCACCGGCGGGACCGAGAGCGCGTCGATCGCGGCGCCGTAGCTCATGTTCTCGGCCAGGGTGAAGTTGCCGGAATAGATTTCCGAGCGCTTGCCGGCGAGGGTGACGCGGACCTGGAAGAGGGTCGAGTTGTCGATCACGTCCTCTTCGGCGAGCAGGTCGCCGACTTCGCTGACGCTCGAGCCCTTCGGGATCGTCACCTGGACCTTGCCCGAGCCGTCGCCGTGGAAGGGCTGGAAAAGCTCGTTCAGGAACCAGAGCGCGAACAGCGCCGCGATCGCGGCGAAGAGGCGGAACGGATGGCGGCCGATCGCGGCGAGGAAGCCGCCGCCGCGCTTCGGGGCCGGCGGGCGACCGTTGCCGGAGACGGCAGGGGCCGGCGGCGGGGGTGGCGTCGCGGGCTCCTCGCGTCGCGCGGGCTCGGCAGGTGCCGCGGCCACCTCCGGCTCCTCGTCCCAGAACTCCTCCTCCGGCGTCCGCGGAGGCGGCGGCGGTGCGACCGGCTCCTCGGGCGGGGGCGGCGGTGGAGGCGGCGCCTGCTGCTCGGCCTCGGCCTTCTTGCCCGCCTTCTTGGCGCGCTTCTCTTCGCGCTCGCGCCGGCGCTGCTCGCGCTCGCGCGCGGCGGGGTCGTCGGCGTCGGCGAAGGGGTCCTCGGTCAGCCAGTCGTCGCTCATCCCCGGCTCTCCAGGTAGGACTCGAGCAGGTGCGCGGCGGCGAGCGAGTCGCGGGCCGCGGCGGCGCCGCCGCGGCGGCTGGCGTCGGCCATCCGCGAGGTGAGCCGCTCGTCGTAGGTGTCGACCGGCACCGGCAGGATCGCTTCCAGTTCGCGGCAGAAGCTGCGGGCGAGTCCGGCCTGGCTGCCCTCCTCGCCGCTCAGGTGCAGCGGCAGCCCGACGACCACCCGCTCGACGCCGTGCTCGTCCACCAGCTCGGCGACCGCGCGCGCCTCGGGCGGCTCGATCACCGGCAGCGGCGTCGCCAGGGTGCCGCTCGGGTCCGAGAGCGCGCAGCCGATCCGCACGGTTCCGTGGTCGAGCGCCAGCACCCGCATGCCTTTCAGGCGAGCTCCCGCTCGATCGCCGCCCGGGCGGCGGCGATCGCCTCGTCGAGCTTCGCGGGGTCCTTGCCGCCGGCCTGGGCCATGTCGTCGCGGCCGCCGCCCCCGCCGCCGACGATCGGGGCGATCTCGCGGATGATCGAGCCGGCCGAGACCCCGGTGCCGGCGAGGTCCTTGGAGACCAGGGCGACGAGGCCGGCCTTGCCGCCGAACTCGCCGCCGAGGACGACGACCGAGGGGCCGAGCTTCGACTGCACCCGGTTGGCGAGGTCGAGCAGCTGCTTCGGGTTCGCCTGCAGGCTGGGATCGGCGGTGGCGAGGACCATCCGCCCTTCGCTACCCGGCAGCTCGCCGGCCTCACCCGCGAGCGCGTCGGCGGCGCCGCCGAGCTGCTCGCGCTGGGCCTTCTCGGCGCCGGCGCTCGCCTCCTTCAGCCGCTCGGCGGCGCGGCGGGCGGCGGCCACCGGGTCCTGCGGGTTGCCGAGCAGCTCGCCGGCCTCCTGCAGCTGCGCCTCGCGCTCGCGAAACCAGTCGATCGCGGCCGGACCCGTGATCGCCTCGACCCGGCGCACGTTGGCGGCGCTCGAGCCCTCGGTGACGAGCTTGAAGATCCCGACCTCGGCGGTGTTGGCGACGTGGGTGCCGCCGCAGAGCTCGCGGGAGACTCCCTCGACCTCGACCACCCGCACCCACTCGCCGTATTTCTCGCCGAAGAGGGCCATCGCCCCGAGCCGTTCGGCCTCGCCGCGGTCCATGTTCATCCAGCGCACCGGGCGGCTCGCCTTGACCCACTCGTTGACCCGCTCCTCGACGTCGCGCAGCTCCTCGGGCCCGAGCGCCTGGCCGTGGGTGAAGTCGAAGCGCAGCTTGTCGGGACGGACCGCGGAGCCCGCCTGGCGCACGTGCGTTCCGAGCCGCTCGCGCAGCGCCGCGTGCAGGAGGTGCGTGGCGGTGTGGTTGCGCATCGTCGCGTGGCGGGTCTCGGCCTCGACTTCGGCCTCGACCGCGACGCCGGGCTCGATCGCCGCACCGCTCGCCTCGACCGCGAGCGCCTGGTCCTCGCCGAGGCGGTAGACGTCGAGGACCCGCGCCTCCTCCCCGCCCCAGCGCAGGACGCCGGAGTCGGCGACCTGGCCGCCGCCCTCGGCGTAGAAGGGGCTCTGCTCGAGCTTGACCAGCGCCCGCCCGTCGACCGCCTCGACCGCGGCGAGGCCGGTGGTGGCCCGCAGCGTCTCGTAGCCGACGAAGGTCGTCGCCGGCGCCCCTTCGGCGAAGGCGAGGACGCGCTCGTGGCTGTTCTCGGAGCCGTGGGCGGTGGCGCTCGCCGTCCGCGCCCGCTGGCGCTGCTCCTCCATCAGCTCCTGGAAGCCCTGGTCGTCGACCGCGAGGCCGTTTTCGGCCAGCAGCTCCTTGGTCAGGTCGTAGGGAAAGCCGTAGGTGTCGTGCAGCTTGAAGGCGTCGGCGGCGTCGATCCACGAGGTCCCGTCCCGCTTGGCCTCGGCGACCAGCCGCTCGAGCAGCTCGGTCCCGCGCTCCAGCGTGCGGCCGAAGCTCTCCTCCTCGTCGCCGACCCAGCGGCGGATCGTCTCCCGCTCGGCGGCCAGCTCGGGATAGGCGTCGCCCATCAGGTCGATCGTCCGCTCGGCGAAGCGGCCGAGCCAGGGCGCCTCCAGGCCCAGGGTCCGGCCCTGCTGGATCGCGCGGCGCATGATCCTGCGCAGGATGTAGCCGCGGTCCTCGTTCGAGGGGACGACGCCGTCGGCGATCAGGAAGGCGGCGCCGCGGCTGTGGTCGGCGACGATCCGCATCGCCCGGGTGACTGCGCCGCCCTCGTCGTAGCGGCGGCCGGAGAGCTCCTCGGCGAGGTCGACCAGCGGCCGCACGTGGTCGGTCTCGAAGACCGAGGGGACGTCCTGGAGGATCGCCGCCATCCGGTCGAGGCCCATCCCGGTGTCGATGTTCTTCGTCGGCAGCTCGCTCAGCGAGCCGTCCTCGGCGAGGTCGTAGCTCATGAAGACGTGGTTCCAGAACTCGAGGAAGCGGTCGCTGTCGTCGCCGGGCCGGGCGTCGTCGGCGCCGAAGGCCGGGCCGCGGTCGAGGTACAGCTCCGAGCAGGGGCCGCAGGGGCCGGTCGGGCCCGCCTACCAGAAGTTGTCCTCGCGGCCGAGGCGGACGATCCGCTCCTCCGGGACCCCGGTGGCGCGCCAGATCTCGATCGCCTCGGTGTCCGGGCCGAGGCTGAGCTCCTCGTCGCCGCCGAAGACGGTGACCCAGATCCGCTCCGGGTCCATCCCGAAGCCCTCGGTGGCGAGCTCCCACCCCCAGGGGATCGACTCCGCCTTGAAGTAGTCGCCGAAGCTCCAGTTGCCGAGCATCTCGAAGAAGGTCAGGTGCCGGGCGGTGTTGCCGACCTCCTCGATGTCGGTGGTGCGGAAGCATTTCTGCACGTCGGCGAGGCGCGGCGCCGGCGGCTTTTCGCGGCCCAGGAAGTAGGGCTTGAAGGGCTGCATCCCGGCGGTCGTGAGCAGCACCGAGGGGTCGTGGACCGAGGGCACCAGCGAGGCCGAGGGCACGATCTTGTGCTCGCGCTCGGCGAAGAACGCCAGATACGTCTCCCGGATCTCCTGCGCCCTCATGTTAGGAAGCCTAAATATTCGCGGGGCCGGACACCTGCCTGCCCGGCCTGGACAGATGGCCAAATCGAAATGTTTGGCCTAATAGGAGCGGCGCGCCCTCGTTTCAGGGGGGACCGGACCAGTCGTTCGATCCTGTCTGAGGAGGCAACAGAATGAAGCTTCGACTGCTGCTCACCATGGCTCTGGCGGTGTTCTCGGTGGCCCTGATCCCGGCGATGGCCGCGGCCGATCCGCCCGAGTACCACCCCGAAGGGCCGAAATATCAGCCGGAGCACCCGCCGCAGGGGCCGAAGACCGCGCCGCAGGGCAAGGCGTACGGCTTCTACTGCCGCGGCCAGAGCAAGAAGCACGTGAAAGGCGAGAAGGGGACCGCCTTCAGCCGCTGCGTCAAAGCGATGGCGCAGGCCGACAAGAATGACGACGTGACCGCGAAGAAAGCCTGCAAGACGCTGAGCAAGAAGCACGTCAAAGGCGAGAAGGGCACGCCCTTCGGCAACTGCGTCAAAGGCGTCAACCAGCTGCGACGGGAAGAGGCGGCAACCGTCGCTTCCGGCTCGGCCGTCTGAGCGAGGGACCCCCCCAACTAGGCGGCAATGGTGCCGTGGCCGACGATGCGATCGCCGGCCATGAGCACCGCCGTCTGGCCCGGGGCGACGCCGGCGAAGGCCTCGCCCAGCTCCACCTCCAGGGAGGAGTGCCGTCCCGTCCCCGCCGCGACCCTCGCCGGCAGGGCGCGGGAGCGGTAGCGCAGCTTGACCGCATCGACCGCGCCGCCGTCGCGGTGCAGGACCGCGTCGCGGACGCGGACGGTGCGCTGCTCCAGCTCGGCGCGGGTGCCGACGGTGACGGTGTTGGCGGCGGCGTCGGTGGCGAGCACGTAGAGCGGCTCGGGCGCGGAGACGCCGATCCCGCGGCGCTGGCCGACCGTGAAGTCGTGGTGGCCGCGATGCCGGCCGAGGGTGCGGCCGGCCGAGTCGAGGACCGCGCCGTCGCGCTCGCGCAGGCCCCCGTGGCGGCGCAGGAAGCCGCGCTTGCCCTGGCCGGCGAGGAAGCAGAGGTCCTGGCTCTCGGCCTTGCGGGCGACGGCGAGGCCGTGGCGGGCGGCGATCTCCCGCACCTCGGGCTTGGTCAGCTCGGTCAGCGGGAAGCCGAGGCGGCCGAGCAGCTCGGGCGGCAGGGCGGCGAGCATGTAGCTCTGGTCCTTGGCGCTGTCGGCGGCGGTCGCGAGCAGGGGCCCGTCGGCGTCCTCGACGATGCGCGCGTAGTGGCCGGTGAGCAGGCGCTCGGCGCCGAGGCGCTCGGCGAGGTCGATCATCGCCGCCAGCCGCACCTCGCCGTTGCAGAGGATGCAGGGGTTCGGCGTGCTGCCCCCGGCGTAGCCGCCGATGAAGCGATCGACCACCCGGCGGCGGAAGTCCTCCTCGAGGTCGAGGGTGAAGTGCGGGATGCCGAGCTGGTGCGCGAGGCCGCGGGCGCCGAGCACCGCCTCGGGCGAGCAGCAGGCCTTGGCCCCGTCGGTCTCGGGGTCGGACCAGAGCTTGACGGTGATGCCGACGACCTCGGCCCCTTCCTCGCGGGCGAGGAGGGCGGCGACGGCGGAGTCGACGCCGCCGGACATGGCTACGGCGAGGCGTCTGCGGTGGGGCGAATGGCCACCCCCGCCGGGTGTGGCGGCCATTCGCCCTGAGTCCGGGATCAGGTTGAGGGACGAGGACGCGGCGCCCTGGAGGGCTCGGTGGAGGGCGTCGGTGGCGAGCTGGGCGGCGTGGCGCTTGGCGGGCGTGAGGCCGCCGATCGCAGCGTCGACGGTGTCGACGTCGAGGAGGGCGGCGTCGAGGACCGGGGCGCCGTCGATGGCCTCGGCGACGGCGGCGGTCGCAGCCTTGGTCGCGCCGCAGCCCTCGGCGTCGAAGCTGACGTTCGAGATTCGGCCGTCGGCGACCGTGAACGAGACGCGGGAGAGATCCCCGCAGGCAGCCCCACCCGCGGCGCCCGTGAAGGCGCCTTCGGCGGCGGGCCCCCGCCGACTCTCATCGCTCAGGTAGTGCTCGAAAAGCTCGCGATCCACCCACCGAAGGGTAGACCGCAGCGTCCTTTCACCCGAAACCGCGCTCTCAGGGCGCAAGCGCCTTCCGCAGATCCGCCACGATCTCGTCCGCTTCCTCGTGCAGCTGCCGCCAGGTGACGCGCATCGTGCGCCAGCCCTCGGCGAGGAGGATCCGGTCCCGCTGGCGATCCGACTCGAAGTTCTTCTTCGTGCCGTGAACGGAGCGGCTGTCGAGCTCCACCGCGACCCGCTCCTCGTCCCACAGCGCGTCGATCTGGAAGAAGCGTCCCCGCAGGTGGAGGTCGCCGTTCATCCGCGGCCGCCGCAGGCCGTGCCCGTCGACCAGAGCCAGGAAGGCCTCCTCGAAGTCGTTCCGCGTGAACCCCACCGGCTCCGGCTCCTCCAGCAGCGCCCGCAGGTCTCGCGCTCCCCGCCGTCCCGGATAGCGGTCGAGCAGCACCGGCAGCGAAACCCGATCCCGCAGCCCCTGCACTTCCGCCTCGTGCCACGCCCGCTCGAGGGCCCGCCTGTCCAGCACCGCCGCAAGGTCGAAGATGGTTCGAAACGGCGACGTGACCGGGATCCCGTCGACGACGAGCTGCTCGTCCGACAGAACCGAGCCGCGATGGCCAACGATCCCATCCCTCCGGATACGCCTTCCGGGGCGGGTCGCCTCGACCCATTCGACGGCCGGCGGCAGGAGACCCCAGAGCCGCGCCGCCGAGCGATGACTGAGGACCGCGTGCTCTCCACATGCCAACACCGCCGCCATCCACCGTCCCCTCCTCGAGATCCGGCGGACCCCCAGCGCGTAGACGCCGCGATGAACCTCGTGCAGCCGACCCTGCTCCAGCCGATGGACGATCGCCCCTCTGCCCATCCCGATCTCGAGCAGCTGCCTCCGTCCCACGATCCCGTGCTGGCGCCGAGCCAATCGCTCCATCTCCCGCTCAAGAAATCCAGTGGGCAGTTGAACACCCATAGGGTGTCGAAATGACCTCTCGTCGCGCACCGACCGAGCGTGAGGCAGATGGGCGCGCGGGTGGCGCGCAGATCGTGCCGATTCGGTGCCGCCTCTGAACGTTTAGACAGACCGTCCGGGTGGTACGGTTGGAGCAGGCTCGAACCCGTTCGAGAGCCGTCTCACCGTTTGACCCAACACAAACGGCGCGGGAGCTGGAAAGTCTCCGGTCCCCTTGGGGGCAGGAGCAGGCACCCACCTTCATTGGAAGGGATCAAAGCCAGAGGCGGCAACGGCGGGTTGGGGCCTGTTTCGTGCCTAGTCGAGGTTGGAGAGGTGCCACTCGGCTTCGCTCCAGCGGTCGCCTGGGACCCGGAGCGCGATGTCGCCGCGGCCGAAGCGGTCGAGCGGCCAGTCGGAGGTGAGGACGGCCTCGATCTCGGCCTCGACCAGCGCCTGGTGCCAGGCGCGAGCGGTCTTGACGTCGGCGAAGTCGCGCACCACCTCCCAGCTGTCGAAGCTGGGGTCGTCGACGAAGATCGGCGTCTGTCCCGGCCCGGGAGCGGGTCGCCACCTGCGGGGTAGCCAGTCCCGCAGGCCCATCTCAGTGCCCGGGCAGCTTGGGTTTGTGGATGCCGATCGCGAGTTCGCGCAGCTGCAGCTCGTCGACCGGGGCCGGAGCGCCGGTCAGCAGGTCGAAGCCGGAGGCGGTCTTCGGGAAGGCGATCACGTCGCGGATCGTCTCGGCGCCCGAGAGGCGCTGGACGATGCGGTCGACGCCGTAGGCGATGCCGCCGTGCGGGGGCGCGCCGTACTGCAGCGCCTCGAGCAGGAAGCCGAAGCGGGAGCGCGCCGTCTCGGCGTCGATGCCGAGGGCGGCGAAGACCGCCTCCTGCGTCTTCGCGTCGTGGATACGAATCGAGCCGCCGCCCAGCTCCTGCCCGTTCCAGACGACGTCGTAGGCCTGGGCGCGCGCGGCGCCGGGGTCGGCGGGATCGAACTCGCCGGCCGGCGCGGTGAACGGGTGGTGCAGCGCGTCCCAGCGCTTCTCGCCCTCGTTCCACTCCATCAGCGGCCAGTCGACGATCCAGACCAGGCGGTTCCCCTCGGGGTCGATCAGGTCGAAGCGTTCCGCCAGATCGATCCGCATCTGCCCTAGCACGGCGTTGACGACCGCCGGCTTGTCGGCGACCAGCAGCAGCAGGTCGCCCTCCTCGGCGCCGAGGCGCCGGTTGAGGTCGGCCAGCTCCGCCTCGCTGAGGAACTTCGCCGTCGGCGAACGCCAGCCGTCGCCCTCGCGGAAGGCCCAGACCAGCCCTTTCGCCCCCAGCTCCTGGGCCCGGGAGATGAGGCCGTCGAGCTCGGAGCGCGGCATCTCCCGCCGGCCGGCGTTGATCCCGCGAATCGAGCCGCCGCCGTCGAGGACCGAGCGGAAGACCTTGAACTCGGTCCCGCGCAGGGCGTCGCCGAGGTCGACCAGCTCGAGCCCGAAGCGCAGGTCCGGGCGGTCGGTCCCGAAGCGGTCCATCGCTTCGTCGTAGCCCATCCGCTGCATCGGCACCTCGACCTGCGGCCCGCCGGCGCGCTCGAAGACGTGCGCCAGCAGACCTTCGTTGACCGCGATCACGTCGTCGCCGTCGACGAAGGACATCTCGACGTCGAGCTGGGTGAACTCGGCCTGACGGTCAGCCCGCGTCGCCTCGTCG
>DASTBO010000074.1:0-44406 GCA_035712025.1 Solirubrobacterales bacterium
ATGTTGAGTGTCTGGAGGGGGCCTCCCAACCCCTCCCCCACAATCACGCCGCGAGCTGCTCCAAAACCTCAGCCGGAATATCGAAATTCGCGTAGACCTCGTCGACGTCGTCCTGATCGTCAAGAGCGTCCAGCAGCTTCAGCAGCCGCTCGGCGTCATGCCCCTTGAGCTCGACGCTGCTCTTCGGCTCGGTGATCAAACCGGCGGACTCGACCTCGATGCCCTCGCCCTCCAGCGCTTCCCGCACCGCGGTGAGATCGGTGGGCTCGCAGATCACCCGCAGCTTCCCGTCGTCGGCGCGCACGTCCTCGGCGCCGGCGTCGATCGCCCCGATCAGGTCGTCCTCGCCGTAGGAAGCGCCGTCGACGACGATCGCCCCCTTTTTCTCGAAGATCCAGGCGACCGAGCCCGGCTCGCCGAGGTTGCCGCCGTGCTTGGAGAAGGCGTGTCGGATCTCGGCGCTGGCGCGGTTGCGGTTGTCGGTCAGCGCCTCGACCAGGACGGCGACCCCGGCGGGACCGTAGCCCTCGTAGACGATCCTTTCGATCGCCGCGCCGTCGGCGCCGGCGCCGGTGCCGACGTCGATCGCTTTCTGGATCTTGTCCTTCGGCATCGAGGCGTCTTTGGCCTTCTGGATCGCCGTCGCCAGGGTCGGGTTGCCGCTCGGATCGCCGCCGCCGTCGCGGGCGGCGACGGTGATCGCGCGGGCGAGCTTGCTGAAGAGCTTGCCGCGTTTCGCGTCGGCCGCGCCCTTCTTGTGTTTAATCGAATGCCACTTTGAGTGACCGGACATGCCTGGCATTCTATGAAGTCGCCGATGGCACCGAAGGAGAGAACCCATGGGGTGGGACACGCCCTGGCGGCAGGCTTGGTCTTCCTCGCGATGCTGCTCGCGGCCTTCTCCCTCTGGACGGCGATCCCGCTCAGCTGGGTCTACATCGCCTCCAAGCTCTCCGAGACGCAGTTTCCGAGCGGCGGGCCCTACGCCGTGGTCGCCGTCGGCATCGTCGCCTCGATCCTCGTCGTCGCCTGGCTGATCGGGCGTCTCAACAACCTCTACGTCCGCATCACCGGGACCAATCGCCTGGCGCCGATCCGGCCGACCTGGCTGAAGAGCATGCGGGACACGGGCCCGGCCTCCAGCTCGGTGACCGTGGTCGAGGCGGTGCTGATGGCCTCGGTGATGCTGGCTGCCCTCGCCCTCACCCTCTGGTTCTTCCTCCTCGCTGGGTCCCCGTTGCCGGACCAGTAACACTTCCGGCACAGTAATTTTAAAGTTTCGCAGACCAAACGTTGCATTTGGGTTGGTAGGTTGCCATCATGGCCGTGATGGCAAGCGAGAACGGGACCGAGAAACGACTGGACGACCTCAGCCTGAGGGTCGAGAGCATCGACCGGCGGATGGAAAGTGGATTTGCGGAAATCCGAGAGGAATTCCGGGCGATTCGCGGTGAGACGAAGGGCGACTCGCATGCGATCCGCGGCGAGATGAAAT
Source organism: Solirubrobacterales bacterium (assembly GCA_035712025.1). Lineage (GTDB taxonomy): Bacteria > Actinomycetota > Thermoleophilia > Solirubrobacterales > 70-9 > VAYN01. The sequence goes on from DASTBO010000074.1 coordinate 1,496, forward strand.
CCGAATTCCAGGCGATGCGCGGCGAGATGAAAGCGGAATTCCGGGCGGTGCGCGCGGAGATGACAGCGGAATTCCAGGCGCTGCGCGGCGAAATGGCCGCTCAGGCAGCGATGCTCAACCAAACCATCCATCGACTCTTTGGCGGGATGCTCGTCGCCTGGGTCGTCGGCGTAATCGCCATCATCGCTCAGGCCAACTAGACGACGAACTTCCCGTCTTCCTGCATGACGACGCCGTCGACTTCGAGCTTGCCGCCGAGGCGGAGGTCGCAGACCAGGTCGGTGTGGACGGCGGACTCGTTCTCGCCGCCGGACTGGGGGTAGCTGCTGCCGACGGCCATGTGGACGGTGCCGCCGATCTTCTCGTCGAGCAGGACCTCGCGGGTGCCTTTGGCGATCCCGTAGTTGGTGCCGATCCCGAGCTCGCCCAGGGTGCGGGCGCCCTCGTCGGTGTCGAGCAGCTTCAGCAGGTACTCCTCGCCGCGCGCGGCGGAGGCGTCGACGACCCTGCCCGCCTCGAAGCGCAGGCGCACGCCCGAGACCTCGCGGCCGCCGATCACCGCCGGCAGGTGGAAGCTGACCTCGCCCTCGACCGAGTCCTCGACCGGGCCGGTGAAGAACTCGCCGTCGGGCATGTTGTTGTCGCCGGTGCAGGGGATGAACCGGCGGCCGGCGATGCCGAGCCTGATGTCGGTCCCCGGCGCCGTCACCCGCACCTCCTCGTGGCCCTGAATCCACTCCGCCAGGCGGGTCGTCTCCTCCGAGGCGCGCTTCCAGGCGGTCAGCGGCTCGGGGTCGTCGGCCAGGCAGGCGCCGTAGTAGAAGTCTTCGTAGTCGGCCAGGCTCATCTCCGCCTCCGAGGCGTAGGCGCTGGTCGGGTAGAGCGTGTAGCACCAGCGGAAGCTGCCCTCGGCGCTGCGCTTCATCGCCCGCGTCATCAGGTCCCCGGTCACCGACTGGCGCAGGGTCTGGCGCTCCGGCGGAACGCCAGAGAGCTCCCGGGTGTTGGTGCTGGCGCCGATCGCGATCCGCACGTCGACGTTGTCCACCATCCACTCGGCGAAGGGCGAGATCCATTCCAGCTGCCGGTCGGAGGCGTGCTTGAAGTAGGCGGCGATCTGGCCGTCGAGGGCGACGTTCATCACCGGGTGGCCCCCGGCCTTCAGCACCTCCTCGTAGACCGCCAGCAGCAGCGGCGCGGCGGCGCTCTCGCCGTCGATCGCGACGACGTCGTCCTCCTTCACCGCGGTCGAGTAGCCGACCAGGATCCGCGCCAGGTTCTGCACCCTCGGGTCGCCACCGCTCATCGCCTCGCCTCCTCCCCCGCCCGCTCGCGGGCGGCCGTGGTCATCGCCATGAAGATCGCATGGAACCGCGGGTCGTCGGTCAGCTCCGGGTGAAAGGCGCAGGCGAGGACGCTCCCCTCGCGGACCGCAACCGCATGGCCCTCGTAGGAGGCAAGCACCTCCACTCCCGGTCCGTGCCGCTCGATCCACGGCGCGCGGATGAAGACGGCCCGCAGCGGCTCGTCGCCGGCGCCCTCGACCTCGAGGTCGGCCTCGAAGCTCTGCAGCTGGCGCCCGAAGGCGTTCCGCCTCGCGGTCGCATCGAGGAAGCCGAGGTGCTCGGCGTCGCAGACGATCAGCCCGGCGCAGGTGCCGAGGATCGGCCGCCCCGCCTCGTGATGGGCCCGCAGCGCCGGCTCGAGACCGGCCGAGTCGATCAGCTTGCCGATCGTCGTGCTCTCGCCCCCGGGGACGACCAGCGCGTCGAGGTCCTCCATGTCGGCCGGCGTGCGAACCTCGCGGGGCTCGCCGCCGAGCTGGCGCAAGGTCCTGGCGTGGGCTTCGAAGTCCCCCTGCAGGGCGAGAACGCCGACGCGGAGAGCCTGCACCTACGCTCCGCGGTTCTGCAGCAGGGCGTCCTCGGCGGCGAGGCCGGCGATCTCGAGGCCGGGCATCGCCTCGCCGAGCCCGATCGAGGCGGCGGCAACCCGCTCGGGGTCGCTGAAGTGGGTGGTCGCCTCGACGATCGCCCGCGCCCGCCGCTCGGGGTCGGCGCTCTTGAAGATCCCCGAGCCGACGAAGTTGCCCTCGGCGCCGAGCTGCATCATCAGCGCCGCGTCGGCGGGCGTGGCGATGCCCCCGGCGCAGAACAGCGGCACCGGCAGGCGGCCGGCCTCGGCGACGACCCTGACCACCTCGAGCGGGGCCCGCAGCTCTTTCGCCTCGGAAGAGAGCTCCTCCGGGCGGAGTTGGGCGAGGCGCTTGATGCCGGAGGTGATCTCGCGCATGTGGCGCACCGCCTCGACGACGTTGCCGGTCCCCGCCTCGCCCTTGGAGCGGATCATCGCCGCGCCCTCGCCGAGCCGCCGCAGCGCCTCGCCGAGGTTGGTCGCGCCGCAGACGAAGGGGACCTCGAAGGCGTGCTTGTCGATGTGGTTGTGCTCGTCGGCCGGGGTCAGCACCTCCGACTCGTCGATGTAGTCGACCTCCAGCGCCTGCAGGACCTGGGCCTCGGCCAGGTGCCCGATCCGGGCCTTGGCCATCACCGGGATCGAGACCGCCTCCTGGATGCCCTTGATCATCGCCGGGTCGGACATCCGGGCGACGCCGCCGTCGCGGCGGATGTCGGCGGGAACCCGCTCCAGGGCCATCACCGCGCAGGCGCCGGCCTCCTCGGCGATCTTCGCCTCCTCGGGGGTGACCACGTCCATGATCACCCCGCCCTTCAGCATCTCGGCGAGGCCGGTCTTCAGTCGAAACGTCGCGTGCTCGGTCATCGCGTCCAGATTACCTACCGGACGCGCGCACCGGCTCTGCCTGTGCGGCAGACGCCGTTACTTCAGTTTGTACGCGCGGATGCGGTCTTTGTGCGCCGCTTCGTCGCGGGCGTACAGACCGTGCGCCAAACCCTGCACGAGCGCCATCAGCGCCGTGTGGCTGCGGGTGAAGCTGGGGCTGTTGGAGGAGAAGTAGAGCGTCAGCTCGGCGTGCTCCCCGACCTCCGACATCGTCGCGTCGGAGATCGCCAGGGTCCGAGCCCCGCGGTGCAGGGCGAGCTTCATCGCCCGCAGCAGCAACGGGTGGGCGCGGCCGGCGGAAAGCGTGATGACGAGCGTCGACTCGTCGATCCGGCCGAGGCGCTGCAGGGACTCGCCGCCGGTGCTGGCGACGATCTCGGCGCGGATGTCCAAGAGGCTCAGGGTGTGACGCAGGTAGCTGGCGAAGAAGGCCATCTGGTCGACGCCGACGATCACGATCCGCTGCGCCGTCGCCAGGGCCTGAACCGAGGCGTCAACCTGCTCGGGGGTGAGCTTGCGCGCGGTTTCCTCGAGGTTCGCGTAGTCGGCGCTGAGCGATCCCTCCAGCTCGGAGTGGTCGAAGGAGAAGAGGGCGCCGCCGTTGGCGCTGCTGGCGGCGATCGTCGCGCGGTACTCCTCGATCGCGGCCTGCTGGAGCTCCGGATAGCCCTCGAAGCCGAGGGCCTGCGAGAAGCGCACCACGGTCGATGAAGAGGTGCTCGCCCTGCGGGCCAGCTCCTCGGCGGTGAGGAAGGCGGCCTCGTCGAGGTGGTCGACGATGTAGCGGGCGACGTCCTTCTGGGAGCGCGAGAACTCGTCGAAGCGCTCCTGGATGTAGTCGGAAAGGCTTTTGAGCTGTGGGGACTTCGTTGCGGTCTTGGTCACGGCGGTCCATTTCGCCGAACCCGACCCTTTCCCTTCCAGGTTCTGGTTGGATTTGTCTCAGATGACCCTCGAAAAAGCCCTGCGCCTCACGAATCGGAACATGATCGCCTTCGACCTGCTGCTGGGCAGCGCCGCGATCGCGGCGCCGGCGGCGACCCTGAAGGCGCTCGGCCACGACGAGCCCTCCCCGGACGCGAAGCACCTCTTCCGCCGCTGCGGGCCGATCTGGCTGACCTTCGCCGCCGCCCACCTGGTGGCCGACCGCCGCGGCAGCCCGGCGGACTGGCAGTCGCTCGCCTGGCTGCGCGGAACCGAGATCGCGACCGACGCGCTCTGGTCCGCCTCGCCGGCGGTCAGCCGACCGGGGGCGAAGCTCGGGTTGCAGCTGGCGGGGGTGGCCAACGTCGCGATGGCGGCCGGCTTCGCCTGGCTCTCGCGGAAGCGCTGAGATGAGCCAGTTCGAGGGACTCCCGAGCATCCGCTGGAGCCTCACCGGGCTGAACGAAGAGGGCGACGAGACCTGGCTGATCCGCGGGATCGCCCGCAAGCTCTACCACTGCCCAGGCTGCCACGGGGACATCCCGGTCGGCGAGGAGCACACGGTCGTCCAGTACGTGCGCCGGGTCGGGGGCACAGACCACCACCACTGGCACCGGCGCTGCGCCGAAGAGCTGCTGCTGCCGGAGCTCGGCAACCTGAAGCGGGTGCCGGCCGCCGAGTCGAGCCAGTCCCGGCTGGAGGCACGGGGGCGCCGGCCAGCCGGGCGGCGAGACCGGCGCCGGTGAGCCTGCACCGCCGAGTCGCCGCGACCTACGCGCGGATCTGGCGCACCTACCGGGGCTGGGCGCCGTCGATCCTGCTGCTCGCGGTGATCGTCTTCGTCCCGCTCGGGCTGCTGAACGCGCTGACGATGAACGTCGAGCTCGACTCGCTGGACATCACCAGCGGGATCAAGCTCGCCGCCCTCGCCCTCGCGGTCGGGGTGGTCACCGCCACCGGCCTGATCGGCGAGGTCTTCTTCAGCGGCGCGATCGCGATCTCGCTCACCCACCCCCACGGCGAGGACCCGCCGCCGCTGCGCGAGATCGCCCGGCGGCTCAACTACGGCCGGCTGATCGCCGTCGATCTGATCTTCGTCGCGCTGGTCGCGGCCGGCCTGCTGCTCGGCCTCGTCCCCGGGATCCTCGCCTTCGTCTGGCTCGGCCTCGCGGGCCCGGTGGTCGAGCTCGAGGACCGCAGCGCGGTCGGCGCCCTGCGCCGCAGCCTGGCGCTGGTCCGCGGCAACTTCTGGCTCGTCTTTCTCGTCCTGGCGCCGATCGAGCTCGTCGGCGACGCGATCGGCGCCGGTCTGGCGGCGCTCGTCCACGAGCTGCTCGGCCACACCTTTGCCGCCACCTGGCTGGCCGAGGCGCTCTCCGACGCCGCCCTCGCACCGATCTTCGCCGTCGCCGCCGTGCTGCTCACGGTCGAGCTGATGCGAGAGAAGGACGGAGCCTCCCCGCCCCTGCACGCGACCCCGGTGCCGGCATGACCACCGCCACGATCTTCGGCGACTTCTACGACCGGATCGCCGAGCACGAGTTGCAGGGCCTCTACCTGGTCCTGATCGGGTTCATCCTCTCCTTCGCCTTCATCCGCATGAGCACCCGGTTGATGCGCAGCCCCAAGGTCCCCTGGTGGCCGGGCAGCATCGTCAGCGACTCGGGCGTCCACCTCCACCACCTCGTCTTCGGGATCGTGACGATGATGGTCGCCGGCGCCGCCGGCTTCGCCGCCTTCGGCAACAGCCCCTGGACCGAGATCTGCGCCTTCGCCTTCGGGATCGGCGCCGGGCTGACGATCGACGAGTTCGCCCTCTGGGTCTACCTCGACGACGTCTACTGGGCCGAGGAGGGCCGCAGCTCGATCGACGCGACCGTGCTCGCCGCCGCGGCGATGATGCTGGCGCTGCTCGGCTTCACCCCGTTCACGATCGAAGACGGCTCGATCGAGTCGATCCTCGGCACCGCCCTCAGCGCCCTGGTCGTCTTCCTCCTGGTCGCGGCCTGCTTCGCCAAGGGCCGGATCCTGCACGGCACGATCGGCTTCTTCGTCTTCCCGATCGCCCTCTACGGGGCCTGCCGACTCGGCAAGCCGGGCTCGGCCTGGGCCCGCCGGCGCTACGGCGAGCGCCACCCGAAGAAGCAGGCCCGCGCCGAGGAGCGCTTCCCCCCGGACCGCCGCACCGAGCGGTTCAAGAACGCCTTCCGCGACATCGTCGGCGGCAAGCCGAGCGAGGGACTGGCGGCGGCCAAGGAGGAGGCCTTCGCGGCGACGCGGGAGGCGAGCGAAGAAGTCCGCCAGCGGGCCGAAAGGGTCACCCACCCGGCGGATCAGAAGGACGATTGAGCAAGGCTCAACCATCGCTCAATCTCGGCGCCGGTTTTCCCTGCTTAGACTCGCAAGGGGAGCATGCGCCGCCTGGTTCTCATACCCGCTCTGATCGTCGTCCTCGCCGTCGCCTGGGCCGCGTCCTCGAGCGCCGAGACGCGGCAGATCGGCAACATCCGCGTCACCTTCACCGCCAACTTCACCCCCAACGTCCTCCCCCGTCTGCAGCCGGCGCCGGTCGACGTCGCGATCCAGGGCAAGGTCGCCACCACCGACGGGAGCCACCCGCCGCCCCTGCGCTGGATCGAAGTCAAGCTCAACCGCAACGGCCGCATCGACTCCAGCGGCCTGCCGATCTGCACCGCGCCGAGCCTGCAGTCGACCAGCACCGAGACCGCCCTCGCGCGCTGCGGCGGCGCCCGCGTCGGCAGCGGGCGGTTCCGGGCCGAGGTCACCCTCGGCCGGCCGATCGCGGTGGCCGGGCGGATCTTCGCCTTCAACAGCCGCCGCGGCGGCAAGCAGGCCCTGCTGCTCCACTTCTTCGCCGGCGCGCCGGTGCGCTTCACCCTGGTCGTCCCGCTGACGATCGGCCACCGCCGGGACGGCGAATTCGGGACCGTCCTGCGGGCGCGGGTCCCGAAGCTCGGCGGCGACCTCGGGTCGGTCACCGAAATCGACCTGACGATCGGCCGCCGGTACAGCTCCGGCGGCAAGCGCCGCAGCTATGTCTCGGCGGCGTGCAGCACGCCGCGTGGAATCGACTCGGCGCTGTTCCCCTTCGCCCGCGGCACCTTCCGCTTCGAGGCGCACCGGGAGTTCAGCGAAACCCTGCTGCGCGGCTGCCGGGTCGCCGGCACCGGGTAAACCTCAGAGTCCGAGCCCGCCGACGCCCCCCTCGTCCCAGCCGAGGTGATGGGCGAGCTCGTGGCGCAGGGTCTGCTCCACCTGGCGCGCCAGCAGCTCGCGGTCGTGGCCGAAGTCGCGCTCCAGCGTGTCGCGGTAGATGACGATCCGGTCCTCGTAGCGTTCGGCGGCGATCCCGTCGCCGAAGTACTCGCCGTAGGCGTGGCGCTCGAAGCCGAGGTCGGAGACGACGACCGCCACCCGCTCGAGCAGGCGCTGGAACTCCACCGGGAGCGCGTCGATCGCATCGGCCACGAGGTCTTCGAAGCTGTCAGGCTGGGTCTGATTCACTGCCGCACCACGTTAACCAGCAAACGATCTGGAGCCCACCCAAATGAGCAGAAAGCTGCGCATCGTCCAATCCCTCCTCGCCGTGCTCGCGCTCGCCACCGCAGGCGCCGTCTGGTCCGGCTGCGGCAGCGGCGGCGACGACACCGAAACCGTTCGCGAGCAGGCCGAAACGCAGGTCGAAGAAGGCACGAAGAAGGCCGAAGAAGCGATCGACGAAGGCGTCGAAGAGACCAAGAAGGGCCTCGAAGAAGCCAAGGAACAGGCCAGCGGCGACACCAAGAAGCGGATCGAAAAGGCGCAGAAGGAAGCCGAAAAGGGAATCGAAGAAGGTCAGGCCAAGGCCGAAAAGGGCCTCGAAGAAGCCAAGGAACAGGCGGAAGAGTACCTGCCCTGAACCCTCGCTCAGCGGTGGAGGTCCCCGGTGGCGTCGATGCTCTCGCCGAGGATCTCCACCGACCGCTTCATCTGCTCGTCTGAGATCGTGAACGGCGGCGCCAGGCAGAGGATGTCGTCGAGCAGCCCGCGGGTCAGCAGCCCGCGCTCGCGTGCTGCCGCGGCGGCCCGGCGCCCGCGTTCGACCTCGACCGGCCAGCGCTGACGCGTCTCCAGGTCGCAGACCAGCTCGATCCCGACCATCAGCCCGCTCTGCCGGACCTCGCCGACTTCGGGGTGCTCGCGCAGTGGCGCGACCAGGTTTGCCAGGGTCTCGCTCGCCTCCCGAACCCGCTCCAGCCACCCCTCCCGCTCGATCGCCTCGATGTTGGCGAGAGCGACCGCGCTGGCGACCGGGTGGCCGGAGTTGGTGAAGCCGTGCATCAGATGGCCGGGGCGCCGCCGCGGGTCGCGCAGCTCCTCCCAGAGCTCGTCGGAGACGATCGCGCCGCCGAGCGGGACGTAGCCGCTGGTCACGCCCTTGGCGAAGGTGATCACGTCCGGCACAACCGCCTCGTGCTCGCACCCGAACCAGGTGCCGGTGCGGCCGAAGCCCGTGATCACCTCGTCGGCGATCAGCAGCACGCCGTGGCGGTCGCAGACCTCGCGCACTCGCCGCAGGTAGCCGGGCGGCGGGACGATCACGCCGCCGGAGCCGAACACGGGCTCGACGATGACCGCGGCCACCCGCTCGGCCCCGAGCTCCTCGATCTTCGCCTCCAGCGCCTCGCCCCGACAGACGGGGCAGCTCTCGGGCTCGCAGGGAACCCCGGCGGCGCAGCGGTACGGGTAGGGCGCCGGCACCTCGGCGACGTCGGCCGCCTGGACCCCGAACTCGGCGTGGTAGGGCCGCAGGCGGGTGGCCGTCGTGGTCACCCCGGTGAGGCCGTGGTAGCCGCGGTCGTGGGCGATCACGATCGACCTCTGCGGCTGGCCGCGACGGACCCAGTGGCGCCTGGCTAGCTTGATCGCCGTCTCGTTCGCCTCGCTGCCGCCGCTGACCAGGAAGACCCCGTTGAGGCCCGGCGGCGCCAGCTCGGCGAGCCGTTCCGCCAGCTCGATCGCCGGCGGCGAGGAGACGCCGCCGAAGGTCGCCGCGTAGGGCAAAGTCTGCATTTGGTCGCGGGCGGCTTCGACCAAGTCTTCCCGGCTGTGGCCGAGGTTCACGGTCCAGAGGCCCGCCGACCCGTCGATCAGCCGCTGGCCGTCGGCGGCGACGAGCTCGCAGCCCTCTCCGCGCACGATCACCAGCGGGCCGGTCTCGGCCAGCCGGGAATGGTCGGTCAGGGGATGGATCAGGTGAGCCAGATCCCCCGCGGAATGATCTGGTGCGGACAAGAGCCCACACAGATTATTAGAGATTAGACAGCTTGTCTACGCTTCGTCGACCGCCGACTTGCGGCCCAGCGGACTGCGCGGCGCCGCGTTCGGAGGCACCGAGCAGATCGCGTACCAGTGCAGCAGCGCCAGCTGGTGCGCCTTCTCGTCGATCTCCCCCGGAGTGGCCGAGACGTCGAAGGTCGAGAGGACCGACTCGATCATGTTGTAGGCGGCGCGGACGCCGAATTCGAGGTCGATGTCGGCGCGGATCAGGCCGGCGTCTTCGTCGGCGGCGTGGACGGCCATGATCCAGCCGAGCATCGCATCGTCGGCGGCTTTGTTGGCCTCCTCCCACCCGGACCCGCGAAGGTTGCGGGCGACGGCGACTATCGGCCGCAGGTCGGCGTTCTTCACCCGCCAGTTGAGCGCCTCGCGGACCATCTCCTGGATCAGCTCGAACGAGGTCTGGCCGGAGCGGGCGCTTTCGCGCAGCCGCTGGGCAATCCGCGCGTACCCCGTCATGTAGTCGCTGATGATCGCCGCGAGGATGTCCTGCTTGTCGTCGAAGTTGTTGTACACCGTCGCCCGCGCCACCTGCGCCGCCCGCGCGATGTCCCCCATCGAGGTCTCGGAGAACCCGCGCCGGGCGAACAGCTTGCGGCTGGCGTCGATGATCTTGGTCCTAGCGCGCGGCTCCCCGCGACGTGGCCGCGTCAAGTTTGCCGCCTCCCCTGGCGATTGGTCAGACACTTCACAGGGGCGAGACTACCCAATGGATGTGACAAGACCATTCCTAGTGGACCTCCTCGGGAAGCTCGTACCAACGCTTGCGATCCCCCAGCCTGGCCCGCAGCTTCCAGCCACGGCTCTTGGGTGCGCTGTCGAGGTTGGACTTCAGCGCTTCCAACCGCTCCGCCACCCGCTGGCCGGCGTCGAACCCGGGCAGCTCACGGGCAAACCGTGCGCTGCGGTCGGCCACCATCCCCATGGTGCGCCACAGTCCCCAGTCGGCGCCGGCAAGTGCGGCGATGTGAACCGTGTCGATGCCACTCTTCCCGTCGCCGAGCTCGTGATCGGCGAAGATCGCGCAGATGTCGAGGTAGTCCTTTTGGTTGGTCTCGACAACCTGCAGCTTCAACACCGTGAGGTCGGCGGCTGAAAGGGTCAATGGCACCAGCTCGAGACGGTCCCTGAGGTCGATCCGATGACATAGGTTCGCCTCGTCGACGAAGACGTCGACCTGCCGCCGATTGCGCTCGTCGAAGAAGTACAGCCGCCGGTGACCGTGGAGGGTGTTGAACTCACGGTCGGCGGCGTACCCGAGCGATTCCAGCAGGGCGATGACGTCCTTCCCCGCCGCGCCACGGGTGGCGAGGTCGATGTCGGCATAGGGTCGACTCAGCGGCGGCCGGCGGGCGCTGGGACAGAGGACCGCGACCGCGACCCCGCCGACCAGTCGCAGGGGGACGCCGCGCTCGGCGGCGGCCTCGGCGATCCTCGTCCCCTCGGCGACGGGGTCGGCAAGCGGCTGCACGCGACCGACGCTACTCCGGCGGGATCTCGGCGGCCAGCTTGTCGACGTCGACCCCCTGCCGCCGCCGCGCCGCCCGAGCGACGAAGAACGTCACCAGAGCCGCGGCGAGCACGATCCCGCAGTCGCGGAAGAAGTGCCCCTTGTCTTCGATTCCGAGCGACGGATAGTGCATGTAGACGAAGAAGAGGCCCGCCATCAGGACGATCGTCGTCGCCCCGGAGAGCGCCACCACGGGGATGCCGAAGATCCGCTGGGTGGTGGCCGAGGCCCGCCAGACGTCCGGCCTGCGGTAGGGAAGCAGGACGGCGGAGATCGAGAGCAGGATCATCGTCACCAACTGCAGCAGCACGGCCTCGTAGAGGAATTTGTTGAACCCTTCGTTGTTGCTCACGGCCCAGTAGAGGGCGGCCAGGCCGAGCACGACGACGAGGGCGATCGCGTAGTTCGGGGCGTGGGTCCGGGGCGAGACCTCAGCGAACTTGGACGGCAGCAGGCCATCGAGCGCCCAGGCGAAGAAGCTGCGGACGATGATCGCGATCTGCGGCAGCATCAGCAGCGGATAGGCAACCGCGAAGGTGATCAACAGCCACCAGGAGAAAAGGGTGCTGCCGCCGGCGATCGAGGTGAGGAAGGTGTAGTACGGCGGCGCCCCGGCGAAGGGATAGCTTTCGGTGTAGCTGAGGCCGTTGATCGCGACGAAGAAGTCGTGGCCGAACTTCCAGAAGAAGACGACTCCGAGGATCACGGCGATCGCGACGTGGACGAAGGTCGCGAGGCTCATGATCTTCACCTGGGTGATGTCTTTGGCCCGGCGCACCTCGCCGGAGATGTAGATCGAGAGCCAGCCGTAGATCGAGAGGCCGGCGATCGCCGCCATCGTCGGCCAGGTGTTGTCGAGACTGAAGCCGGGCGAGGGGTCGATCCCTTCTTTCTGGGCGGCGGCCACGATCCCGTTGTAGGAGTTGCTTTCGCCGGTCACCGGCCCGGCGAACTGGTTGAAGCTGTCGACGAAGCCGCCGTGGCTCTTGAAGAGGAGGAAGAGGAGGACGGTTCCGAGCCCGATCATCGTCGTCACCCAGAGGCCGTTCATGATCCTGGTCGTCCAGCGCCAGCCCCCGGCCAGCAGGGCCGCGGACCCGAGGATCACGGCGGCGCCGACTCCGAACTGCCACCACTTGTCGGTGGCGAGGGTTTCGCCCGCCGTGACCAGGGAGTGATGGTCGCCCACCAGGCCGACGGCGGTCAGCGACGGTGCCAGCGCGATCAGGACGAACGACTGGGCCACGAAGGCGATCACCAGGATCACACCGGAGACCCAGAAGAACGAGGAGATCACCCCCACCACGGGGTGCGTCACCCGGCCGACGAGCACATAGTCGCCGCCGCTGCGTGGAATTGCCGAGGTGAAGAGGCCGTAGCAGAGGCAGAGCAGGATCGCGAGGACGAAGGCCATCGCGAAGCCGAGCCAGATCGAGCCGCCCGGGAAGAAGGCGAGCGGAAGGATGAAGGCGGCGGTCGCGATCAGGATCGCGGTCGGCTGCGCCGCCATGTTGAAGACGAAGGTCGAGAACGGCGAGACCTCACGGACCAGGCCGGTCGCTCTGCGCGCGTAGGTACCCCCAGATTCAGACTCAGACATTTCTCTCCCCTATTTCCCTTTGCATTGACTCAACCCGAGACCAGGTAGTGGTTGACGACACGATCCGCTTCCAGGTGGACGAGACAGCCGTCGAGGTGTCCGCTGGTGTAATCGGAGCCGGGATTGATCGCCACGGTGCGGCCGATCCGGGTCACACCCTTGCTCTCGTGGATGTGACCGTGAAGGCTGAGCAGGGGCTGCACCTCTTCGATGATCTGCCGGACCGCCGGGCTGCCGGTCGGGACCTCGTGCGGTCGCCCTCCCTTCATCACGTACCGCAGCTCCTCGTCGACCTCGAAGGCGGTGTCGAGGCTGCTCTCGTAGGGCGGCACGTGGATGTTGAAGATCGCCCGGCCCGGGGCCTCCAGCCGATCGGCCAGACCCCGCAGGCGGGAGTAGATCTCGTCCTCGTCGAGCTCGCGCGGGGTCTGCCACGGCGTCCGGTTCGAGAAGCCGAAGGAGACCATCTCGTGTGGGCCGAGCATCCGCACCTGGCCGTCGCAGGCCTCGACGCTCGTCCCCGAGCCAAGCACCTCGTCGATCGACCAGGGGTCGTCGTTGCCGGGGATCACGTAGGCGCGGGTGCCGGTTCCCGCCAGCCGTTCGTCGGCGAAGCGCACCCAGAGCCGCAGCTCGTCCAGCAGCGCCCGCTCGAAGGCCTCCTCGCGGCGGCCCGCGTCGCCCGCCAGGGCCCGCGCCTCGTCGCGATCGACGATCAACGGGTACATCCCGTTGGTCGAGATCGCGCGTTGCATCTCGTCGAGCTCCTCGGCGCTGCGGGCGACCCGCTGCTCGCCGATCACCCGGGCGCCGTAGGTGCCGTCGCCCTCGCGGACGATCGGGACCAGCGCCTTGCCGGTGAGGTCGCCGCCCATCACCAGGGCGTCGGCCGGGTAATGGGAGGCGGCGTTGACGAACTTCTTCCAGCAGACGCGCGAGCCGTGCACGTCCCCCGCGTAGAAGACGCGCGTCACGGACCCTTTCTGGCGGCGCTTGAACATCGCTCCCTCGTTCCCTCCAAGGGGATCATCCGCGATTCACCCGACGGCTGGCAACCCCGAGCCTAACCGTAATTGGTCACTGTGTCTAGTTTCTGAGAAAGGAGAGCTCCCGCTCCAGGAGCCGCATCGCAGCTGGCCGATCGGCGCTTGCGAGCAATCCGGCGGAGGCGAGGAGGTAGGCGCGGTCGATCGCCAGGCGGGGATCGCGAGGCGAGAGCGAGTGGGCCGCCCGGCGCTCGAGCGCCTCCCGGAGGATCGCCTCGCCGTCGCTCCGGTGCATGAAAACCCCACCCGTACCCAAGACCAAGGGGATCTCCCGCAGGTCGGGGCCGTCGCGGACCAGCGTCGGCGGCTTCCCCTCGCCCCCGCTCAGCAGCATCGTCCCGCAGTGACGGGTCAGCGCCTGGGTGGCGGCGGCGGTCGCCAGCAGCGCGTCGAACCGGAGCCCGATCGCATCCTCCGGGACCCAGGCGGGCCGCTCGGCTCGAATCGAGACAGCGTGTCGAATCGCGGGCTCCGTCTCCCCTGCCTTCTCGGTCAACCAGCGGGCGTCCGCCGCGACGACTCCGGCGGCGCCGGCCCTCAGGCCGAGGTCCCCCTCGACCGTGCGCAGGGTCGGCGGAGGCGGCAGCAGCGGGTCCTCGATCCCCGGCGCGGCGGCCGCGACGACGCGGCTGGAGTGGACGTCGGTGGTCGCCCCGCCGACGTCGATCACGACCGCCTCCCCCAGCAGCCCGGTCGCCTCGAAAACCGCCTCCGGAGTCGGCATCCGCACCATCCGCTCGAACTCCGGGCTCGCGCTCAGGCCCTTGCCGCCGATCACGTGCTCGAGGAAGACCCGCAGGATCGCCTCGCGCGCCCCGCCCGCCTCCAGCCGCCCCAGCTCCGGCATCACGTTGGCCGCGACCTCGACCCGAGCCCCCGAGGCGCGCAGCAGCTCGGCCGCCGGGGCGGCGACCTCGGCGTTGCAGGCGACGACGACGTTGCCGCCGGTCCCGCGATCGGCGAGCCGGCGGGCGTTATCCAGCACCAGCTCGGCCTGCCCGCCGTCCGTTCCCCCGGCGAAGAGCACGATCTCCGGCTGGGCCGCCTCCAGCGCGTCCAGCTGCTCGTCGCCGAGACGGCCCGAGAGGACGGCCTCGACCCGGGCGCCGGCGTTCAGCGCCGCCTGGCGCGCCGCGGCCGCCGTCAGGTCCTCGACCAGGCCGATCGCCGCGACCCTGAGCCCGCCGCCGGCGCTGGAGACCGCCAGCTGCTCGTCGACCGTCACCGCGCCGCCGGCCGCGTCCCGGGCCCGCGCGAGCGCCGCGGCGAACCCCTCCATCAGGTCGGTGGCGATGCCGGTCGGCGCCTCTCCCCGCCCCAGCGCCCTCCCCTCGCCGGGGTCGACCAGCGTGACCTTGGTGTAGGTGCTGCCGAAGTCGGCGAGCGCGACGACCCCCACCGTCGCCTCAGGCCGGAACGCCGCCGGCGCGGCGCTCGATCAGCTCCTCGATCAGGCGGTCGATCGTCCCCGGCGTCCGGATCCCGGTGGCGTTGAGGTCGGCGCTGACGTCGACCGGGATCTCCGACCCGTCGACGTCCTCGTTCAGGACCCCGCCCATGAAGACGGGGACGCCACCGGAACCGGCCGCCCGCAGCTCCTCCATCAGCCGCTGCCCGAAGGAGCGGGCGACGCCGTTGTGGGTGGTGATCACCACGGCGTCGGCGTCGGTCTCGACCATCGCCTTGACAATGTCCTCGGGATCGCGGTTGATCCCGAAGTCGATCACCTCGGTCCCGGCCGCGGCCAACGCCGAGGTCAGCAGGAACTCGGCGAACTCGTGCACGTCGGTCGAGGTGACCAGGACCTTCATGCCCCGGATCGCCTCCTCTTCGCCGCGGCTCCGCAGCTCCGCCAACAGCCGCTCGCGCTCTTCCATCGTGTTCTTGACCAGGTCGGTTTCCAGCACCGGTCGGCGGCCGCGGGGAAACTCCGGATCGGGCGCTCCGGCGCCGAACAGCTCCTCGCAGCGGGTCGAGCCGAGTCGTTTGAGGACCAGCAGCAGCTGCGCCGGGTCGCGGACGTCGATCCCGGCGGCACCGAGCCCCGAGAGAACCGCGTCGAAGAAGGCGCGCCCACCGCGGACCAGCTCGTCGCGCATCGCCTCGATCTTGCCCCAGTCGACGACCGGCTCGACCAGCGGCACGTAGTCCTCGAGCCGACGGCTGATCGTCTGCACCGTCGCCACCTCCTGCCAGGACGGGATCCGCTCGGTCTCGGTCACCGGGACCGCGATCGGCGCGCCGCCGAGGTTGTAGCGGCGGTCGACCATCTTCATGAAGAGGACGTCGGTGTTCAGCACCGCCATGTTGGAGTCGAAATCCGGCGTGTTGCCGATCGTGTCGCCCTGGACGAAACCGGCGGGCACCCCGTCGGGGTTGACCGCGTGCAGGGCCAGGGTCACCGCCGACTTGATCGCCGGGCTCTGGGTCAGGCCGCCCCAGGAACAGGAGTAGGCGGCGCCGATCAGCTGCTCGGAGATGTAGCGCTCGACCATCGCCCAGCCGACGTAGTTGGCGTAATCGTGGAAGACGCCGGGGTAGCCGTCCTCGAGGTAGGAGTCGAAGCAGACGCCCTCGTCGCGGAAGGCCGACAGCGCACCGGCGCCCTTCAGCACCGCCAGCGTCTGGCTGACGTCGTCGCTCCAGTAGGGCCAGCGCCACGAGTACTGCGAGAGGACGCCGATGTGGGTGATGCCGACCCGCAGCGCGTCGAGGGCGTTCTCGAGCGAGCCGGGGCCGCCGATCATGTTGTCGGCCGCCTCGGGCTGGATCGGGACCGTGTGGGTCAGCTCCCACCAGTCCTGGTCGTCCCAGAGCGCCGGCCCGGTCTCCTGCGGCGCCTCGGCACGCTTGTCCTTCGGCAGCCCCATCCGCCGCTCGGCGATCAGGTTGAAGCGGTCCGGCGGGCGCACCCCGCGCGAGAGCGCGTCTTCGTAGATCAGCCCCAGCGCCTCGCGGGTGTCGTCCCAGGTCGCGAGGCCGATGTTCATGCAGGTGCAGGAGAACCCCTCGCGCCGGGCTCGTTCGCGCCACTCGCGCTCGGAGCCGACCCCCTTCTCCTCGCAGAACATCGAGCGGCTGCGCTCGAGTCCCGCCGCCAGCGCCCGCCCCTCCTCGACGGCTTCCCTGCCGTCCGGCAGGTCGGCCGGCAGCAGCGCGGTGAGGTCGACCTCGAGCTCCGCCATCTCAGCCGTCCAGGATCCAGCCGCCGCTGACCTCGAGCACCTGGCCGGTCGTGTAGCCGCCGCCGTCGGAGGCAAGGTAGAGGACGGTTTCGGCGATCTCCTCGGGCATCCCCATCCGCCCCAGCGGGGTCATCTCCAGCGCTTCGTCGATCTGCTCCTCGGGGATCTCCCAGTCGTCCTCCCAGTTCGCCGCGATCGGCCCCGGCGCGATCGCGTTGACCCGGATCTCGGGCGCCAGGTCGCGCGCCAGCGCCGAGGTGAAGGCGCGGACGCCGCCCTTGGCGGCGCAGTAGGTGACGGCGACCGAGTTGACCACGTTCTCCCGGTTGACGCCGTTGCCGTAGGAGCCGGAGAAGTTGACGATCGCGCCGTTGCCGCTGCGCTCCAGGTGCGGGGTCGCCGCCTGGCAGACGCGGAAGGTGCCGAGCAGGTCGACGTCGAGCAGGGTCGCGAAGGCCTCGTCCTTGGACTCGGCGAAGCGGACCGCGTCCTCGGGGTCGATCCGGCCGGCGGCGTTGACGACGACGTCGATGCGGCCGTGGCGCTCGGCGACGTCGGCGACGAAGCCCTCGACGGAGGCGGGATCGGTCACCTCGAGCCGGCCGAGGTGGCCCTTGCCGCCGGCGGCCTCGATCTCCGTCAGAGCCGCGCGGGCGGAATCCTCCGAGGAGCGGTAGCCGAGCGCGACGGTCGCCCCCTCGCGGCCCAGCGCCCGCGCGACGGCACCACCCAGAGCACCACCGGCTCCGGTGACGATCGCGACTCTCCCCTCGAATCGCCTTCCATCATTCCAGCGCGCCATCGGCACATCGAGGAGTCTGACGGGTGAGGGGCGCGAGCGCTAGTCCGGGACGGCTCGAGCGCCTCGAGCAGGGAGCGGACCCGGTTCCGGGCCCGCTCCACGATGCCTCAGGCCCGGGCCTGCTCTTTGACTTCCTGGGCGCCTTCCTTGGCGCTGTCCTTGAGCCCCTCGGCCTGCTCCTGGCCGGCGTCCTTGGCGGACTGCACGGCCTCCTGGCCGACCTCTTTGGCGCCTTCGACCGCCTGCTCGGCGACCTGACTGGCCACCTCGCGACCGCGCTCGAGCGCCTCCTGGCCGGTTTCGGCGGCGCTTTCCTTCACCTGATCGGCGATCGGGCCGACCTTCTCGTCCTCGATGCGGGTGCTCGGCAGCATCATCCCGGCGAGGAAGCCGGCGGCGATCCCGCCCAGCGCGAGGCCGAGCGGGTTCTCCTGGGCGACTCCGACCGCATGCCGCGCGCCCTCCTTGACCTGCCCCCCGTCCGGCGTGGCATCCCCGACCTTGTGGGAGGTGCCCTGGACCTGCTCGATCAGTCGCTCGCGCTTGTCCGAGATCGACTCCTTGACGCGCGTTTTGACGTCGGTCTTATAGGCGAGGGCGTCGACGGTGTCGCCCATTTCGGCGCGCGTCTCCTCTATCTCCTCGCGGATTTGGCTTGGCTCTTGGCCCATTGCACATCCTCCTTCACGGTTTCGACGGTTTGCTCCGGGGCCGGTGGCATCCCCTTCTTCAATCGATCTCTCCCGGAGACGGCCAGCACCGCGGCGATTGCTCCGTAGATCAAGGCGACGATCAGGGCGGCGACCCAGAGGTCCATCGCCCTGTCGAGCAGGGCGATGATCGCCGTGGTCAGGGCCCCCAGCGCCAGCAGGCCGACCACGGCGGCGCCGCCGAACATGCCGGCGCCTTCGCCCGCCACCTTGCCTTTCTTGGAAAGCTCGGCTTTCGCCAGCTCGATCTCCTTGCGGACCAGGGTCGTGGTCTGCTCGGAGAGCTGCTTGACGAGGTCGCCGGTCGAGTGCTGGCGCAGCTCGTTGCTCTCCCCGTTCGCGGTGCTCATGGCGCTACCGCCGGGGCGGGCGGAGCCGCGGTCGGAGCCGGCACGGAGGTCGGCGGCGTGGCGACCGGCTCCACCGCCGAGCGTCGCGGCGGGACAGCACCGGTCGTCTGCGGAACCTGGGCCGTCGAGCCGGTGCCGTTGCGCTGCTGCTGATAGCGGCTGCGGCTCGACGCTTTCAGGAAGCGAGCGGCGAGCACCCCGACCGCCACACCTCCGGCGAGGACCGCCCACGGGCGGCGGCGGCCGAAGTCCTCCGCGTCTTCCAGCATCCTGTCCGGACCGTTGTCCTTGAGATAGGAGCCGACCTTCTCGGTCTGCTCGGCGGCGCGGTCGGCCAGCTTCGCCGGACCGTCCTTGCCCTGTTTGCGAAGCTCCTCGCCCACCGAGCGCAGGTCGTCGGCCGTGCCGGCCACCTGCTCCCCGGCCTGGGTCGAGCGGTCGTCGATCTGCTGGCGAATGCCCTCCTGCGCCTTGCCCGCCGCCTCGCGCGCCTTGTCCTGCGCTTGGCCGGCGACGTCCTGCGCCTTGTCCTGGGCTTCGCCAACGCTTCCATCAGCCATTTTCAGTCCTCCAGTTCCGTCTGGTCGCTTGCTCTCACGGGTGGTCCCTGCGCGCGAGCACAGTCTGTTGTCGTTGCCAGCGGCCAGGAACCGAGGCGTCTGGGCCTCTCCACTCCGCTGGATCGTGTTCCCCCGAGATCGGCTCGAACCTGGCGAGACGGCGCGACACCGGGGTCGCTCTGCGGTTACCCCCGGGTGCGATAGACAAACGACCCCCTTGGAATCCCCGGGTGCCATCTTCCGTCGCTTCCTCAAGTTCGGCTGCCTCGCCTGGGGCGGCCCGGCGGCACAGATCGCGATGATCAAGCGCGAGTGCGTCGACGAGGAGGGTTGGGTCAGCGAGATCCAGTTCCAGCGCCTGCTCGCGGTCTACCAGGTGCTGCCGGGACCGGAGGCACACGAGCTCTGCGTCTACTTCGGGCGCCTCCGGGGTGGAAGGCTGGGCGGCTTCCTCGCCGGGCTCGGGTTCATGCTGCCGGGCTTCCTGCTGATGCTGGGACTCTCGGCGCTCTACGTCGAGGCCGACATCGCCGAGCACCTCGACGCTCTCTTCTACGGCCTCAGCGCCGCCGTCGGGGCGCTGGTGGCGCGGGCGCTGGTGCGGCTGGGGTCGGCGTTCATCCAGGACGTGCCGCTGGCCATGATCGCGGCGGCGGGCTTCGCCCTCACCCTCTTCGCCGACGCGAGCTTCGTCCTCGTCCTGCTCGGCGGCGGGCTCGCCTACGAGCTCTGGCGCAATGCCCGCAGCTGGTTGGGCCGGGCGCCGTCGCTCTCGTTCGGCCTCGGGGCGCTCCCCTGGGTCGCCGCGGGCACGATCGCGATCGGGCTCACCGGGGAGATCTTCCTCGAGGGGCTGAAGGCGGGGCTGCTGACCTTCGGCGGCGCCTACACCGTCGTCCCCTTCCTCCACGACAGCGCGATCGACGGGCACCACTGGCTGACCGAGAGCCAGTTCGTCGACGGTCTCGCGATCGGGGGCATCCTCCCCGCGCCGCTGATCATCTTCGCCACCTTCGTCGGCTATATGGCCGGCGGGCTGCTGGGGGCGCTGGCGATCACCCTCGGCATCTTCCTTCCCGCCTTCTGCTTCCCGATCTTCTTCCACCGCCAGCTCGTCGCGATCGCCGAAAACGAGCGGCTCCACCAGTTTCTCCTCGGCGTCGCGGCGGGGGTCGTCGGCCTGATCGCCGCCGTCACCGTCGAAATCGTCGACGCCGGCGTCGTCGACGTCTACACCGGCGTCCTCGCCGTCCTGGCCTTCCTCGCCCTCAACCGCTGGCACGGCAAGTTGACCGTGCTCTACGTGGTCCTCAGCTGCGGCGCTGTCGGCGCTCTCCTGCAGCTGACCGTCGCCTAGCGAGCCGCATCGCGCGATCCTCGGCGAGCAGGCTTTCGACCTCGTGGAGAAGCGAATCCGAGGCGGCGCGGCCGGCCGCTGGTAGGGGTTGGGCGGCCGGCCGCGTGCCCTGAGCCCCGGCGGGGGAAGCGCTCATCCGGCTGTTCGTGCGACGCCCCAAGGGGCGAGGTGTCGTCGTGTCGCCGGAATCGAGCACGCGGGAAAAACGATAAAGCGAAAGGGCCCCTCCCCAGGAGGGGTTGAGCCCGCCCAAGGGCTGGTTCATCATCTGGCCATGGGCTCAGAGGTGCGGAGAGCGTCCCGCCGGCCCCCCGACTCGCCCGAGGGGATACAGGCGATGCTGGACGCACTGCCGGCGATGGTCGGCTACTGGGACACGGGGCTGATCAACCGGATGGCGAACAACGCCTACATCGAGTTCTTCGGCGTATCCCCCGCCGAGGTGCGGGGGACGCACATGCGGGACCTGCTCGGCCCCGAGCTCTTCGCCGAAAGCCGTCGCTTCGCCGAAGGCGCCCTCGCGGGCGAGAGGCAGCTCTTCGACCGAAAGATCGTCACCCCCGCGGGCGAAACCCGGTACACGCAGGTCTCCTACATCCCCGATCTCAGCGAAGGACAGGTGCTCGGCTTCTTCGTCCTCGTCACCGACATCACCGAGCGCAGCCGGATCGAAGGGGAGATCGAGAGCAGCCGCGCCCGGCTCGCCGACGCCGAGCGGGTGGCGAGGATGGGCAGCTGGGAGTGGGACGTCCCCGCCAACCTGCTGACCTGCTCCGACGGGCTCTACGCGATCTACGGGATCGACGCCGGCGACTTCGACGGGAGCTACGACCCCAGCAACACCCGCTACGTGCACCCCGACGACCGCGACCGGGTCGAGGCGGAGATGAGACAGGCGGTCGAGTCCGGGGCTCCGGTCGACTTCGAGTTCCGGATCATCCGGCCCGACGGCCGCGTCCGCCGCATCCACAGCCGCGCCGAGCTGATCGCGGACCCCGAGGGAAGGCCGCTGCGACTGACCGGCACCGTCCAGGACGTGACCGAGCTCCACGCCGCCGCCGAGGCCCTCCACCAGACCGCCAGCGACCTCGGCCGCCGCGCCGCGGCCCTCCGCCCCGCCGTCCCCGGTCGCGACCGCGACCTTGGCAAGCTCCTCTCCACCCGCCAGGTCGAGATCCTCACCCTCGTCGCCGAGGGCCTCAGCAACGCCGAGATCGCCTCCCGCCTCTATCTCACCGAGAGCACCGTCAAATGGCACATCCGCAAGATCCTGCGGGCTCTGGGAGTGTCGAACCGGGCCCAGGCGGTGGCGCGGTACCTGTCGTCCTCGGCCTGACCGCCCCTCCCAGCTTCGCTGCAAGACGACTCCCAAGCGCGAGAGCGGGGATTTTGCTCAGGCATTAGGTCGGTACTAATGAAGTCTTCAGGTGGACGGAAGCGAATACATCGATTGGGCCGAAGCGGTCGAGGAACCGCTTTCGCCGCTAGCGAAGAGGTCGTTTGACTCGGCGAACGGTTCGTTCATCGACGGGACCGACCTGCTGGGCCACTTCCAGGAGAAATGGAAGACCGACAGGGGGCGGGCCTCGATCGAGAACAGGACTCCGCACCAGCTGGAGAGAGATCGGGTCCTCTATTCCCCCGGACTGAGGAAGCAGGCCGAGAAGTACCACGTTCTCTACAACCGGGAGCGGCGGATCGTCCGCAGCTATGCGACCCACACCATGCGTTGCGCCCAGGTGACCCGAGCGATCGCCCGCGGCCTCGACCTGAACGAGGATTTCGCCGAAGCCATCGCCCTCGGCTCGAAGGTGGGAGCCACCCCCTTCGTCCACGCCGCCAAGGAGCCCACCGACAAATGGCTCCAGGACACCATCGAGGAGATCGATAACGCCTGCGCCAACGGCAACGACACTCGGTCGAACGGGAAGCTGTTCGAGGCGGCCGGAGGGAAGCAGCCGCCGCTGTGGATCCAGCGCCTCAGCTCCGCATCCACCTTCGAGGCTGTCACGACCCTGATGCCGTGGGCCGCCGGGGAAGACACCGAGACCGCCTACTCCTCCGGTCAGCAGAGCTATTGGAGCCTCTGCTGGAACCCCCTCGCCATCCAGCCCAAGGCCGCACAGTTTCAGCCGGAGACGATGTTCGGAATCTGGCGGCACTCGCGAAAGCTGCGGGCGAACGGGACGGTCTTCGCCCACTCGATCCAGCCGCCGCAACACGAGGGCACCCTCGAGATCGACGGGTCCATGCATGCGACCTTCGAGGCCCTGGTGGTGCAGTACGCCGACGACATCACCTGGGCGATCGAGAATCTCGACGACGCCCACACCGCGGCCATGCTCAACGGCAGGGACGAGACCCTCTACGACCTGCTGGAGCAGGAGATGGGGATCGGCGACCTGCCGGACGTGTTGGGGAGCGCCCTCCACGAGAAGCACTCCGGTGGGCTCTACACCTACTTCATCAGGGAGTTCATCTCTCACTCGGGAGAGATGTTGAAGAGTCTCGCGACCGAAGCGAAGGGGCCGGAGGCGCGAAAGCTTCTCGGCGAATGCGACGAGCGGGCGGACATCGGCCTCCCACCCACAGCGGAGCAGGCCCTGGACCGGATCATCGCCTTCCTGAACAGGGTCGTGTTCGAGGAGCCGCGGGTCAGCAATCGCAAAGACCTCCTCGCCGAGGTCAGCCGGCAGTGCTTGCGCCTGCTCTACCAAGAAGGAGGAGAGACGTTGGGACGGATCCAGAAGGAAAGAGCACGACTGGAACGCTGGAGCCTGGAGGCGAAGGACCAGGCGAAGGAGCTGCTCGACAGGGACGTGTACAGGGCGCAGGCGGCGGTGACTGTCTTCGCCGGGATGGCGGATCAGGAGATCTACGACTTCGTCGGAATCCAGGCGCTTTGAGATGACGCCGAACAGCTACTACCTGCTCCGCATCCAGGCCGACGTGATCAGCCGCCGCGACGAACTGCTGCAGGCCTTCGAGCTCTCCCCGGACGAGAGCAACTACTGGGCTTTCGTCGACTTGGTCGGGAGCTCGAACTATCGCCTCACCAGGGGCGCCCAGGAGGGCTACGTCCGCGGAGAGGAGTTCTACGGTTTGGTGTACTCGGCGATCGGTCCCTACCGGGAGATCGAGGCATTCAAGGAGCTCGGCGATGGCGTGCTCCTGAGCTGCAAGAACCTTCGACCGCTGTTCGAGAGCTGCCTCCTCGTCGTGCAGACCGCCGACAACCTGGCCGAGGTGGCGGGCACCAAGGCCTTTCCCTTCGCGGTCCGGGTCTCGATCTCCTACGGAGCCTGCAAACGACTGCGCATGCGCGAGCTCCCCGACTACATCGGGTCGCCGATCGACGAAGCCGCGAGGCTGAACGGAGCGGCCAAGCCGAACGAGATCCTCATCAGCCACGGAGCCCACCAGCTGAACTCGCAGGTCCTGTCGGACTTCGCCGACTTCGCCACCTTCGGTGCGGTCGAGCAGCTCTCACCGCAGCAGAGCAAGAACATGGTTACGCCGGTGCGCTACCGGCGGGCGCTGATCGACGGCGATGCCTTCCGGCGGCACGAGGGCGGGTTCGCCCCGTGGCGGAGCTTTGCCGAACCCGGCCCCGCCTCGGAATCCCCTTGAGCCTGGGGGGCCAGGGAGACGACGGGCGAATCCCGCTGCGCGCCTTGGCAGCGACCGCCGGTTCGAGCAAGGCCGTGATGGCTTCTTCGGCAGTGGAAGTCACCACGGTGCAGGTCGACGGGCCCCTCCCCCTCACCGTCGCCGGGGAGCCGGTTTGGCCCCTGCTGATGGACTTCGATCTGCTTTGGATCGATCCCGAGGCCGCCTCGGCGGCCCCAGGCGACCTGCGACTGCTGTTGATCGCCGCCACCGCGAGCGGACTGCCGATCTTCACGGATGCCGATCCCTTCGAGATGCAGGGCGTCGAGGTGACCTGCGGATCCAGCTTGGAGCAGGTCGCAAGGAACTTCGACATCGGCCCGGCTCCCCCGACCCCGCGCACGGGGCTCCCGAAGCTACAGCGCTACTACGCGCGGATGGCGCAGGCGCGGGAATACAACACCACCGACCCGAGGGAGGGGCTGCTGCTGCTCACCGAGGAGATCGGCGAGCTCGCGCACGCGATCAGGAAGTCCCTCGACCTGGACCGAACCCGACCCTACGCGGCGGAGCTGAACGTCCCCGAGGAGCTGGCCGACGTCCAGCTGTTCCTCCTCAACCTGGCGAACCTGGTCGGAGAGTCGCTGGGAGACGCCCTGCGGGCGAAGGAGCGCACCAACCAGATGCGCGCTTCCGATCGGCTGCGGGAGGAGCGAGATCCGACCCGGCCGACCTTCGTCGCGATCGAGGGCCTGATCGGTGCGGGGAAGACGACGACCACCGAAACCCTCGGCGGCGCTGCCGACGTCTCCGCCGTCTACGAGCGGGTCGAGAGCCACCCCTTCATCGATGCCTTCTACCGCGACGGGCTCAGCCACCTCCTCGAGCTCGAGCTGGCATTCATCCTCATGCGCTGGCACAGCATCAAGGTGCAGGACGGCTCGGCGCGGATCTTGGCCGACTTCTCCCCGCACAAGGACCTGGTCTTCTCGAGGGTCCTGATGCAGGACGCCGACGAGCTCGACCTGGTCCGTCGCCTTCACTCGGAGATGTGGCAGAAGCTGCAACCGCCCGACCTCACCATCTTCCTGGACCTGCAGCCGGATCACGCCTTGGCGCGGATCCGGAGCCGAGGCCGGCCGTTCGAGGCGGCGATCGCGGTCGAGTACCTGCACCGCCTCCGCGAGGCCTACCTGGAGGATCTGCAAGGGCTGGGCCGACAGGTGGTGCGGATCGAGGTCGACGGTCGCCATACCCGGGAGGACGTCGCCGAGATGGCGGGCGCCGCGATTCGCGAGTTCGACCCTTCGTGGGGAGGACCCGCTCCCCGAGCCATGGGGCAGCCTGGACTCGAACCAGGGACCGACGGATCGTGAGTCCGCCCCAACGCTTGAGAAGTCGACTACCCCTCTCTCAGGCGAGGGCTATCGGTTATCCGCATTAAGCAGCAGCGCCGTGAGTGCTGGCCGGCGCTGGCAACGTGGCAAGCAACTCAGCCGGCAGGCGTTTGCTCGCCGACCAGACCTCCACCGCGACAACCGCATCGGTGCCGGCATCGTGGTCGATCAGGCCCCAGTCGACCTCCTCGCTCACCACGTCTGCTGCATCGCCGGTCGGAAGCCAAGCGATATCGGCGTCTCGGTCGTAATAAGCAAACCGTGCGCTCACACCTCTCAGGATAGCTCCCAAGGGTCGTTGGAGTTAGCGCTGGGCCAAATCGCGCAGTGGCCAGATGCTGACGATGCGGGCCAGGCCGAGATCGTCCAGCGCAGGGTGGTCGTAGATCACGGCGAACCGCCGCCCGTCTGAACGCGTTCCGTAGACCCGCCAATCCGCGTCGCCCCGATTGACCTCGCGGAACCGGTGACCGTCGCGTACGACCTCCTCGACCTCAAGCCGGCTCAAGCCTCTGTCGCTCAGGCGAAGCTCCGCATGGTCCGTCCAGATGAAGCGCTCGATCTCCACGGCGCGAGACACTACCCGGCCCAAAAAACACCACTTGTCACGGCCACTGCCGGGCCAACCGCGCCGACCTCGCTGCTAGACCAAAACGTTCGTCAAGCCTGCGACACCTTGGCCCAGGCCATGACCAAACCGAACGCTCCGCCCCGGAGGGCGGCGCATTTGGCTCTATAGGCGGATGGGGCAGCCTGGACTCGAACCAGGGACCGACGGATTATGAGTCCGCTGCTCTAACCAACTGAGCTACTGCCCCGCCGGGCGAGCGTACCGCGAGGAGCGGGCTCAGGCGCTGAAGAGCTGAGCCAGGGAGCGGCCGACGTCCGGTGGCTCTTCCTCGCCTTTGGCCGCCGCCGCGGCGCCCTCGGCGAGGGCCTTGGCGGCGTCGGCGATCTGGTGGTCGCGGCCGCCGCGGATCGTGCCGGTCTTCTTCGCTTCGGCCAGGTCGGACTCCATCAGGCCGGCGAGCTCGGCGAGGCGGCGGAGGCCGACGACGCTCGCGGTGCCCTTCAGCGCGTGCGCTTCGGCACGCATCGTCTCGAAGTCGGTGGTGGCGGTGGCGAGGCCGGCGGAGATCACGTCGCAGCGGCGCTTCGCCTCTTCGGCGAAGGACTGCAGCAGCTCCTCCTCGGTGGCGGCCTTGTCGTTCATGGGGCGATCGCCTTGTCGACGGCTTCGTGCATCAGCTTGAGCCCGAATGCTCCCTCAATCGCGGCCCTGACGACTCCACGGCGGTCGATCGTGAACAGGTAGGGCTCGCTCGGCAGGTGGAAGGCCCGCACCTGCTGGCGCACGCCCTTGGCGGGATCGTTGTCGTTGTAGATCTCCATGTGGATGAAGGCCGCCTTGTCTCCGTATTCGTGCTTCGCCTGCTCCGCCACGTCGACGACGGGGCCGCAGACCCGACTCTGGCAGAACCGCGGGGTCGCAAACAAGAGCACGATCGGTTCTCTTCCAAGCGCTTCCGCGTAATCCACCTTGTTCTGGGTCTCCGGGGGGATGCGAGTCGTGATCTTCGACAGGTCACCCCCAACGTCCTGCGCGGTCGGCGTGTGGATCGCCGGCGCCCGCTCCCCCGGACGGGGGATGCGGTGGAACTCCCCGACCACCGCGCTCGGCAGCGGCGCCCCCTTGAGTTCCCCGTCCTCCTTGAGGATGGCCGCCATCCGCCACTCGCCGCCGCTTGGGAGGTCGAGCTCGGTCGAGTAGACGACGCGCGCCGCGTCGGGGTCCTCCGTCGCCGCCCGCGAGGCGAACTCGGGCTCGGTGGCGAGCGTTTCGATCCGGGCCGGGAACGGACCGACCGCCGGCCGGTCGAGCGCCTGTTCCTGCGCCCTGGCGACCTGGCCGCGGTTGCCGGACTTCGATTTCGACGGGAGCTTCACCGCCGGGACCTTGGCGAAGTAGAGGGCGACTTCGGCGTCGTCGACGGGGCCGCTGTCGCGGTCGACGACGCCGAACGGATAGCGGTTCGTCCCCGGGTAGAAGACTTCCGCCGCGGGCGAGACGACCAGCTCCGCGGGACCGTCGGCGGCCTTCAGGACCTGGCGGAGCGTCCGCTTGGCGGCGCTCGGGAACTCCGAGGCCGGCGGGGCCGGGCGGCTTTCCGCGCCCTCGCTCGCAGCCGTCGATTCGTCCCCGCCCGAACCGCCCCCGCAGCCGGCGATGAGCGCCCCCATCGCCAGCAGGCAGAGCAGCGCTGGGACGGTGCGGGGGGCGCGCATCGGCGGCATGTTATGGAGAGATAGGGTGACCCGGGTTCTCGACGAGAAGGAGATGGAGATGGCTGAGCGAGCTGCACTTGTGACCGGAGCTTCGAGCGGGATCGGCCTCGCGATCGCCCGGACGCTCGGCGAAGAGGGCTACGCCCTCACTGTCTCCGCCCGCCGCCCCGAGAAGCTCGACGAAGCCGCCGAGGGGCTGCGCGGCGAGGGCTTCGAGGTCGAGTCGATCCCGGCCAACATGGCCGAGGAGGGCGACGTAGTCGCCATCTTCGACGCCCACCGCCAGAAGTACGGGCGCCTGGACGTCCTCGTCAACAACGCCGGGGTGGGGATCGGGGCGCCGATGGAGGAGATCCAGACCAAGCACCTCGACATGCAGCTGGCGGTCAACCTGCGGGCGCTGATCCTCGGCACCCGCGAGGGGCTGCCGATGCTGCGGGAGGCCGGCGGCGAGCACGGCAAGGCGCTGATCGTCAACACCGCCTCGATCGCCGGCAAGGGCGGCCAGGCCTGGCTCTCGATCTACGCCGCGACCAAGGCGGCGGTGATCAACTTCACCCAGTCGACCCACCGTGAGACCGGCAACGCCGGGATCCAGTGCACGGCGCTGGCCCCGGGCTTCGTCGAGACGCCGATGACCGAGTTCGTCCAGGGCCAGATCCCGCCGGAGGAGATGATCCGGCCGCGGGACCTCGGCGAGGCGGTTCGCTTCCTGCTCCGCACCTCGCGCAACTGCCACGTGCCGGAGATCGTCTTCACCCGACCCGGCGAGGGTCTCGATACCCCCTGACGGTCCCGGCGTGAGCGAGCGCCTGCGAGTACTCGTCGGCGCCTTCGGCGACGCGGGACACGTCTTTCCGGCGATCGCGCTGGGGAGGGCGCTCGCCGAGCGCGGCCACGAGGTGGTCGTCGAGACCTGGGAGGAGCGCCGAGCGGCGGTCGAGGGGGCGGGCCTGGGGTTCGCCGCGGCCGAGGAATACCGGATGTTCCCCCCTCCCGACCCCGAATCCGAGGAGGGCCAGCACGCGGCCGAGGCGGCGATGGCGCTGCGACCGCTGCTGCGCGACCTGCAGCCCCACGTGGTGGTCAGCGACATCCTCACGCTGGCGCCGAGCCTCGCGGCGGAGGAGGCGGGGATTCCGCTGGCGACGCTGATTCCCCACATCTATCCGGTCGTGGAGCCCGGCCTGCCGTTCTTCGCGATCGGGCTGCGTCCCCCCCGCACCCGGCTGGGGCGGAGGCTCTGGCGCGTCGGCCACGATCGCGCCCTGCGGGTCGGGCTCGAGCAGGGGCGCCGGGACCTGAACATCCAGCGCGGCCGGCTCGGGCTGGCGCCGATCGACCGCTTCCACGGCGGCATCAGCCCCGACCTGGCGCTGGTCGCCACCTACCCGCAGCTCGAGTACCCGCGGCCCTGGCCCGCCGGGGTCGAGATCACCGGCCCGATGACCTTCGAGCTGCCTCATCCCGAGATCGAGCTGCCGCCCGGCGAGGATCCGCTGGTCCTCGTCGCCCCCAGCACCGCCCACGACTCCGACAACCACCTGGTCCGCACCGCGCTGGCGGCGCTGGCGGAGGAGCCGGTCCGGGTGGTGGCGACGATCAACCGGGTCGCCCCCCAGCACCCGATCGAGGTCCCCGCCAACGCCAAGCTGGTCGAATGGCTCAGCTACAGCCAGCTGATGCCGGCCGCGGCGGCGATCGTCTCCCACGGCGGTCACGGCACCGTCGCCCGCGCCCTCGGCGCCGGCACCCCCGTCCTCGTCTGCCCGATCATCGGCGACATGAGCGAGACCGCGATGCGCGTCGACTGGGCCGGCGCCGGCCTCTCCCTCCCCTGGCGCCTCTGCCGCCCCGCCCCGCTGCGCTGGGCCCTGCGGCGACTGCTGCACGAGCCGAGCTTCACCGCGAAGGCCGAAGAGATCGCCCGCTGGGGGCGGGAGAACGACGGAGCTGCGCGAGGCGCGGAGCTGGTCGAACGACTGGCGCTGAAAAGGCTCGCCGCCGCCTAAAGAAACTCCGGGGGTGGGACTCGAACCCACAACCTTTCGATTAACAGTCGAACGCTTCTGCCAGTTGAGCTACCCCGGACCGTGCTAATCCAATTGTGCTACCCCGGATCAGCGCTGGGAACAAAATTTAGCGGCAATGCCGCCTTTCCTGCCTCGACCTCCGCGTGGCAGTTGGCACAGAGGAGGGCGCACTTCATTGCCTCGGCTCGACATCTCGCCAGGGATCTGCTCTGACCGTCTTGCCCGAGATGAAAGAGCTTCTTCCCTGGCTCTAGGTGATGGAACTGCAGCGCCTCCAAGTGGCGGTCGTATCCGCAGAGGACGCATCTGCCCCCCGCCTCCTCGACGAGGAGGCGCTTGATTTTCCTGCGACGACGCGCAACCTGATGCACCCGACACTGCTTGCACCGATAGGAGCCTCGACCCTCGAGGACGAACGTGGTCCTCCCGTGCCGGCGGCAGCTCAAGGTCGCCTCGCGTCTTCCGTCCCGGGGACCGTTGTGCCGATGGGGTACCGCCTTCAACTCGTACCTGCGCATCCAGTGGCGGATCGTCCCCAGACTGCGATCCAACCGTCGAGCCATCTCTCGCAGCGACAGACCTGCAGCGAGCAGCCGCTCCATCTCCTCCTTCGATGGCGGCCCTTTGGCCGAATGCTTCTCCGTCCGAGCCGCCTCCAGCCCGTGCTTCTTGAGCCAATAGCTGACGGTCGATTCGTGCTTGCCGGCGCGCTTGCCGATCGCTTCCAGCGACAGGCCCTCCGTCAGGCACTCTTCGAGCAGCTCCCTCTCCATGACTGCATCTTCTCAAGCGATGCAGACAGAAAAATGCGGATGGGGCTGTCTACACGCTGCCGGCCGGGCGCTCGGCGTGGGCGATCCGCTGGACCAGCGCCGCCCGTTCGCGGCTGAGGGCGGCGCGGCGCTCGTAGTCGCCGCGCTCGCCGGCGGCGGCGATCTCGTCCTCCAGCCGCCGCTGGTCGAGCAGCAGGAAGTTCAGCTCCATCGCCTCCTGGGAGGCGGGCTCCTCGCGCGACATGATCACCAGCTCGGCGATCAGCCCGGCGAGCTCGGCATCGTCGTGCGGAAGGTTGGACGCCGGGTCTTCGGGATGCTCGCGCAGCCAGGCGACGATGCGCTGGCCGGAGGCCGAGAGGTGCGCCTCCCCCAGCCTCGCCAGGTACTCCCTGCCCTCGCTCGGGATCGCGATGCACATCGCCAGCAGCGCCCGCTCCCGCCGTTCGCGCGAGGTCAGCTCGCCCTGGGTCCGGGGCCGCGCGGCGACAGCGGCCCGCTCGGGGCTCGCGCTCGGGGCCTGCTCCCGCCCCCCGCTCGCGGGCGTCGCCGCGACGACCCGCCCCATCACCATCGCGGGATCGAGGTCGAGGCGCTCGGCGACGCGGCGGACCAGGTCTTCCCTCCCCGCCGTCTCGCCCATCCCGGCGAGCACCGGCGCGACCTCGGCGAGGGCCCGGTCGCGCTCGACCGGCGAGCCGGCGTCGGTGCGCCCGAGCACGAGGCCGACCTGGAAGGCGACCAACTCCTCGGCCCCGTCGGCCAGCTTCCGGAACCGCTCCGGACCCTCGGGCTCGACCATCATCTCCGCCGGGTCCTCGCCGGCCGGCATCGC
Source organism: Solirubrobacterales bacterium (assembly GCA_035712025.1). Taxonomy (GTDB): domain Bacteria; phylum Actinomycetota; class Thermoleophilia; order Solirubrobacterales; family 70-9; genus VAYN01. The sequence goes on from DASTBO010000074.1 coordinate 32,615, forward strand.
CGCCACCCGCAGCCGCATCCGCCGCCCGGCGGCGACGCTCTGCGCACGCAGCATCGCCTCCTGGCCGGCGGCGTCGGCGTCGAGGGCGAGGACGACCTCGTCGACCATCCCCGAGAGCGCCGCCACCTGCTCGCCGGTGATCGCCGTCCCCATCACCCCCACCGCCTCCTCGATCCCGGCCTGGTGGAGGGCGAGGACGTCGGTGTAGCCCTCGACCACCACCGCCCGGCCGGCCTTGGCGATCGCCGCTTTGGCCCGGTCGACGCCGTAGAGGATCTGGCTCTTGTGGAAGAACTCGGTCTCCGCCGTGTTCACGTACTTCGCTCCCTGGTCGGGCCGCATGGCCCGGCCGCCGAAGCCGAGGACGCGGCCGCGGCGGTCCCGGATCGGGAACATGATCCGCTCGCGGAAGCGGTCGTACTCGCCGCCGCTGCGGCCGCGCTGCACGAGGCCGACGCCGCGCAGCTCCTCGACGCCGAAGCCGGCCCGCTGACCGCGGACCAGCAGCTTGTCCCAGGCGCTCGGCGCGTAGCCGACGCCGAAGCCCCGCAGCACCTCCTCGCGCAGCCCGCGCCCGGCGAGGTAGTCGCGCGCCTTGCCGGCCTCCTCCGACTCCCAGAGGAAGCTGGAGTAGAAGGCGGCGGCGCGGTCGAGCAGCTCCTCCAGGCGGCGGCGGCGCTGGCGCTTGGCCTCTGCCCGCGGGTCCTCCTGCTCGCGCTCGATCTCGACCCCGTAGCGGTCGGCGAGCAGCTCGACCGCCTCGGCGAACCCGAGCCCGTCCTTCTCCTCGACGAACTTGATCACGTCGCCGCCGACCCCGCAGCCGAAGCAGTGGTAGAGCTTTTCCTGCGGCTCGACCGAGAACGACGGCGTCCGCTCGTCGTGGAACGGGCAGAGGCCCACGTAGCGCACACCCTGCCGGCGCAGGTCGGTGTGGGCGGAGACGACCTCGACGATGTCGGCCGCCTGCTTGACCCGCTCGACGCTGTCGGGAGAGATCAGCGCCATCAGAAGCGGGACTCTTCCGGGACCGTCAGCTCGGTGAACTTGGCGATGCAGAAGCGATCGGTCATCCCGGCGATGTAATCGGCCACGCGCTGGCAGTCGCTCGCCTGCGGATCCCGGCTCGGAACCTCGGCCGGGGATGCGAGGTAATGGTCGAAGAGGCCGCGCATCGTCCGCTGCACCCGCTCGTGCTCGCTGCGCGCCTCGGGTCCCAGGTAGACGCGGTCGAACATGAACTTGCGCAGGCGCAGCATCGCCTGCCCCACCTCGCGCCCCTGCGAGATCTCCTCCCGCCCCGCGGAGTGCTCGACGATGTCGCGGACCAGGGTGTCGATCCGCTCCGAGCCGGTCGGGCCCAGCAGCTCGATCTCCTCCCCCGGCAGATCCTCCGGCTGCAGGATCCCCGCCCGCAGTGCGTCGTCGATGTCGTGGTTGATGTAGGCGACCCGGTCGACCAGCTTGACGATTTGGCCCTCCAGCGTCGCCGGCCGGCTGGCGCCGGTGTGGTTGAGGATGCCGTCCCGCACCTGCGCGGTCAGGTTCAGCCCCTCGCCCTCGCGCTCGAGCACGTCGACAACCCGCAGCGAGTGCTCGTTGTGGCGGAAGCCGCCGCCGCAGCCCTCCCGCAGCGCCGCGTCGAGCGCCTCCTCGCCGGCGTGGCCGAAGGGCGGATGGCCGAGGTCGTGCCCAAGGCCGATCGCCTCGGTCAGGTCCTCGTTGAGGCGCAGGGCGCGGGCGACGGTCCGGGCGATCCCGCAGGCCTCGAGCGTGTGGGTCAGGCGGGTCCGGTAGTGGTCCCCCTCGGGAGCGACGAAGACCTGGGTCTTGTGCTTCAGCCGCCGGAACGACTTCGAGTGCACGATCCGGTCGCGGTCGCGCTGGAACGGCGTCCGCAGCGGGCTGTCCTCCTCCTCCCGTTGCCGCCGCGCCGGATAGGACCGGGTCGCCCGCGGCGCCAGGAACTCCTCCTCCCAGGCGGCTATCCGGTCTTCGAAGCTGATCGTGGCGGGCACCAGCCCGAGTCTAAGCCGCGGCGCGCAGCTGCACGTGCGCGTGGTGCTCCAAGGTCTCGGTGATAGCGCGCTCGGCCTGGCGCAGCGCCGGCAGCCCGGCCTCGGGCGCTTCGCTCAGCGGCTTCGCCAGAGCCTCGACCATGAACCGGTGCGCCTCCTCGCCAAGCGGGAAGGCGCCCCCTTCGCAGCCGGCGCATACGACCCCGCCGGCCGCGCCGGAGAAGCCGACCAGCTCCTCGGCCTCGCCGCAGCGGGCGCAGGAGGCGAGCTCGGGCGAGAAGCCGGCCACCAGCGCCAGCTTGGTCCGGAAGGAGAGCGCGGTCCCCAGGCTCGCGGCCCGGGTCGCCGCCGGGTCGTCGAGCAGGGCCAGGTAGCGGCAGAGAAGGTTGTAGGCGGGCGGGTTCGGCTCGGCGGCGTCGAGCAGCCGCAGCACCGCGTCGCAGGCGCGGGCGCCGGCGGTCAGCGCCGGCCCGGAGGAGCGCAGCCGCGGGTAGCCTTCGACGGTGGTGGCGCTGGTCACCGTCAGCAGGTCGCCGCGGCCTTCGTGCAGGATCAGGTCGAGGCGGAAGAACGGCTCCAAGCGGCCGCCGAACCGGGATCGGGGCTTGCGCGCCCCCTTGGCGATGGCCCCGATCCGGCCGCGGCTCTTGGAGTAGAGGTGGAGGATGCGATCGGCCTCGCCGTAGCGAATGCTGCGCAACACAACCGCCTCGGTCTTGACCGTGGTTCCGGCCACCCTCCTACTTTGCCCGGCGCCTCGGACGTCTTCGCAGCCGCACCTGGCAGCCGGAGCAGAAGTAGGTGCTGCGGCCGCCGACGACGATGCGGACGATCGTTCCGCCGCAGCGCGGGCAGTCCTCCCCCTCGCGGGTGTGGACGAGGAACTCGTCCTGCATCGAGCCCTTCTCGCCGCGCGCGTCGCGGTAGTCGTCGATCGAGGAGCCGCCGGCCTCGATCCCGGCCGCCAACGCGTCGACGACGGCGTCGCGCAGCGCCTCGGCGTGCTCCGGCTTGATCGAGCCGGCCGGCGAGAGCGGGTGCAGCTCAGCCCGGAAGAGCGCCTCGTCGGCGTAGATGTTGCCGACGCCGGCTACCTTCGATTGGTCTAGCAGGAAGGACTTCAGCGGCGCCGTCCTGCCGGCCGCCATCTCGCCGAGGGCGGCGGGCGTGAACTCCGGCGAGAACGGCTCGACGCCGAGCTTGGCAAAGCGCTCGTCGAGGCGATCCTCGTCGATCAGGAAGGCCTCGCCGAAGCGCCGCGGATCGGTGAACCACAGCTCGCGGCCGTCGTCGAGGACGAAGCGGGCCCGCAGGTGGCGTTCCTCGGTCGAGCGCTCGCTCTCGTACAGGCGCCTACCCTCGGAGGGGTCGATCGTCTCGTCCCCCTCGCGGAGGATCAGGTTGCCGGTCATCCGCAGGTGCATGACCAGGGTCCGCTCGCCGTCGAGGCCCATGAGGATGTACTTGCCGCGGCGGCCGAGCCGCTCGATCGTCGCGCCGTCGACGGCGGCACCCAGCTTCGCGGGCGGCACCGGCCGCGACCAGCGCGCGTCCAGCACCTCCAACCGCTCGATCCGGCGCCCCTCGACCTCCGGCTCCAGCTGCCGGACGACGGTCTCCACCTCCGGCAGCTCGGGCATGCCGAAGTTCTACCCCATGCCGGCCTTCGTCCTTGGACCGGCATATCCGCCCCAGGGACGAACGCCGAATCAGTCGCTGGCGCGGGGATGGGCGGAGAAGTAGACCTCCTTGAGGCGGTCGCCCGAGAGGTGCGTGTACATCTGCGTGGTCGAGATGTCGGCGTGGCCGAGCATCTCCTGGACGGCGCGCAGGTCGCAGCCGCCCGCGAGCAGGTGGGTGGCGAAGCTGTGGCGCAGGGTGTGCGGGCTCATCTTGCCGGCGAGGCCGGCGTCGCGGGCGTGACGCTGGACGATCTTGTAGAGCCCCTGGCGGGTCAGCGGCCCGCCGCGGAAGTTGACGAACAGCTTCGCCTCGTGCCGGTCGCCGACCAGCTTCGGGCGGCCGCCGCGCAGATAGCCCGCGATCGCCGCGATCGCCTGCCGTCCGAGCGGCACCAACCGCTCCTTCGAGCCCTTGCCGCGGGCGCGCAGGACACCCTCGCGCAGGTCGACGTCGCCGAGCTCGAGCCCGATCGTCTCCGAGGCGCGCAGCCCGCACGCGTACATCACCTCGAGCAGGGCGCGGTCGCGCAGCGCCGTCGGCTCGCTCCCCTTCGGCGAGGCAAGCAGCTTCTGGACCTCGGAGTAGTTGAGGACCTGCGGCAGCTTCTTCGAGCGCCGCGGCGCGCTGAGGGCCGCGGTCGGGTCGTCGCCGATCAGCTCGTCGCGGCGCAGGTGCTTGTAGAAGGAGCGCAGGCAGGCTGCCTTGCGGTGGATCGTCGCCGCCGAGCAGGCCGGCCGCCCCTCGCCCGTCGCCAGCGCGGCGAGGAAGTCGGCGACGTCGGCGCCCCGCGCCTGCAGCGCGTCGCCGTCGTGGGCCGAAAGGTATTCGCCGTACTGGAGAAGGTCGGTCCGGTAGGCGTTCAGGGTGTTGCGCGAGAGCCCCCGCTCCAGCTCCAGGTAGGAGAGGAAGTCGAGGACGAGGCTCTCGAAGCGGGCATCGGCGGCGGACTCGGCCGGAGCGCTCGGCGCCAGGGGCTTGATCGCGACCGCCATGGCCGCAGTGTTCGGCCCGCGTCGCTACAACCCTTGAGGCGCAAGGGACCGTGCGAGGTGGGCGCCGGCGGCCAGCGGCGCCGCGAAGAAGAGCGGGTCCTCGCTCAGATCCCGACCCATGGTCCTGGTCGGCAGGCCGGAGGCCCCGTAGCCGCTCGGATCGACCGCGACCGGCTGCAGGCGGTGCTGGGAGCCGCCCAGGTCGGAGACCAGATCCCGAGCCTGCTCGGGGAAGGGCACCTCGACGGGCGCCAGCAGCAGGTCGAGGACGGTGCGGGTGTGGTGGCTCAGGCCGCGGTGGCGGTCGCGGGGGTCGGAGCTGGACAGACGCGGGGACAGCGCGACGGGAAGTCCCAGGCTGAGAGCCGCGTGGGCGCTGTCGAGAGCAGCCATGCCGCCGTGGCCGTAGGCGGTGTCGGAGCCGATGATCCCGGGACCGGGCCCGACCAGAACGGCGTCCCAGCCGAGCCCGGCGGCAGCGGCGAGCGCGCCCACCGTGCTCAGCGCCTCGTGCTCGCCGCCGTAGGCGGGGGCGGCGGTGATGTGGCCGGCGAGCAGCCCACGCTCGCGCAGCTCCTCCACATCGCGGGACAGCGACCCGGGAAGCGCCCCGCCGGCGGTCTGGACGTAACCGACCCGCCGCCCCGGAGCCGCCTGCGACAGCGCCCAGGCCGCCGGCGCCAGGTGACCGTGCAGCGGCAGGACCACCACCCCCACCGCCGCTTCGTCTGTGCCTTCTTGTTGCTCAGGACCAGAAAGGAACAGGTGAATGCCGGCGGCCTCGATGGGATCGACCGGGTGCTGGAGCGGGGTGTAGTTGAGCTTCATCACGTGCGCGTCCCCCTTGCCGCCGCCCTCCAGGCCGCGGGTGAGGTTGACGTGGACGACGTCGAAGCCGCCGGAGCCGAGGCCGAGGTCTAGGGCGGCGACGTTGACCACGACCTCGTCGCCCTCGTGCATCTCCCCCAGCAGGATCTCGTCGGCCCACGCCGGGCGCCGCTCCCCGTCGATCTCGACCTCGAGCGGGTCGGTCGCAGCGACGAGGCCCCGGCGCAGCTTCAGGCGGCCCGCCACTACTCCGCCGCAGCCGGCTTCGCCGCCGCGGCGACGATCCCCTCGCAGACCTCGAGCATCTTGTCGAGGCTGCGCGCCGGGACCATCTCGTCCGAGGTGTGGACGGAGTCGGTGCCGTTGGAGAGCAGAACGCAGTCGAACCCGTCCCGACGGAAGACGTTGGCGTCGCTGCCGCCACCGATCGCCACCTGCCGCGGCTCCAGCCCGGCGCCCCGCAGACCCTCCCCGGCAAGCGCCAGCGCCGGCGAGTCCTTCGGCACCTGGTAGCCGCGGAACAGCTCTTCGATCCGCACGTCGACGTCGCAGCCGTGCTCGCTCGCGCCCCAGGCGCAGGCGTCGGCGATCCTGCCGGCCACCGCCGCCGCCCGCTCGGAGTCGAGGCTGCGCGCCTCGGCGTGGATCGAGCAGTGACCGGGAACGACGTTGCCCGAGGTGCCGCCCCGGATCAGGCCGACGTTCGCCGTCGTCCCCTCGTCGAGCCGCCCGATCTCCATCCGGGCCACCGCCCCGGCGGCAGCGGCGATCGCGCTGCTGCCGTCCTCCGGCCGGATCCCGGCGTGCGCCTCGACGCCGATGAAGTCGGCGAGGATCTTCTGCTGGGTCGGAGTCGAGACGATCACCTCGCCTACCGGCCCGGCGTGGTCGAGGACGAAGCCCGCCCGCGAGCGCAATCGGGAGGCGTCGAGGGCCTTGGCCCCGCGCAACCCCTGCTCCTCGGCGACCGTCAGGACCAGCTCGATCCCGACCGGACCCGGGCGTTCGAGGTGCCGCGCGACGAGCTCCATGAAGACCGCCACCGCCGCCTTGTTGTCGGCGCCGAGGATCGTGTCGCCCCGGCTGCGGAAGACGCCGTCGTCGTTCACGACCTCGACCCGCCCCCGGTGCGGGACCGTGTCGACGTGGGCGCAGAACATCAGCCACTCCTCGTCGCTCCCGGGGGCGCGGGAGATCAGGTTCCCGGCGCCGGCTTCCGCCGGCCCGGCGGCGTCGTCCTCCTCGACCTCGAGGCCCATCGCCCGCAGCTCGGCGGCGAGCGTGTCGGCGATCTCGCGCTCCTCACCCGTCGGGCTGCGCACCTCGCAGTAGCGCACGAACCGGTCGTGCAGTCGCGACCCCTCCATGCGCAGAAGGCTAGCCGGGAACGTCAGGCGGAGCGGCGAAGGCGGGCGTCGTCGGCGACACCCTCCTCGTCGGAAGCCGCCTCGATCTCGCCGCCGTCGGCCGGCCGTTCGCCTGCCTGGCGAGCGGCGGCGCCGACGAACTCGCGGAACAGCGGCTCGGGCCGGTTGGGCCGGGAGTTGAACTCCGGGTGGTACTGCGAGGCGACGAAGAACGGGTGGTCGTGGAGCTCGACCATCTCGACCAGGCGCTCGTCCGGCGAGGTGCCGCCGCAGACCAGGCCCTCGTCTTCGAGCCGGCGCCGCAGCTGGTTGTTGACCTCGTAGCGGTGGCGGTGGCGCTTGTAGATCACGGCCTCGCCGAAGATTTCCCGAGCTTTGGTGCCCTCGTGCAATTTCACCGGGTCGGCGCCGAGCCGCATCGTCCCGCCCATGTCGGAGACCTCCTTCTGCTCCGGCAGCAGGTCGACGACCGGGAAGGGCGTCTCGGGATCGAACTCGGCCGAGTTGGCACCGTCCATGCCGGCGACGTGGCGGGCGAACTCGACCACGGCGATCTGCATCCCGAGGCAGATCCCCAGGTAGGGGATCGATTTCTCGCGGGCGATCCGCGCCGCTTCGACCTTGCCCTCGATCCCGCGCTCGCCGAAGCCGCCGGGGATCAGGATCCCGTCGCAGCCCTCGAGCCTCTCGGGTTCGAAGTTCTCCGAATCGACCAGCTCCACCTCGACGTCGACGCCGTGGTGGAAGCCGCCGTGCTCGAGCGCCTCGATCACCGACTTGTACGCATCGGCGAGCTGCACGTACTTGCCGACGACGGCGATCTTCACCTTGGCGGTGGCGGATTCGGCGCGGCGGACCATCGCCTCCCACTCGCTCATATCCGGCGACGGCGCCTCCATCCCGAAGTGGTCGAGGACGAGATCGTCCACTCCCTCGGCGCGGAAGACGAGCGGCACCTTGTAGATGTTGTCGACGTCGTGGGCGGAGATCACCGCATCGACGGGAAGGCTGGCGAAAAGGGCGATCTTGCTGCGGATCTCGCGATCGAGGCGGCCTTCGGAGCGGCAGACCAGCGCGTGCGGCTGGATCCCGATCCGGCGCAGCTCGTTGACCGAGTGCTGGGTCGGCTTGGTCTTCAGTTCGCCCGCGTGGCCGACGTACGGCACCAGCGTCAGGTGGACGAACATCGCCCGCTTCGGGCCGAGGTCGGTGTAGAGCTGGCGGATCGACTCGAGGAAGGGCAGCGACTCGATGTCGCCGACGGTGCCGCCGATCTCGGTGATCACGAAATCGACCGCCTGCGACTCGGCGACGATGAGGATTTTCTGCTTGATCTCGTTGGTGATGTGCGGGATCACCTGGACCGTGGCACCGAGGTAATCGCCGCGGCGCTCGCGGCGGATGACCGAGTTGTAGACGGCGCCGGCGGTGACGTTCGAGGCGCGCGAGGTGTTCTCGTCGGTGAAGCGCTCGTAATGGCCGAGGTCGAGATCGGTCTCCGCCCCGTCCTCGGTGACGAAGACCTCGCCGTGCTGGAACGGGCTCATCGTCCCCGGGTCGACGTTGATGTAGGGATCGAACTTCTGCAGCTGGACCCGGTAGCCGCGGGAGACCAAGAGGCGCCCGATCGACGCTGCGGTGATCCCCTTTCCGAGGGCCGAGACGACACCTCCGGTGACGAAGATGAACCTCGTGTCGCCTTTGATTCCTGGACTCATGCTCTGCCGAGCGAGTCTAGCCAGCGCAAAGGCGGAACCGAATCGATGGTTGCGGAAATTGAGCGAATCTCCCCGTAGATCGTCAGCGCCAGAACCGCAGCGAGGGCGATCAGCCGCGCGTCGGCGCCCAGCGCGGTCAGGAGCCAGACCCCGGCGATCGCTCCGATCAGGTTGGAGCCGGTGTCCCCCAGCATCGCCCGCTCGCCCAGCGTCAGGCGGGCGCCGACGAGCACCGGGCCGACGAAGATCCCCAGCAGCTCCAACGGCGCGAAGGTCCAGGCGCCGAGGCAGAGGCCGACCCCGAGCAGCACCAGCGCCTTCTCCGCCCTCCCCGGCCTCAGGTCGAGGAGGTTGAAGAGGTTGGTCGTCAGGACCAGCAGGAGGACGTCGGCGAGGTATCGCCAGTCTTCGAGGCCGCGCCCGGAGACGACGTAGGCCGCCAGGGCCAGGGCCCCGATCGCCTTGATCGCCCCGGTCGAGAGCGAGCCCGAGCGCAGCGCCGTCCAGTGCCCCCGCCAACCGCGCGGCGTCGCCGCCGCCTCCCCCCGCCCCAGGGCGTCGTCGAGGAAGCCGAGGAAGGCGATCCCCAGCAGGTAGGGCAGCCAGCGCCGCAGGTCGGGCTCGAGCAGGTCGAGGTCGCCGCGGTCGTCGAGGAAGGCGAGCGGCGCCAGCGCCACCAGCGCCGCCGTCGCCAGCACCGCCCCCAGCGGGAAGGCGAGCAGGGCCCCGCGGTAGTTCTCCCTCACCAGGCCCGCGTCCCGCAGCCCCCGCGCCCCCGCCGGGACGACGAACAGCGAGATCGCCAGCGCCAGCGGCAGCCCGACCCAGTACACGGCCTACTCCCCTTCGGTCAGCAGATCGGGCAGCAGCTGGTCGGCGCTGCCCTTGACCCCGAAGCTCCCGTCGGCTCCGAGCAGGGCGAAGACGGTCGCCAGCTTCCCGGCGGGCAGATCGACGTCGTCGACGCTCGCCAGGCCGCTCGCCTGGAAGAAGGAGATCGAAGAGGAGTCGTCGCTGGAGGTCTCGACCCCGACCGCCGGTCGCCGGGTGGCCGTGACCCCGCCCATCAGCGCCGTCTCCAGCTGGTTGGTCTTCTCGCGCTGGGCCGTGCCCATCTCTTCCGGCTGGTCGCGGACGACGATCACCCCGTCGAGCCCGCCGAAGTTGCCGCTGGCCCGCGAGAAGAGGTGGCCGCGGACGACCTCGGGCAGGGTGCCGCCGAGGACGAGCTGGCGCCCGAGCCCGGTGCCGAGTTCGGTCAGCTGGTCGGAGTTGGTCCGCAGGCTCGAGAAGCGCGTCTGCGCCAGGTCTTCGGCAAGCCCGTTGACGTCGACGGGCTCGCGCACCACGCCGACGCCGACGAGGCGCCCGCCGGTCGGAGCCAAGGCCTCCTCGACTTCTTCGGTCACCGGGCTCGGCAGGCCGCCGAGGGCGAGGATCGCGTAGCGCCGCCCCTCGAGCCGTTCCCGCGTCAGGGCCGGGTAGACGCGTTCGGCGAACTCGTCGGATCGGTTCAGCTCCGCGTTGAGGTCGTCCGCCCGGGAGCGGGCGTCCTGGAGGTTGCCGACCAGGCTCCGCTCGAGGTCCCGGCGGGTGTTGGTCAGCGCGTCGCCGCCGAACTCGGCCCCGATCAGGATCCCGACCGCGAGCGCGATGAAGACCGCGATCAGCGAGGTGGCGTGGTAGCGGGCTGAGTACCCCATCGAGGCCCGAAGGCTAGTGCCGCAGGCGCTTTGCGGCGGTCCTCAGTCGATGCCGAGCCAGATCCGGATCTTCAGCCAGACCAGTTCGAAGACGTCGTTCAGCGCCGGCGAGGTGATGACGAGGATCGTCAGCAGCACGAGGAAGGCGACGGCGAAGAAGGCCAGCGGCGCCAGGGTCGAGCTCGGGTTGTAGAGCCGGCTGACGCCCTTGGCGTCGACCAGGCGCTCGCCGATCTTCAACCGCGTGAGGAAGGTCGATGACATCCCGCCGCGCTTGCGGTCGAGGAACTCGACCAGGTTGAAGTGGGCGCCGACGCTGACGATCAGCGCCGCCCCCTTCTCGTGCGCCATCAGCATCGCCACGTCCTCGCTGGTCCCGGCGGCCGGGACGACCTGATGGTCGAGCCCCGCCTCCAGCAGCCGCTCGCGGCCGGGGGCTCGCCCGTCCGGGTAGGCGTGGACGATCAGCTCGGCGCCGCAGTGCAGCGCCGCGTCGCCGGCCGAGTCCATGTCGCCGAGGATCACGTCGGGCTTCAGCCCGGCTTCGAGGACCCCGTCGGCGCCGCCGTCGACGGCGACGATCAGCGGCCGCACGTCGCGGATGTAGGCCCGCAGCGCCTTCAGGTCGCGGCGGTGGCGGTCGCCGCGGACGACGATCAGGACGTGGCGGTCGCGAAAGCTGGCCTCGGTCGACGGGAAGGCGACGTTGCCGGTGAGCAGGTCGGTCTCTTCGCGCACGTGGGCGACCGTGTTCTCGGCGAATTCCGCCAGCGCCTCGTCGATCCGGGCGCGGTGCTCCTGCATCTCGCGCTCCAGCTCGGGAACACCGAGGACGCGGCCGCGCGCGACCTCCTCCTCGCCGACGAAGATCGCCCCCTCGACGATCCGCACCCGGTCGCCGTCTTTGAGCCGCTCGAAGAGGCCGGCGCCGGGGGCGTCGATCAGCTTGATCCCGGCCCGCGCCAGCATCAACGGCCCGGCATTTGGATACCGCCCCTGGGACGAAGGCGAGGCGTTCAGCACCGCCACCACCCCGGCTTCGATCAGCTCCTCGGCGGCGATGCGGTCGATGTCGACATGGTCGATGACCGCGACCTCCCCCGGCCGCAGGCGCTTGACCAGGTGCTTGGTCCGCTCCCCCAGCCGCGCGACGCCTTCGATCGGCGCCTCCGCCCGGGCGCCGTTCCTGCGCCCGAGCAGGGCGGGGAAGCGACGACGACTGGCGGTGGCCATCGGCCCAGGTTAGGCGAAGCCCCGTAGGCGGAGCAAGGGCGCTCGACCTCAGGCGGCCTTGAGGAGCTCGCGGGCATGCTCGGTCGCGGCTTCGTCCGAGCTCTCGGCGCCGAGCATGCGCCGGATCTCCCCGACCACGCCCTCGCCCTCGAGACGCTCCACCGTGGCCATCGCCTCGTCGGCGGCAAGACGGCGCGGGTCGTCGGCGAGCGCCTGCAGGCGCTGGGAGCGGAAAGGCAGGTCATCTGCA
>DASTBO010000075.1:0-6906 GCA_035712025.1 Solirubrobacterales bacterium
GGCTACAGCCCCTCCTCCGAGGAAGAGATCGACGAGGACGACGAGCTGCGCGAGCCCCGCACCGACGCGTGAGGACCGTCTACCTCGGCACCTCGGACTTCGCCGCCACCGTGCTGCGGCGCCTCGCCGACTCGCCCCACCGCCCGGGCCTCGTCGTCACCCCGCCGGACCGCCGCCAGGGCCGCGGCCGCAAGGTCAAGCCGCCGCCGGCCGCCATCGCCGCCGGTGAGCTCGGGATCGACCTGCTGCAGGCGGAGAGCGTCAACGAGGAGGCGGCGCTGGAGCGGATCCGGGCGGCCGCGCCGGAGGCAGCCGTCGTCTGCGCCTTCGGGCAGCTGATCCGCGAGCCGCTGCTCTCCGAGCTGCCGCTGCTGAACGTCCACCCCTCGCTGCTGCCGCGCTGGCGCGGGGCGGCGCCGATCGAGCGGGCGATCATGGCCGGCGACGTGCGGACCGGCGTCTGCGTGATGCGGCTGACCGAGGGCCTCGACTCCGGGCCGGTGGCGCTCCGCGAGGAGACGGCGATCGACCCCGAGGAGGACTTCGAGGCGCTCTCGGCCCGCCTGGCGGCGCTCGGCGGCGAGCTCCTCGTCCGCGCCCTCGACCTGCAGGCGCAGGGGGCGCTCGAGTTCGCCGAGCAGGACGAGGACGGCGTCACCTACGCCGAGAAGATCGAGCCCGGCGAGCGCCGCCTCGACCCGGACCGCCCGGCCGCCGAGCTGGCGGCCAGGGTCCGCGCCCTGACCCCGCACGTCGGCGCCTACCTCGAGCTCCCGGGCGGGGAGCGACTCGGCGTCCGCGAGGCCCACCCGGTCGAGGACCGGGTCGAGCCCGGGAAGCTCGGCGTCCGCGAGGGCGCCCTGCTGCTCGGCACCGCCGAGGGGTCGCTGCGGCTCGATCTCGTCCAGCCGGCGGGCGGCAAGCCGATGGCGGCCGACGCCTACCTGCGCGGGCACCCGCTGCCGGCCTCGTGAGCGGCACCGGCGGGGCGGCCGACCCCGGGCGCGTGTCCCCGGCCCGGGCGCTCGCCTTCGCGACGATCCGCTCCACCTTCGAGGACGGCGCCTTCACCGAGCGCGCCTTCCGCGCCGAGGCCGACCGCCTCGCGCTCTCCGGCCGCGACCGCGCCCAGGCCCAGCGCCTCGCCTACGGCGCCGTGCAGCGGCGCGGGACCAGCGACGTCGCGATCGAACGCCTCGCCGGCCGCTCGACCCGGCTGCTCGACCCACCGGTCCTGGCGGCGCTCCGCCTCGGCCTCTACGAGCTGCTCTTCGCCGACGCCACGCCCGACCACGCGGCCGTCGACCAGGCGGTCGAGCTGGTCAAGGCGGCCGGCGCCGCCCACGCCGCCGGCTTCGCCAACGCGATCCTGCGGCGCGCGGGCCGCGAGCGAGCGCAGCTCGCCGCCGCGCTGCTGGAGGACGACTCGACCCCGGCCGCCGCCGCGCTCGCCGACTCGGTCCCCCAGTGGCTGGCCGAGATGTGGTGGCGGGAGCTGGGCCCCGAGGCGGCCCGCGACGTCCTCGCCGCCTGCAACCGGCCGGCGGAGGTGGCGATGCGCGTCAACGCCCGGCGGACCGATCGCGAGTCGCTGCTCGCCCGCCTCGCCGAGGCGGGCGTGGACGCCCGCCCGGCGGAGGCGGGGTGGCCGCTCGCCGCGGCGGGGACGGTCGTGATCGCGGGGCGGACCGGGGAGGCGGTGCCGGCGGCGGTCGCCGCCGGCGAGCTGACGCCGCAGAGCCGCGGCTCTGCGGCGGTCGTCGAGATCCTCGACCCCCAGGAGGGCGACCACGTCCTCGACCTCTGCGCCGGCCCGGGGATCAAGACCGGCCAGATCGCCGAGCGGATGGGCGATCGCGGCGAGGTGATCTCGGTCGAGCTCGACCCGGCGCGCGCGGCGGAAACCGCGGCCCAGGCGACGCGGCTCGGCCTGCGCAGCGTCACCGTGATCGAGGCCGACGCCACCGAGGGGGCGATCGGGTCGGGCTTCGACCGCGTCCTGCTGGACGCGCCCTGCTCGGACCTCGGCACGCTCGCCTCGCGCCCCGACGCCCGCTGGCGCAAGTCGCCGAAGACGATCGCGCGCCTGACCGAGACCCAGGACCGGCTGCTGCGGAACGCGGCCGCGGTCCTCCGTCCCGGCGGCACCCTCGTCTACTCGACCTGCACGATCTCCCGGCGCGAGAACGAGGAGCGGGTCGCGGCGCTGCTGGCCGCATCCGAGGCGGGCGAGGTCCCGCCGCTGCGGCTCGACGATCTCGGGGCGCTGGCGCCGGCCGCCGCCGCCCCCGCCGAGCGTCGCTGTCTGCAGCTGCGCCCCGACCGCGACCGTACGACCGGCTTCTTCATCGCCCGGTTCACCGGATTTGCCCAAAGCGATAAGTCATGATTGGGGCATGAGCCACCCCAACCAGTCGGCTCAGGGGGACTCGAATCCCCTCGGCCGCGCCCCCTGCCCGAACTGCAGCGAGCCCTGGCTGCGCCCGACCCAGCTTCCGGGCCGGCTGCGCTGCGTCAACTGCCTGACCCGCTTCGAGCTCGTCTCGCAGTGCCCGAACTGCGGCGAGCACCAGACGATCGCCCGGATGACCAACACCGCCGACATGGAATGCCAGTCGTGCGGGTCGTCGATGCTCAGAGTGGCTTAGCCACGTCCGCTGCCGCTCAGTAGGCTCCGCCCCGTGAGCGAGCGGATGAAGGAGCTGATTGCCGCGCCGCGGGTCGCGCCGTCGATCCTCTCGGCCGACATGGGGCGGCTGGGGGCGCAGGTCGAGGAGGTGATGGACGCCGGGGCGCGGGTCATCCACTTCGACGTGATGGACGGCCACTTCGTCCCGCCGATCACGATCGGGCCGCTGGTCCTCGGCGGGATAGCCGACCGGGTCCACGCGGCCGGCGGCATCGTCGACGTGCACCTGATGATCGAGGCGCCCGAGCGCCAGATCGAGGACTTCGCCAGGGCCGGGGCCGACTCGATCACCTTCCACGAGGAGGCGACCCCGCACGCCCACCGCACCCTCGCCGCGATCCGCGAGCTCGACTGCCTGGCCGGGATCGCGATCAACCCCGGCACGCCGGTCGAGGCCGTGCGGGAGCTGCGCGGGATGGCCGACCTCGTCCTCTGCATGACCGTCAACCCCGGCTGGGGCGGCCAGTCCTTCATCGAGACCTCGCCGGAGAAGGTCGAGCGCCTGGCACCGGTGGTCGGCAAAGCCGCGATCGAGGTCGACGGCGGGGTGGACACCCAGACCGCCGGACCGCTCGCCGCCGCCGGCGCCCAGATCTTCGTCGCCGGCTCAGCTGTTTTCGGAGCCGACGATCCCGCTGCCGCTTACGCCGAGATCGCTGCTGCTGCCAACGCCGCTTGAGCGCCCTCGGGCGATCAGGGCGCCGGTCACCTCCTGCCACCAGGCCCGCTCGGAGGCATCGACGTCCCCCCGCGCGGCGCGGCCCTCGCACCAGCCGGCCAGCGCCCGCCGCCCGCCGATCGCCACCAGGCCGGAGCTCAGCACCGCATAGCGCCCGTCGGCGAGGGCGACGAGGTAGGCGCCCCGCTCGCTGCGGTCCCGCATCACCCTGACGATCGGGATGCCGTCGATCTCCTCGCCGAGCTCCCCGTCGCCCCGCGCCGGGCGCACCGTGAAGACCTGGGAGGCGCCGCGTCGCGGCAGCGCCGGCGGGGCGGGCTTGCCGATCGGCCCCTTGGCCCAGTGGCCGGTCAGCCCCTCGACCTCCTCGCGCAGCTCGCTGCGGACGAGGATGTGGAGCTCGTCGCCCTCCTGCAGCTCGGTCGATCCCCGCGGGGGCATCGCGTTGCCCTCGCGGACGATCACGTTGACCAGCGCCTCGCGTGGCAGCTCGAGCTCGCGGACCCGGTGGCCGGCGATCGCCGCCCCCTCCGGGATCCGGTAGGCGATCACGTCGCCGCCCATCCGCCGGATCCGGCCCGACTCGAGCAACCGCCGCGGCAGCGCCGGCTCGTCGGTGGTCAGTCCCAGCCGCGTCGCCAGCGGCTCGAACGAGGCCCCCTGGACCAGGGTCGAGGTGACGACGACGAAGAAGACGATCGCGAACTCTTCCTCGCCGCCGGCGATCCCGGCGACGACGGGGAAGGTCGCGAGCCAGATCGGGGTCGCGCCGCGCAGTCCGGCCCAGCCCAGCATCAGCCGCTCGCGGACGTTCAGCGGCGCCAGCGCGGTGGCCGCGAAGGTCGCCAGCGGGCGGGCGACGAGGATCAGCACGGCGGAGAGCGCCAGCCCCTTCAGCGCCACGTCGTCGAGCCGGCTGGGGAAGACGAGCAGGCCGAGGAGGATGAAGAGGGCCAGTTGGGCGACCCAACCGAGCCCCTCGTGGAAGGCGACGACGGTGCGGCGGGCGGGGATGTTGGCGGCGCCCAGCGCCAGCGCCGCCAGGTAGGTCGCGAGCAGGCCGGAGCCGTGGGCGACCTCGGCGACGCCGTAGGCGAGGGCGGCGATCGCGACCGTCGCCACCGGGTAGATCCCGTCGGTCGGCAGCCGCACGGCGCTCAGCGCGGCAACCGCGAGGCGTCCGATCAGGTAGCCGACGGCGATCCCGACGGCGATTTTGACCGCCAGCAGCCCGGCCATGTCGGCGAGCCCGTAGCCGGGCTCCTGGATCCATTCGATGAACCCGATCACCAGCAGCAGGGCGACCGGGTCGTTCATCCCGGACTCGCCCTCGAGCGAGCGCGCGAGGCGCTTCTCCAGGGTCGAGCGGCGCAGCACGGCGAAGATCGCCGCCGAGTCGGTCGCCGCGATCGCCGCCCCGACGATCATCCCTTCCAGGGTGCCGATGTCGAAGATCAGCTTCGCCGCGAAGCCGGCGACGACGGCGGTGAGGATGGTGCCCACCGTCGCCAGCGAGGCCGCGGTGCCCAGCACGGGCCGGATCTCCCGCCAGCCGGCGGTCAGTCCGCCCTCGAAGAGGATCAGGATCAGCGCGATCGTGCCCAGCGTCCGCGCCAGCTCCATGTTGGAGAACTCGATCCCGCCGATTCCCTCCGAGCCGGCGAGCATCCCCAGGGCGAGGAAGAGCAGCAGGCCGGGGACCCGGACCCGGTCGGCGAGCAGGGCCCCGACGATCCCCGCGCCCAGCAGAGCCCCGGCGATCAGGATCAGCTCGGCGTCGTGGTGCCCCATCGAGGGAACCTAGAGGAACGACTCGACCGGAATCAAAGTCATCCGGGGTAAATAAATCTCAGGCGTTCTCGTCGATCGAGGCAAGTCGCAGCTCGAGCTCCTCGGTCGAGCCCTCGCGCGGGATGTCCTCGCTGCGGCCGTGGGGGCGGCGGTAGACGAGGTAGAGCAGGGCGAAGAGGACGCCGGCGGTCAGCGCGAAGCCGATCTCGACCCGGCGGAACTCGTCGCCGACGATCGGGAGGAAGTTCCAGAGGATGAAGAAGGCGGCGCAGGCGATCCAGCGAACGGCGGCCCGCCGCACCTGCCCCTGCGCGAGGCACGCCTGGTTGACGGTGACGGAGGCGAGGTAGAGGCCCATCCCCAGCGTCACCAGCAGCAGCCCCGCCCGGTCGTACTCGAACTTGTCGCTGAAGGCGATCTGCATCAGCTGCGGCCCGGCGATCAGGACGACGACCGCGGTGAAGGCGGCGAAGGCGGCGACGCCGAGCAGGACGCCGCGGACCGAGCGGTGGAACTCGCGCTGGCTGCCGGGGTCGGTCGAGGTGTGGAGGTTGGTGAGGTGGGGGAGGATGCTGGTCGAGACCGCCTGGAAGAGCTGCAGCGGCGCCCGCGCCAGCATCAGCACGTTGAAGATGAAGCCGGCGGCCTCGGCCCCCTGCAGGCCGCGGGTGATCAGCGGCCCGGCGTTGAGGAAGGCCTGTTCGCTGAACATGATCACCAGGACGGCGGCCGCGAAGCCGCCTCCCTCGCGCATCGTGAAGTCCTCCTTGTCTGCCTTTGGCCTGGGTTTCGCCTCCACCTTCCTCGCCCGCCGGGCGAAGGCGAACGGGACCACCAGCAGCGAGAGGCTCGGCGCGGCGACGATCCCGATCGCGACCCAGGACTGGCCGCTCAGCAGCCCGATCGCGACCAGCGCTGCGAAGAGGGTGCGGAAGCAGGACTCGGAGAGGATCAGCGCCGTGAACAGGCCGAAGGTCCGCTGGCCGGCGAGGAAGCCGCGGGCGAAATAGCTGGCGGCGTAGAAGAGGACGGCGCCGAAGAAGACCCAGTAGAGGGTTTCGTTGCCTTCCAGCAGGCCGTCCTGGATCGGTCCGCGCAGGACCAGGGCGACGACGGCGAAGCAGAGCGCCAGCCCGATCTGGATCGTCGAGGCGACCCGCAGCTCCTGCCGCAGCGGCTCCCCCTTCGCCAGTCGCTCGGAGACGTGGCGGCTGAGCAGCTGTTCGACCGGCCGGTAGAGGGTCGAGATCGTGATGAAGACCGCCGACCAGAGGATGGTGATCTGCCCGTAGTCGAGCTTGGAGAGGGTGTGGGAGGCGATCAGGAAGTAGGCGTAGGTGATCAGGCCGGTGAGGCCGACGCCGATCGCCAGGAAGCTGGCGGTCTTCCCGTACTCGGCGCTGGACGCCGAGTCGCCGCGCTTGGGCTCGGGACTCACTCGGCGGGCTCGCGGGTGGCCGTCGCGGCGCCGTGCTCGTAATGCGACGGGTCGACGCCGAGCGCCAGCTCGACCCGCCTGACCCGCTCGAACACCCTCTGGGTCATCACCCGCTGGCCGGCGAGGATGTCGCCGATCACGCCCAGGGCGATCAGCTGGATCGCGGCGATGAAGAGGACGGCTCCGAGGATCAGGGACTGGATGTGGCCGTCGGAGTCGCCGTTGAGGATCCAGTCGAGCAGGAACGGCATCCAGGCGGCGAGGGCGAGCACGGCCACCACCGCGCCGGCCACGGAGAACGCCTTGAGC
>DASTBO010000076.1:0-3513 GCA_035712025.1 Solirubrobacterales bacterium
CGACCGCCTCCATCGAGAGGGAGGCGAAGAGGCAGACCATGAGCCCGCCGATCAGCAGCCCGATCAGGACGTCGGGATCGTCGAGCGCGAACACGATCTGGCTCCCCAGCTCGTCCTCCAGCTCGATCTTGAAGGCTGCGAACAGCACGAGCGCGGCGAGCGCGGCTGAGCCGATCGCGTAGCCCTTGGTGACCGCCTTCGTCGTGTTGCCGACCGCGTCGAGCGGGTCCGTGACGTTGCGGACGTCCTCCGGCAGCTCCGCCATCTCGGCGATGCCGCCGGCGTTGTCCGTGATCGGCCCGAACGCGTCGAGGGCGACGATCAGACCGCACAGCGAGAGCTGGGCCATCACCGCGATGCCGATGCCGTAGATCCCGGCGAGCTCGTTGGCGCCGAAGATCGCCAGTGCGATCAGCAGGGCCGGGGCGACGGCGGACTGAAAGCCCTGCGCGAGGCCCTGGATGATGTTCGTGGCGTGGCCCGTGATCGAGGCCTGGCTGATCGTCTTGACCGGCCGGAAGCGCGTCGAGGTGTAGTAGTCGGTGATCACGAACAGGCCGCCGGTGACCACGAGGCCGATCAACGCGCAGAGCCAGAGGTCCGTGACCGAGGCGTCGAAGAGGGCGTTGTCGGGGCTCTCGATCCCGAGCGAAAGCGGGTCGCTCATCAGCCAGTCGGTGATCGGGTAGAAGGCCGCGATCGAGATGACGCCGGCCAGGATCACGCCCTGGTAGAGGGCGCCCTCGACCCGGTCGGATTTGGTCCGGACGACCAGGGCCCCGATGATCGAGGCGATGATCGCGACGCCGCCGATGACCAGCGGGTAGATCGCGACCTCGCGGGCGAAGTCGCCGTTGAAGGTGAGGACGCCGAGCAGCATCACGGCGACGGAGGTGACCGCGTAGGTCTCGAACAGGTCGGCCGCCATGCCGGCGCAGTCGCCGACGTTGTCGCCGACGTTGTCGGCGATCACCGCGGGGTTGCGGGGATCGTCCTCGGGGATCCCCGCCTCGACCTTGCCGACCAGGTCGGCGCCGACGTCGGCGGCCTTGGTGAAGATGCCGCCGCCGAGCCGGGCGAAGACCGAGATCAGCGAGCCGCCGAAGCCGAGGCCGATCAGCGCGTCGACGGCCTCCTTGTCGGTGCTGCCGATCAGGATCAGGAACCCGTAGTAGCCGGCAACGCCGATCAGCGCCAGGCCGACGACCAGGAGGCCGGTGACCGAGCCGCCCTTGAAGGCGACGTCGAGCGCCGGCGGAACGCCGCCCCGGGCCGCCTCGGCGACGCGGGAGTTGGCCCGCACCGAGACGTTCATCCCGATGAAGCCGGTGGCGCCCGAGAGCACCGCCCCGATCAGGAACCCAACCGCGGTTTCCCAGTTCTGCAGCAGCAGCAGCAGGATCGCGATCGGCACCGCGAGCGCGGCGATGATCGTGTACTGGCGGCTGAGGTAGGCCTGGGCCCCCTCCTGGACGGCGCCAGAGATTTCGCGCATGCGGTCGTTGCCGGCCGGCTTCGCAAGCAGGCGCTGGGTGACGAGAAGTCCGTAAATGACGGCGGCGCCTGCGCATACCAGCGCGACGACCACGCCGTAATCGGTCAAGAAGTCGGTCAAGTTCCTATTCCTCCGGTGGTTTTAGCGGCGCGGGAGTCTATAGACGAAGGCGGCGACAAGTCGCCGAGTCTCGCTCTGGAAGGTGATTTGCGACCGCTGGCAGTCGCTCAGGCGGGTTTGGAGGCGGGCGCTCCGGCGTAGGTCCGCCGCGTCTCGGTCACCGCGTCGCGGTAGATGTCCTCGATCGCGACGCCCGAGTCGAGCGCCTCTCGCGCCCGCTGGGCGCCGTTCCGCTCCGGCAGCTTGAGGTCGATGCCGAGCTGCGCCCGCGCCGGCTCGGACCAGACCAGCACCTGCTCCAGCAGCGAGCGGGTCGGCAGCTCCTCGCCGCGGCGGAAGTCGATCATCCGGCCGCCGGCGCCGTGGCGGATCGCCCGCCAGAGGTTCTCCTCGATCTCGCGGTCGGCGAGCGGCGCCCCCCGCCCTTCGTAGCCGTACGCGTCGTAGTCGAGCGCGGCCTGGGCGATGCAGGCGGCGATCAGCCCCGCCATCGCGAAGGACTCGTCGCCACGCGTCTGCGCGTCGCAGATCCGCACCTCGACGGTGCCGAAGCTGTGATGCGGGCGCACGCTCCACCACAGCTGGGTCGACTCGACCACCGAGCCGAGCCGCTCGAGGGTCTCGACGAAGGACGCGTAGGTCGCCCAGTCCCGGAACGGCGAGGGGACGCCGCAGCGGGGAAAGGTGCGGGTGAAGATCTCGCTGCGGACGCTGTGCAGGCCGCTGTCGCGGCGGTCGAGGAAGGGCGAGTTGGCCGAGATCGCGAGCAGCAGCGGCAGCAGCTCCCGCAGCCAGTCGCAGACCGCGATCGCCCGGTCGGCGCCCTGGATGCCCATGTGCAGGTGCAGGCTCCAGGTGTTGTTGCGCTGCGCGACCCAGCCGAGTTCGTGGCGCAGCCGGTTGTAGTGCGGGGTGTCGATGATTCGCTGGTCGAGGTAGTTGGCCCACGGGTGCGTCCCCGTCGCGCCCAGGGTCAGCCCCATCCCGCCGACCACGTCGAAGAGGCGCGCCCGCCGCTCGCGCTGGCGCTCGAGGGCCTCGGCGAAGGTCTCGGCGCGGCCGGAGCGGATCTCGACCTCCGAGGCGATCAGCTCCCCCGCCGCCGATTCGGCCAGCAGCTCGTCGCGCTGGCAGGCGGCGAAGACGTCCTCGAACCGGTGCTCCAGCTCCAGGGTCCGCGGGTCGAGGATCGCGAACTCCTCCTCGAGGCCGATCGTGAAGTCCTGCGAGGACTCGAACTTCTCGCGGGCGAGATCGAGGTCGAGGGACAAGGGCGGAAGGCGGCCTAAGCCAGGTAGAAGTAGAGCGCGTAGAGCAGGTCGACGGCGGGGCTCGAGGTGTGGACCGTCACCTCCGGCGGCACCTGCAGCAGCTGCTCGGAGTAGTTGAAGATGATCTTCACCCCGGCCTTGACCAGACGGTCGGCGACGTCCTGGGCGGCCTCGGCGGGGACCGCGAGCACGCCGACGACGATCTCCTCCTCGGCGACGACGTCGGGCAGGTCGCCGATGTCGCGCACCGTCATCTCGCCGATCCGGTTGCCGACGACGCTCGGGTCGCTGTCGAAGACGGCGACGACCTGGAAGCCGTGGTCGGCGAAGATCGAGGAGGTGGCGATCGCCTGGCCGAGGTTGCCGGCGCCGAAGAGGGCGATGTTGTGCTGGCCCGAGGTGCGCAGGATCTTGCGCACCTCCGTCACCAGCGACTCGACGTTGTAGCCGACGCCGCGCACCTCGACATCGCCGAAGCGCTCGCCGACCAGCCTCGGATCGACGTCGAAGATGGCGACTATCTGGAAGCCGTGGTCGGCGAAGATGTCGGAGCTGGCGATCGCCTGGCCCAGGTTGCCCGCGCCGAACAGCGCGATGTTGTGCTGGCCCGAGGTGTGGAGGATCTTG
>DASTBO010000077.1:0-3096 GCA_035712025.1 Solirubrobacterales bacterium
GTCTCCGGGTACTCAGCATGGAGCCGGGCAGATTCGGCCCGAGGCGTCAGCGAATTTCCTGCTTCTCACCCGGCGGAGGTGCTCCCGGAGACCCCCTCCCGACCCCTCCTAAGCGTTACGAATCTCCCTGGATCGGCCCGCGTGGGTCAGTCTCACCCTCAGGCAAGCGCCCGTCGCGCCCGACGTAGCCGTCCTTGCCGCCGACGCAGATGTAGATCGCGTCTTCGTCGCTGCTCAGGTTCTTGAGCCCGCGGACCACCTTGGCGTCGACCCAGGCGAAGCCGCCGGGGCCGAGCTCGTACTTGGTCCCGTCGAGGTCGATCTCCATCTGGCCCTGGTGGACGAAGTAGAGCTCCTCCTGCTCGTCGTGGTAGTGCTTGCCGGACTCGTAGTTCGGCGGCATCACGATCGCGTTGACGCCGAAAGCGGTGACTCCCAGCTCCTTGCGCACCTTGCGGAAGCCCCAGCCCTCGCCGAGATCGTCGAGCTGGGCGACCGCGTAGCCGTCGCCTTTCCGGATCTCAGGCATTGGGGACCACCGTACCGCTGGCCGCCGGCTGTGGCGAGCCGTTCGACCGCTCCAGCCCGATCGGCGGGTAGTCGTCGGTGAGGAAGGCGAGGTAGCCGAAGACGCGGGCGTGGAAGCCGTTGACGAAGGTCAGCATGCTGTTGATCCCCTCCGGCATGTAGCCGCGGAAGACGATCGTCACCCAGGCGACGAGCCCGGCGAGCATCTGGATGTAGGAGGTCCCGTAGGAGAGGACGAGCACGACCGGGATGGCGAGGATCCAGCGGAAGAACGCCTTGAGGCGGCTCTGCCGCTCGGCGGCGGGGGCGATGTTGACCCGGATCGGGTAGCTCGGGTCGTCGCTCAGCCCGAAGGGAGGCCACTGGTCGGTCTGCAGGTAGATCCAGGCCGAGGTGCGGACGCCGAAGCGGACCACGCCGGAGTTGAACTCGTACAGCCAGGCGGGGTAGCGGCCGAGGACGACGATCGCGACCCAGGCGAAGACGTGGGTGAAGATGAAGAGGATTCCCCAGAACGTGGCGACGACGAACCACGGGATCGCCAGGATCAGGCGGAAGAAGGTGGTCCAGCGATTCGGTTCGGGATTGAAGTCGGCTTCGTATTGGACTGGATACATCGCGTTCCCCTCCTGGTGGACGACGACGAAACGGCGCTGCCGAGCCTAACTCCGGCCCCGGCGGCAGCCGCCGGGCGCGGTCGATAACTTGTCGAGCCGGATGGCGCCTCAGACGACCGTGCAGATTCCCAGCGAGATCAAGCCCGCCGACGGCCGTTTCGGTTGCGGGCCCTCGAAGGTGCGCCCGGAGGCGCTTCAGCGCCTCGCCGAGCGCTCCGACCTGATGGGGACCTCGCACCGCCAGGCGCCGGTGCGCGACCTCGTGCGCGAGGCGCGGAGCGGCCTGGCGGAGCTGTTCTCGCTCCCCGACGGCTACGAGATCGCCCTCGGCAACGGCGGCACGACCGCCTTCTGGGAGGCGGCGACTGCCTGGCTCGTGCGCGAGCGCGCCCTGCACCTCGTCTACGGCGAGTTCTCCGGCAAGTTCGCCAAGTCGACCGCGGCGGCGCCGTTCCTCCAGGACCCGATCGTCGTCGAGGCCGACCCCGGGGACGCACCCGACCCGGTTGCCGACGCCGCCGCCGACGTGATCGCCTGGGCCCACAACGAGACTTCCACCGGCGTGATGGTCGACGTCCAGCGCCCCGAGGGCGCGGCCGAGGCGCTGGTCCTCGTCGACGCCACCTCCGGCGCCGGCGGCCTGCCGCTGGACCCGATCCAGGCCGATGCCTACTACTTCGCTCCGCAGAAGGGGTTCGCTGCCGACGGTGGCCTCTGGCTCGCCGCGCTGAGCCCGGCGGCGATCGCCCGCATCGAGGAGCTCGACGGCGCCGGCGACCGCTGGCAGCCCGCCTTCCTCTCCCTGCAGACCGCGCTCGACAACTCGCGCAAGGAGCAGACCTACAACACGCCGGCGCTGGCCACGCTCCTGCTGCTGAACGACCAGGTCCAGTGGATGCTCGGACTCGGCGGCCTCGCCGGCTGCGTCGAGCGCACCTCGGACTCCTCCGGCCGCCTCTACGGCTGGGCCGAGCGCAGCGACTTCGCCTCCTGCTTCGTCACCGACCCGGCGAAGCGCTCGCTGGTCGTCGGCACGATCGACTTCGCCGAGCGGGTCGACGCCGCCGCGCTCGCCGCCGCCCTGCGCGCCAACGGGATCGTCGACGTCGAGCCGTACCGCAAGCTCGGGCGCAACCAGCTGCGAATCGGGATGTTCCCCGCGGTCGACCCCGCCGACGTCGAGGCGCTCACCGCCTGCATCGACTGGGTCGTCGAGAACGTGGAGGGGGTCGCCTCGTGAAGGTCCTGGTCAAGGAGAAGATCGCCGACTCCGGGGTCGAGCTGCTGCGCTCGCAGTTCGAAGTCGACCTCGGCCTCGAGATGTCCGACGAGGAGCTGCGCGAGAAGCTGCCCGAGTACGACGCGATCCTGATCCGCTCGGCAACGCAGATGACGCCGGAGCTGATCGAGCTGGCCGACAACCTGAAGGTGATCGGCCGCGCCGGCACCGGCGTCGACAACGTCGACATCCCGGCCGCGACCCGCCGCGGGATCATCGTCGCCAACGCGCCGGAATCGAACTCGGTCGCCGCCGCCGAGCACACGCTGGCCCTTGCGCTCGCCCTCTTCCGCAACGTCCCGCAGGCGCACGGCTCGCTGGTCGAGGGCCGCTGGGACCGGGCCAAGTTCAAGGGCGCCGAGCTCTACGGCAAGACCCTCGGCGTGGTCGGCTTCGGGCGGATCGGGCAGCTCGTCGCGAAGCGGGCTCAGGGCTTCGACATGGACGTCGTCGCCTTTGACAAGTTCGTCTCCGCCGAGCGCTTCCGCGAACTCGGGGTCGAGGGCTGCGAGGAGCTGACCGACCTGCTCGGCCGCGCCGACCTGATCACCCTTCACACGCCGCGCACGCCGGAGACCGAAGGGCTGATCGACGCCGGCGAGCGGCTGAAGGTGATCGGTCGCGCCGGCACCGGCGTCGACAACGTCGACATCCCGGCCGCGACCCGCCGCG
>DASTBO010000078.1:0-30326 GCA_035712025.1 Solirubrobacterales bacterium
CACCCATATCGGGGAAAGGACGAACGCCGAGTGGTTCTGCGCGCTCCGGTCGCTAATCGCGCCCTCAACCACCTGCTCGCTCCCGGCATGCGATACACGCCGCCGGCGCTGCAGGCGCGGATGATCCGGGCGCAGCGGCCGGGGGGCCGGCTGCTCACCCCGGCGGGGCCGACCGACGACGGGCCGGCGACGCTGGTCGAGGCCGGGCCGCTGTACGCGGGCGAGACGGTGGCGAGGATCGACGCGGTCCGTCCCGCCGCCGAGATCGTGCGCGAGCTCGGCGGATGATGTTCATGCACGTCGCATAGGGGCAGCTCCAGGGCCGAGGTCCGGTGCCTGGGAGAATCCTGAGCATGGCGGGGGGACGGATCCTGCAGATCGGCGAGCGCGATCTCGGCGGGGGACGATGCGAGCTGCGGCTCGAGGGCGAGCTCGACCTCTGGAGCGTCGAGCGGCTGCAGGCGGTCCTGCAGCGGGTCGCGCGCGGGAACGACGCCGTCCTCGTCGGCCTCGAGAGCTGCGACTTCGTCGACTCCACCGGCATCGCCCTCTTCCTCCAGGTGCGCCGCCAGCTCGACGGCGAAGGCGGCCGCCTCGTCCTCTACGGCTGCTCGGCCCAGGTCCTGCGGATCTTCACCGTCGCCGGTCTGGCCGAGGACGGCATGGTCGTCGCCGATCGCGACGAGGCCCTGAGGCTCAGTACTCGCGGATGAGCTGAGCTCGCGCCCAGCCGCACCAGAGGCCGAAGAGCACGACCGCGAGCAGGGCGCCGGCCCAGTGCAGGCCGACGAGGACGGCGAGCAGGCTGGGCAGGCCGGCGAGGACGGCGCCGAGCAGGACGAGCCGCACCGGCAGCCGCACGAACCAGGAGGTGACGGCGGCGCAGAGCAGCCAGGAGAGCGGCCCGGCGATCCAGCCGTAGTCCTCGAAGAAGCTGCGGGGGAGGGCGGCGCCCAGCGCGCCCGCCAGCAGCAGGACCGCGAGGAGCTGGATCGACGCCGCGCGCCAGAAGGTGGGGAGGCTCATCCCCATCGAGGCTATTCGACGACGATCTTGCCCTTCATGAAGGGGTGGATCTTGCAGTGGTAGGCGATCGTGCCGCGCCGGTCGAGCTGGACCGTCTTCGACTTCCCGGGCGCGATCCGCTTGGTGTCGAAGCCGGCGCTGGTCGCCGTGTGGGTCGTGGTGGCGGTGTTGGAGAAGGTGACGCGGGCGCCGCGCTTGACCTTCAGGGTGCCGGGCCTGAAGGCGAAGTTGACGATCGAGACCCCCTTCGCGGCGCTGGCGCCGGCACTCGGCTCGGCCGCCCCGCCCGTGCTCGCGGCGAGGCCGGCGACGGAGAGCGCGAGGAGCGCGAGGAGGATCAGGAGGCTGGGCCGCCGCAGTGAGGTGGTCATGGCTGGGCATACGGAGGACGGCCGGCGGGGGTTCAACTGGCGACCGCGGCGAGCCATAATGGTCTGGTCCCGGGGCGGTTAGCTCAGTTGGGAGAGCACTTGCCTTACAAGCAAGGGGTCACTGGTTCGAGCCCAGTACCGCCCATCGTGAAGGGCCCGGCGCACGTAAACAGGACGGTTGTGGAGCAGGTCTTCGAGGCCGTGCAGCAGAACGATCCGGACCGCCTCCTCCAGGTGCTCCACCCCAGCGTCGAATGGACCCCCACGGTCTGGAGCGGCGACGCGATGTACCGCGGCCAGGAAGGGGTCCACCTCTGGCTCTCCCAGTTCGGCGAGGAGCTCGAACACCTCGACATCCGCGTCCGCGACGTCGAGTCCGAGGGCAAGCGCACCGCCGTCCGCGGCATCGTCTTCGACACCCGCGGCGCCCAGACATTTGCCGTCGAGGTCTGCTGGAGCTTCGAGATCGAGCAGGGCCGCGTCCGCCGCGGCCGCGCCCACGACAGCTGGTCCCAAGCGCTGCGGGCCGCCGGCCTCGAGTAGCCGCGGGAGTCGCGGCTCAGAACGCGCGCACCGCCAGCACCGCCGCCACCGCGAGGCCGAAGACGGCGATCGAGATCCGCAGCGGGTCGGCGGGGATGCGGCGGGCGAGGTGGGCGCCGGCGCGGCCGCCGGCGAAGGAGAAGACCATGATCGTCAGCGCATAGCGCCACTCGACCGGGGCCAGGAAGGCGTAGACGACGGCCGCGAGCAGGTTGGCGCAGCCGACGAGGATGATCTTCATCGCGTTCAGGTGCTGGAGGGTGTCGGCGACGAAGAGGGCGAGGATCGCGAAGAGGAGGATGCTGACGGCGGAGCCGAAGTAGGCGCCGTAGGCACCGCAGAAGACGATCCCGGCGGTGAGGTAGGGCGAGTGCTCGTTGCCGGCGTGCGAGAGCCGCGCGGTCAGGCGCGGCTGGAGGAGGAGCAGCAGGCAGGAGGCGGCGATCAGGACCGGGACGATCGCTTCGAAGGCGCCGTTGGAGGTGAGCAGCAGCGCCGCGGTTCCGATCACGGCGCCGATCAGCATCGGCGCCAGGAGGCGGCCGAAGCGCTCCCCCTGCGCCCGCAGCAGGTCGGTGTAGCCGAGGGCGCCGCCGACCGCGCCGGGGACGATCCCGACCGTGTTGGTGACGTTGGCGGAGAGCGGCGGCAGCCCCAGCGCGACCATCGTCGGGAAGGTGATCAGCGAGCCGGCGCCGGCGATGGCGTTCGACGCCCCTGCCGCGGCTCCGGCCGCCGCGACGGCGAGCAGCTCGAGCACGCGCCCAGCCTAGTGGGCAGCTCGCCGGTTCAGGCGGCGTCGCTGCGGGCCAGCGGGGTGCGGGTGCCGCCGCGGCGCTTCTCGCGCTGGGTGACGACGTTGAAGAAGTAGTCGTTGCGGCCGCGGCGCAGCTGCCGCGGCATCGCGTGGCGGGCGCCGCGATGGGCGGCGGTGACCGAGCGGAAGGCGCGCTGGTGGGCGGCGGTCCAGCGGATGCCGAAGATCTCGCGGACGCGGGGCGGCAGCGTCCCTTTGACGATCAGGTTCTGCGTCTCCAGGTTGAGGCGGGCCGGCAGCGGCACCGGCTGGCGGAAGGCGACCAGCGGCGCCATCTCCAGCGCGTGCTCGGTCGCGTGCAGGTCGGGCGAGGCGAGCTTGCCGTCGAACCAGGCGCGGAACTCGGGGTAGCTGGCGGGCACCGCATCCCGCGGCAGGCCGAAGAGCTCGCCGAAGCGGACGTAGTCCTGCCAGAGCGCCTCGCGCTCCGCGGCGCTCAGCGGCCGCGCCATCGTCTCGTACATCGCCCGGCCGGAGTCGGCGATCACCGCCAGCGTCCAGAGCATCAGCTCGGGGTCGAAGGCCGAGTAGGGGGCGCCGGCGGCGTGGGCGCCGGCCGCCTCGGGCAGCTCGCCCTTGATCCGCTCGTGCAGGCGGTGGACCGCGGCCAGCGCCTTGTCGGCTTCGGCCCTGGTGCCGAGGAAGACCGTCTCCTGGATCTTGGCGGTGCGGGCGAGGCGGGTGAAGGGGTGGTCGCCGGCGTTGGTGCTGAGCATCGTGCCGGTGTAGGTGAGCGGTTCCAGCGCCCCGATCAGCAGCGCCCGCTGCCCGTAGAGGAGACCGACCGACCGCTCGCCGTGAACCCGCCGAACCGTCGATCGGCCTGGGGCGAAGTAGTAATCCGAGTCGCTCACTGGCCGTCTGGTCAGGCAGTCTAACTCACGGGTGACAATTAGGCCGAATGATCTAGACCGGTTCCGGCATCGGCCGTCCCGCGGCTCATCGCCACGAGCGCCGCGCCGGAGCCGGGAGCGGCGAGGCCGCGCAGCTCGTGCGCGTCGAAGATCTCGTCGAGCTCCTCCCGGGTCAGCGTCTCCCGCTCGAGCGCGAGGACGGCGAGGTGGTCGAGCACCTCGAGGTTGGCCGAGAGCAGGGCGCGGGCGCGGCGGTAGGCCTCGCGGGCGAGGGTGACCGCGGCCTGGTCGACCTCGCGGCGGGTCTGGTCGGAGACGGCGTAGTCGCCGGTCGGCAGCGCGATCGGCGCCGGCCCGTCGTGGTCGAGCGCGACCCCCATCCCGAATTCGGAGACCATCTGCTTGCAGACCAGGTGGACCCGGTTGAGATCGTCGGAGGCGCCCGAGTAGGACTCGCCGAGGACGATCTCCTCGGCGGCGCGGCCGCCCAGCAGCGTCACCACCTCGTCGAGCAGCTCGTCGCGGGACTTCAGGTAGCTGTCCTCCTGCGGCGAGTGGGCGACGAAGCCGAGCGCCGGCCCGCGGGGGACGATGCTGAGGATCTCCGGCGGGTCGAGGCCGAGCAGCCTGCGGCAGAGCGCGTGGCCGGCCTCGTGGTAGGCGACGATCCGCCGCTCCTTGGCGTTGAGGCGGCGCGCCTGCTGGGAGCCGACGGCCTGGCGCAGCAGCGCCTCGTCGAGGTCCTCGCGGGTCATGTAGAAGCGGCCGGCGCGGCCGGCGATGATCGCCCCCTCGTTGAGCGAGTTGGCGAGCTGGGCGCCGGTCATCCCGGTCGTCTTGCGGGCGACGTCGCCGAGGTCGAGGTCGGGGGCGAGCGGCTTGTTGCGGGCGTGGCTGCGGAGGATCGCCTCGCGGCCGGCGCGGTCGGGCGGGGCGACCAGCACGAGGCGGTCGAAGCGGCCGGGGCGCAGCAGCGCCCTGTCGAGCTTTTCGACGTGGTTGGAGGCGGCGATCACGATCACCATCCCCGGGTCCTTCTCGAAGCCGTCGAGCTCGACCAGCAACTGGTTCAGAGCCTGCTCGCGCTCGCTGGTGCCGCCGTCGCCGCCGCCGCTGGAGCGGGAGCCGCCGATCGCGTCGAGCTCGTCGATGAAGATCACGGCGCGGCCGGACTTGCGCGCCTCCTTGAAGAGGCGGCGGATCCGGGCCGCGCCGCGGCCGACGAACATCTCGACGAAGCTCGAGCCCGAGGCGGCATAGAAGTCGACGCCGGCCTGGGCGGCGACGGCGCGGGCGAGCATCGTCTTGCCGGTCCCGGGCGGGCCGTGGAGGAGGACGCCGCGCGGGGCCTGCGCGCCGAGCGCCGAGAAGCGGTCGGGTTCGCGGAGCCAGGCGGCGACGTCCATCAGCTCCTCCTTGGCGGCGTCCACTCCCTGGACCTGCTCCCAAAGCACCGGTGCGGTGCGGGACGCCTTCACCGTCTCCGGCTTGGTCGACCCCATCATCCCTCGCATCATTTTCAGGAAGACGAAGCAGAGGATCGACATGAAGAGGACCCCGAAGACCGGGTACCAGTTGAAAAAGAATTCCTGCACGTCAGTCGCCATTGGTGAAGTGTGGAGACAAACGTGCAATCCCTATATCGCACATTCGTCCAAAAGCGTCGGAATGGCTAAAGGTCGTGCGTGAATTGCGTCGGCTGTCACCCCGATGCGTGAACCACCGTGCGCCTCGGGGATGGATTACCGTCACCACATGTTCCGCGCGCGCTCGTTTCTGCTGAGCTTGATCGCCGCCGCCCTGGTCGCGCCCGCCGCGGCCGGCGCCGCGCCGGGTCAGCTCGACCCGACCTTCGGCAACGGCGGCAGCGTCCGCCTGCTCACCGGCGATGAGCAGTACCTGATCAAGGGAGTGGCGGTGCAGCCGGACTCGAAGATCCTCCTCGCCGGCGGCGAAGCCCCCGGCAGCCTGCTGCTGGTGCGCCTGCTGGCGGACGGCCAGATCGATCCGGGCTTCGGCCAGGGCGGCAAGGTCGTCGTCCCGGTCCCCGGCGGGGCGGAGGCAAGGACGGTCGCGGTCCAGCCCGACGGCAGGATCGTCGTCGCGGGGGCGGCGAAAGTGGGGCTGACCTTCGACTTCCTGATCGCCCGCTTCAACGCCGACGGGTCGCCGGACGGCGGCTTCGGCGGCGGCGACGGGATCGAAACGGTGCCGGTGGGCGCCGCCTTCGACGAGGCCGAAGCGGTCGCTATCGGTCCGGGCGGCCACATCCTCGCCACCGGCAGGACGGACCTGCCCGCCGACAAGGAAGGTGCCGGCGTCGCGGTGCTGAAGGCCAACGGCGAACCCGATCCCGCCTTCAACGGCACCGGCACGCTGGTCGTCGAAGCCTCCCCGGACGAATTCGACGAAGGGGTGGCGATCGCAGAGCGTCCCGACGGCCGGATCCTGGTCGGCGACTCGACCGGCGCCGGTGCCGGCAACGGGTTCACGCTCGTGCAGCTGACGGCGGCGGGCCTGCCGGATCCCGCCTTCGGCGGCGGCGACGGGATCGTCAACACGCCGATCGAAGGCGCCGGCGGCGCGCAGGGAAGGCTCGCGGACTTCGTCCTCCTCCCGGACGGAGGCATCGTCGCCTCCGGCTACGGCTTCGAGCTGGTCGGCACGCCGCCGCTCGCGCAGTCGACGTCGGCCGCGATCGCCTACCGGCCCGACGGCGAGTTGAGCGATCTCTTCGGCGACGGGAAATCGGGGATCTTCTCCCGCCGGCTCGGCGACGAATCGGAAGCCGGAGCGATCGAGCGGACCCCCGGCGGGCGGCTGCTGCTCGCCGGGGACTACAGGTCCGGCGGCGCCTCGGCGCTGCAGGCGCTGGGGCTGGAGCCACTCGGCATCCTCGACCAGACCTTCGGCAGCGGCGGCCGGACGCTGCTGCCCCCGAGCCCGCCGATCGACGACTACTTCGAGGACGCGGCGCTCGACTCCGAAGAACGGCTGGTCCTGCTGAGCACCGCGTTCGTCGGCGGCGGTCAGACCAGCACCGAGGTCACCCGCGTCCTCGGTAACAAAGAGCCGGTGGCGTCACCCTCTCCGAACCAGCCGCCGCACGCGCGGATGAAGGCGGTGCCGAGAAAGGTCGCCGCGGCGAAGCTGAAGCGGTTCTCGGGTGCGGCCGCCGATGCCGACGGCAACGGGGTCGGGAGGGTCGAGATCGCGGTCGTCAAGCGGATCAAGGGCTTCCCCCTGGCAGGGATCAGGGATTCGCGGCGCCCGCCGGGCATCCGCTGCTTCGCGATGAAGAACGCGAAGGGCAGGTTCGAGCAGGTCAAGATCAGGGCCGGGCAGTGCCCCCAGCGCTGGCTCGCGGCCAAGGGCAAGGCGCAGTGGAGCTTCAAACTGAAGCGCCGGCTGCCTCCCGGCCGCTACGTCGTCTTCGCCCGCGCCACCGACAGCCTCGGCGCCGCCGAGACCGCCTTCAGCCGCAAGCTCCGCAACCGCTACGCCTTCCGCGTCCTGCCGCCGCGCTGACCGGCGGCCTCGGCGTCAGCCACGCTCGACCTGGGAGCCGCCGACGATGGCGTCCTCGCCGGAGTCGCCGAAGACGACCCAGGCCTTGTTGCCGCCGTCGTAGTCGGGGGCCCAGAGCTTCAGGGTCGCGGGGCGGCCCCAGACGGTGACCTCCTCCTCGCCGGTCGAGTCGAGGCCGCGCCAGATCCGCACGAAGGGGTTGCCCTCCCACTCGGCGGCGATCGTCGTCGGCTCGCGGTGGCCGGGATGGACGGTGGTGTTGGGCGGCAGCTCCAGCAGCCGCATCACCGAGGACTTCAGGTCGGCGAAGCCGCTGGCGCCGGGGGCCATCGTCCCGCCCACCGTTCCCTTGAAGAGGACGTCGGCCGTGAAGACGTCGGTGCCGTTGACGAGGAAGGCGAGGTGGCCGGCGGCGTGGCCGGGGGTGAAGATCGCCTCGATCTCGAGCCCGCCGGCGTCGAGCTTCTCGCCGTCGCCGAGGACGATCTCGACCTCCTCGTCGAGCTCCGCCGCGCAGGCCTCGTGGGCGACCAGCGGCGGATTGCCGACCTGGGCCCGCGCCTCGGTGAGCCCGGCGACGTGGTCGCCGTGGGGGTGGGTGACGAGGATGTGGGTGATCTCGACCCCGTCGCGCTCGGCCCGCTCGAGCAGCGGTCCCAGCTCGTCGTTGCCGTCGATCAGGACGCCGGTGCCGCGCCCGGGGTCGGCGACCAGGTAGGCGTTCGACAGCCACATCGGGTTCTCGGTCCTCTCGACGATCACTTCTCCTCCTCGGGTCCGTGCTGTGGGGGGTGTCTGAGGTTAACCGTCAAATGTGAGGGTCAAACTCAGACACGTCCGGGATCGGGCGGGGCGACTGAGGTCGCGCTGCCCTCGAGCAGCGTTCGCGCCACCAGCTCGGGGTCGTCCCAGGTGGGGGTGTGGCCGACGCCGGGGAGGACGAGGAAGCGGGCGCCGGCGGGGCGGCGGTGGGGCTTCGGCGGTCCGAGCAGGCGGTCGCGCTCGCACCAGGCGATCGTCACCGGCACGTCCTCCGGATACCCGGCCGGGTCGAAGACGTGGTTGCGCATCGCCCGGTTGGCGGCGTCGTAGCCCTCGCCGTCGAGCCAGCCGAGGACCAGCGCCCGCGCCGCGTCGGGCGGGATCCGCTCCGGGTGGGCGGCGATCGACTGGAAGGCGGCATGGCGGGTCTGCGGGAACTGGAGGGCGAGGGAGAGGAACGGGCGCGCCGCCTTCACCCAGGGCGAGCCCTGCAGCAGCATGCGGGCGCCGCCCTCGGCGGGATCGCCCAGCGGGCGCGACCAGAGGCCGGCGGGGGAGAGGGTCGTCACCGAGGCCGCCCAGCCGAAGCGGCCCATTTCCAGCGCCACCCAGCCGCCGAGCGAGTTGCCGGCGACGTGGGGGCGCTCGACCCCGTTCCGGGCGCACTCCTCGTGCACGGCCCGCGCCAGGTTGGCGGCGGTCGGCTCGACCTCGGGCGGCAGTGGCGGCGTCTCCCCGAACCCGGGCATGTCGATCGCGTGCACCTCGCGCTCGCCCTCCAGCAGCGGGATCGTCGGCTCCCAGATGCTGCGGGTGCCGCCGAGCCCGTGGATCAGCAGCAGCGGCTCGCGGCCAGCCTTCCCGGCGCCGGCGCTCACCGCGCGCCCGGCTTGGCGAAGAGTGCCTGCACGTCGCCGATCCGCCGCTCGCGGAAGCCCGCCTCCGAGGAACTCAGGTAGAAGTCCCAGAGCCGCCGGAAGCGCTCGTCGTAGCCGCGCTCGCGCAGCCGCTCCCAGGCGGCGAAGAAGCGCTGGCGCCACTCGGCCAGGGTCGGCGGGTAGTGGGCGGTGATGTCGTCGCGCCAGACCTGCTTCATCGAGGTCACCCGCTCCAGACAGCCGCCGATCATCCCCTCCGAGGGCAGGCAGCCGCCGGGGAAGACGTGGGTGTTGGCGAAGCTCCTCGCCGCCTTCTCCAGCTCGTAGATGCGGTCGTCGATCGTGATCGCCTGCAGCAGCATCAGGCCGTCGTCGGCGAGCAGCTCGTCGCAGCGGCGGAAGTAGTCGTCGAAGTACTGCCAGCCGACCGCCTCGATCATCTCGACGCTGACCAGCCGGTCGAAGCGACCCTCGAGGTCGCGGTAGTCCTGGAGCAGGACGGTGACCTGGCCCTCGAGGCCGGCCTCGCGCACGCGCCGGCTCGCCAGGTCGAACTGCTGCTGGGAGATCGTCGTCGTCGTCACCCGGCAGCCGCTGCGCCGCGCGGCGTGGATCGCCATCCCGCCCCAGCCGGTGCCGATCTCCAGGAGGTGGTTCTCGGGCCCGAGCCGGAGGCGGTCGCAGATCCGGTCGAGCTTCGCCACCTGGGCCCCCTCGAGGCTGATCGTGTCGTCGGCGAAGTAGGCGCAGG
Organism: Solirubrobacterales bacterium; assembly: GCA_035712025.1. Taxonomy (GTDB): domain Bacteria; phylum Actinomycetota; class Thermoleophilia; order Solirubrobacterales; family 70-9; genus VAYN01. Next base: position 9,531 of record DASTBO010000078.1, read on the forward strand.
AGTACATCATCCGCTCGTCGAGGAAAGCGGCGAAGAGGTCGTTGCCGAGGTCGTAGTGGGCGGAGATGTTGCGGCGCGACCCGGCGCGGGTGTTCTCGGGGACGAGGTGGCGGACGCGGTGCCAGAGGCCGCGGGGCAGGGCGACGGCGCGCCGGACGCCGTCCATCTCGCGCAGCTCGCGGGCGGCGATCCGGATCAGGGCGACGAGGTCGTCGGTCTCCCAGCGGCCCTCGACGTAGCCCTCGCCGAGGCCGACGCTGCCGTGCAGCGGGTCGCGCCAGGCGCCCGGGTCGTTGATGCGGACCGTCGCCGTCAGTTCCGCGTCGGGCGGGCCGAAGCTACGTTCCCGCCCGCCTTCGACGACGTCGATGCGGCCATTGCGCACGCGGCCGAGGACGGCGCCGACGCCGGCGCGGGCGAGCGCGTCGCGGGCGGCCGGGCGGGTCGCGACCGCGCTCATGGCGAGATGAACCCCCGCGGGCGACTGCCGTCCGGGTGCGGGTGGTACTTCGCCCCCTTCAGCTTCAGCCGCAGCGACTGCGCATAGATCCTCGCCACCACCTGCAGCGACATCGCCGGGTAGCGAGCCAGCATCCCGGCCAGCGTGCGCCCGGAGAGCTCCCGCCGCCGCAGACTGAGCGTCGCGTCAAACGTCTTCCCCGCGTGCCGAGACCGCAAAAAGGCCCCCTGAGGGGGCCTTTTTGCGGTCTCGGCGGGGAGGGACTCCGCGGTCTCGCGGGGGCGGGACTCGATGTGGACGGCGATGCTCTCGCCGGGCTCCGAGGCGCGGAAGGAGTAGGTCTGGTCCAGGCCCATCAGCGGGGAGACGTGGAAGGTCTTCTCTAGCTCCTCGCCAAGCACCGTGCCCCGCCGTCCGCCCCGCGCCAAGACGTATGGATGTCGCTCGCCCCAGGGGATGTTCCGAACCTCGGCCACAACTGCCTCTACCCGTTCGCCGCCCTCTCCGAAGCAGTAATAGAAGGAGACCGGGTTGAAGGAGTGGCCGAGGTAGCGCAGGCCGGTCAGCAGGCGGACCGGGCCCGCAGGTCGCTCCCCGGTCGCGGCGGCGACCGCCTCGCGCGCGCACTCGTCGAGCGGCCGGGCCGGGTTGCCCATGAAGTCGGCGCGGCGGAAGCGGGCCGGGGCGGCGCGGCGGGCGGAGAAGAGCGGGTAGGGATAGAGCACCTCGGGCAGCTCGCCGAGGTCGAGGTACATGAGGAAGAGCCGGTAGCGAAACGAGTGCTCGACCGGTTCGAAGCGCCGATGCCGCACCGTCCCCTCGTACACCGCCGAGGCGCTCATGCCGCGAGCAGCTCCCCGTCGGGCGCCGCGGCGGCGATCGCGTCGCAGACTCGCAGCGCGCTGACGACGCCGTCCTCGTGGAAGCCCCACCCCCAGTAGGCGCCGGCGTAGTGGGTTCGGCGGTCCGGACCGGAGATCTCGGCGTGCCGCGCCTGCGCCGCCACGCCCTCGGCGGTGTAGACCGGGTGGTCGTAGGAGATGCGGCGGATCGCCTTCCCCGGGTCGATCTCCTCGCCGCGGTTGAGGGTGACGAAGTAGTGGCGCCGCGAGCGCAGTCGCTGCAGGTGGTTCATCCAATAGGTGACGGTCGTCCCCCGCGCCGGCTCGTCGCCGAGGTGGAAGTTCCAGCTCGACCAGGCGGCGCGACGGCGCGGCATCAGCGAGGCGTCGGTGTGGAGGACGGCTTCGTTTGCCTGGTAGGGGATGGCGCCGAGGATCTCGCGCTCGGCCTCGCTCGGGTCGGCGAGCATCGCCAGCGCCTGGTCGGAGTGGGAGGCGATCACGACCTGGTCGAACTCCTCGCTCTCGCAGCCGTCGGCCTCGATCCGCACCCCGTCCGGGAGGCGCTCGATCCGCCGCACCGGCGCTCGCAGCCGCACCCGGTCGCGCCAGGGCGCGACGATCGCTTCGACGTAGCTGCGCGAGCCGCCGCTCACCGTCCGCCAACTGGGACGGTCGCGGAGGCTGTACATCCCGTGGTTCTCGAAGAACTCGGCCATGAAGCTGGCCGGGAAGCTCCACATCTGCGCCGGGTCAGCGGACCAGACCGCGGAGGCTTGGGGGACGATCAGCCGCTCGACGAAGTGCCGGGAGAAGCCCTGCTGCTCGAGCCAGTGTCCGAGCGAGGGCGCGGTCCCGTTCATCCCGATCAGCGCCCGCGCTTCGCGGTTGAAGCGGCGCCAGTCGCGCAGCATCCCGAGGAAGGTCGGGCTGAGCAGGTGGGAGGGACGGGCGAAGAGGCCCCACGGGGTGCCGGAGTACTCGAAGCGGCCGCGGCCGTCGGAGACCGAGAAGCTCATGTGGGACGGCTGGCTGGCGACGCCGAGCTCCGCCAGCAGCGCTTCGAATCTGGGGTAGTTGCGGTCGTTGAAGACGATGAACCCGGTGTCGATCCAGTGGGTTCCCTCCTCGGCCTCGACCGGCACCGTGTTGGTGTGACCCCCGATCCGGTCGCCTGCCTCGTAGACGACGATCTCGTGCTCGGGCGCCAGCTTGTGGGCAGCCGTCAGCCCGGAGACGCCGGTTCCGACGATCGCGATCCTCATCGCCCTTGACCTACGGAAAGGGATGTCAATCTGGATCAGCCTTGGGGCCTGTGGATCATCCGGCCGCCGTGCAGCTCGGAGACGGTGGCGAAGCGGTAGCCGCGGCCGCGCAGGGTGTCGACGATCCGCGGCAGCGCCGCCAGGGTCTCGCCGCGCGGTCCGCCGCCGTCGTGCATGACGACGATCGAGCCCGGCGGGCGGAAGAGGCAGGGCCGGAAGCGGGTGTAGTCCTCGAGCCGTGCGGCGGCGCCGGCGATCTGCGCGTAGTCGGGCAGTTCGACGTGGTCCATGGTGTGGTCGCCGATCTCGCTGCCCTGGGCCAGGTTCTGCCCCATCGCCTCCTGGTGCCCCGGCATCGCCTGCCCCACCTCGAAGAAGGTCGCCTCCGCGTCCTTCTCGCGCAGGACGCGGAGGAAGTCGTCGGTGTAGTCGCTGGGGCCGTCGTCGAAGGTGAGGGCGACGAGGTTGCGGTCCGGGGGCCCCGTTGGTGACGAGGCCGGGGCCGCCGCCGCTGCAGCCGACGGCGCGGACCGGGCGCAGGCGGAAGGTCGCGGTTCCGGTTCGACGGCGCACAGGATCTTGCGGGAGGGGGCGATGGGCGGGTCGGTGGTGGGGGCTTGCGCGAGGCTGTCGATGTTAAGCCGGACGGGCGGATCCGAACGACCCGCAGCGCCCCGGCAACCAACGTGTTCAAAGCAGACGTGAGGACCCCGACCCGCAGACGACGCGGCGCGCTGGCGCTGCTGCTCGTCCTTGCCGCGCTTGTCGCGGCCACGCTCGCAAACGCGGCGCCGGGCGCGACCGGCGGCGCCGGCGAGGTCGAATCCGGCGGCAACGTCAGCAACAGCCCCTTCGACCGCCAGGGGATGTGGGTCTGGTACGTCTCGCGCTCGGAGGGTGGCAGCGTCGGCGCGATCCTCGCCCGCGCCAGGCGCAACGACGTCGGCACGGTCTACATAAAGGCGGGGGACGGGAGCGGCGCCTGGAGCCAGTTCAACCGCGGCCTGGTCAAGGCCCTGCACCGCGGCGGCCTCAGCGTCTGCGCCTGGCAGTTCGTCTACGGCGACAGCCCGCTCGCCGAGGCCAGGGTCGCCGCCGCGGCGGTGAAGAAGGGGGCCGACTGCTTCGTGATCGACGCCGAGGCCGACTACGAGGGCAAGTACGCCGCCGCCGACCTCTACGTCCGCGCCCTGCGCGCCCGCATCGGCGACGCCTACCCGCTGGGCCTCGCCGCCTTCCCGTACGTCGACTACCACCCCTCCTTCCCCTACTCGGTCTTCCTCGGCCCGGGCGGCGCCACCTACAACCAGCCGCAGATGTACTGGAAGACGATCGGCACCTCGGTGCGGACGGTCTTCGAGCACACCTACCTCTACAACCGCATCTACGGCCACCCGATCTACCCGCTCGGCCAGACCTACGAAGCCCCCGGCAGCGCCGCGATCAGGCTCTTCCGCCGCTTCTCCGCCAGCTACGGCGGCCTGCCGCCGAGCTGGTGGTCGTGGCAGGAGACCAACGGCCAGGAGTGGGGGGCGGTCGGCGCCGACAGCGCCCAGCAGCCGGTCGCCGGCTACCGCCTCGAAGTCGTCCACCCGCTGCTGAAGCGCAAGGCCAGCGGCGACATGGTCGTCTGGGCGCAGGAGCACCTCGTCGCCGCCGGCGCCGAACTTCCGATCACCGGCGTCTTCGGCCGCCAGACCGCCCGCGCCGTCCGCCTCTTCAAGGAAGCCCGCGGCCTGCCGGCCAACGGCATCGTCGACACCGACACCTGGAACGCCCTCCTCGCCTTCACCCCCTACCGCCCCCGCTGGACCGCCGCCGGCGCCAGCACCGCGGTCGCCGGCCGCGCCAAGCAGGCGACCCGCCCGCTCTCGGCGAGCCTGCCGGCGAAGGCCTACGAGATCCCGCCGGACGGAAGCCCCCGCTAGTCATTCGCCTGTTCCTTCTTGGTGCTAGAGACCGATAAGGAACAGGCGAATGACTATGCGGCGATCCGCGTCGTCAGCCGGCCCAGCGTCGGCGAGGAGACGACGATCTCGTCGCCGTCGGCGAGCCAGACGCGCGGCTTGCGCCCCATCCCGACGCCCTCGGGGGTGCCGGTGGAGACGATGTCGCCGGGCTCGAGCGTCATCAGCTTCGAGAGCTGCGCGACGAGCTGAGGGACGCTGAAGATCAGGTCGTCGGTGCCGCCGCTCTGCATCTCCTCGCCGTTGAGGGTGAGGGCGATCTCGATCCGGTCATGCGGCCCGGCCTCGTCGGGCGTCACCAGGTAGGGCCCGCAGGGCGCCGAGCCGTCGAAGACCTTGCCCGGCATCCACTGCGGCGTCGCCCCCTGCAGGTCGCGCGCCGAGAGGTCGTTGAGCAGCGTGTACCCGGCGACGTGATCGAGCGCCTCGGCCTCGCCGACGTCCTTCGCCCGCCGGCCGACCACGAACGCGACCTCCGCCTCGTAGTCGGTCTTCCCGGTCGGCGCCCGCACCGTCGCCCCGTCCGCCACCAGCGCGTTCGCGTACTTGGCGAAGATCGTCGGCACCTCCGGCAGCGCCTCGACGTCGACCCCAACCTCCGCCGCGTGCTTGCGGTAGTTCAACCCGATGCAGACGATCTTCTCCGGGTCCGGAATCGGCGGCAGCGGCCGCACCGCTGAAAGGGGATGGGAGGGGGCGCCGGAATTCCCGATGCGACTGCGCAGGTCGTCGATCCTCCCCTCCGCGATCAGCTCCCTGAGGCTCCCGCGGTGGGGCTCCCCCAGAAGCGCCCAGGCGTCGAGCGCCCGCCCGTCCTCGAGCACCCCGGCCCGCGCCCCGTCACCCGCGTCGAAGGTCAGCAGCCTCATCCCGCCGGCTATTCCAGCGCGAAGGTCGCGGAAACGGTCGCTTCGACGCTCGACCTGCCCGGCTTCACCGGGGGCGCCGGGGCATCCTTGCCCGCCGGCTCGGAGGCGTTGGGGGCGGGGAGAGCGGTGACCCCGCCGCTCTCGGCAATCGTCAGCGCCGGCCCGAGCCTGGCGCCGGCCGCCGCGGCCAGCAGCCCGGCCTTCGTCCTGGCCCTCTCCAAAGCTTCGACCAAGGCGGCGTTGTAGGCGGTTTCCCGGTCGCCGACGAAGAACCTGGGACCCCGGGTACTCGTCGCGCCCGCGGCAACTCCCGCCGCAACCAAATCGCCTGCCGCTTCCGGGCTGTGGGTGATGACCCTGACTCCCTCGCTCGCCCGGTAGACGGGCCGCTCGCCGCGCTCGACCCGCCGCACCGAAATCGAGCCGGTGGTGACGTCGCCAGCCCCGACCCCCGGGGTCCGCTGCGCCGCCGCAATCACCGCCTGCACTCGCGCGCCGACGATGCGCAATGCGGCAGCGCGCCCAGGCCGTTCCTTGCTCACCGCAAACCGGACTTCGGCAGCGTCGTTGGGAACCTGCCGTGCAACCGTCGCGCTGACGCTGACCGTCCGTTCCGCCGCGCCGGCAGCAGCAGGTGCAGATAAGGCGATGGTCACGGTGAGCAGGAGTAAAAGGCGCCGCATCCGCAAGATCATCGCACCCGGCCCCCACGTCGCCTAAGCCCGAGCCGGCTCCGGCTCAACCTCGAAAGCGGTGTCCACCAGCGTCTCGCGCTCGATGTCGCTCTCGCGCACCAGCCACAGCGCCAGCACCGATCCGGCGAACGAGAGCAGCGCCCCCAGCAGGAGGATCTCGTTCAGCCCGTGGATGAACCCCTGTTCGGCCGCGTTCCGCGCCCCGTCCCGGACGCCCTCGGGCAGCCCCGCCACCGCCTGCGGCAGCGCCCCCGACGAGGTCGCCTCGACCAGGTTCCGCGCCTGGTCGTGGTCGAGCGAGCCGCCGGCTACCGACTGCGTCTTGGAGGCTCCGGCGCCGAGGAAGATCGCGCCCCAGGCGGCGATCCCGACCGCGATCCCGACCTGGCGGAAGGTGTCGTTGATCCCGGCCGCCATCCCGCTCTGCTCCTTCGGCACGACGCTGAGGGCGACGTCGGCGATCACCGGGTTCAGCAGGCCGACCCCGACGCCGCTGACCAGGAAGCCGAGCAGCAGCGCGGTCCACTCCGAGTCCAGCTGCAGGCCGGACATCAGCAGCAGGCCGAGCCCGGTCAGCGCCAGGCCGCCGGCCATCAGGTAGCGCGCCTGGATCTTCGCCAGCGCCATCCCGGAGAGCGGCGCGACGACGAACGAGGCGACGGTGATCGGCAGGTAGCGCAGCCCCGCTTCGATCGGCGAGAGGCCGAGGAAGCTCTGCAGGAAGAGCGTCAGGTAGAGGAACAACGCGAACATCGATCCCGAGACGGCGAAGGCCGCCAGCTGCACGCCGGTGAAGGCGCGGCGGCGGAAGAAGGCGAGCGGCAGCATCGGCTCGGCGACCCGCCGCTCGATCGCGAAGAAGGCCGCCATCAGCGCCGCCGCGGCGGCGAAGAGGGAGACGATCGGGGCGCTGCCCCAGCCCTCGTCGTTGCCGCGGACCAGCGCTAGCACCAGCAGGAAGAGCGCGCTGGAGAAGGTGACGAGGCCGCCCCAGTCGATCCGGGTCGCGTTCGGATCGCGGGACTCGGCGACCTTCCAGTAGGTGACCGCGATCGCCGCCAGCCCGATCGGCACGTTGATCAGGAAGACCGCCTCCCAGCCCACCCAGTCGGTGAGGACGCCGCCGACCAGCGGGCCGACCGCGACCGCGATCCCGATCGTGCCGCCGTAGATCCCCATCGCCATTCCCCGTTCGGGGCCGCTGGGGAACTCCTGGGCGACCAGCGCCAGGGAGACCGCGAACATCACTGCGCCGCCGACGCCCTGCAGGCCGCGGGCGAGGTTGAGGAAGGTCGGGTCCGGCGCCAGCGCGCAGAGCAGCGAGGCGACGGAGAAGATGCCGAGGCCGATCGCGAAGACGCGGCGGCGGCCGAGGCGGTCGGCGAGCGAGCCGGCGGTCAGCACCAGCGCCGCCAGCGAGAGCGCGTAGGCGTCGATCACCCACTGCAGGTCGGTGAAGCTGCCGCCGAGGTCCTGCTGGATCGCGGGCAGCGCCGTGTTGACCACGGTGATGTCGAGCAGAAGCATGAAGGTGGCGACGCAGACCGCGCCCAGCGTCCACCACTTGCGATCGGTGGCGCCGGGGCTGCTGTTCGCCGCGAGGGTCGGTTCCATCTGAGGTCTCCTGGGTATCGAGTACAATTCGTAAGGCAACCTTGTAAGGCTCCCTTACAACTCGGCGACCTTATCAGGCTTCCTGACGAAATGACTCCCGGCGCGAAGAACGACTTCAACTGGATCCCCCTCCCGGGGCTGCTCGACATCGCCTCCGAGGCCCTCTTCGCCGAGTTCCGGGCGGAGCTGGAGCGCTCTGAGTTCGGCGACATCCGGCCCACCCACGGCTGCGTCTTCCGCTTCGTCCAGGGGGAGGGCCTGCGCCTGACCGACATCGCCGAGCGGGCGAAGCTGACCAAGCAGTCGGTGGGGGAGATCGTCGACGACCTGGTCGAGCGCGGCTACGCGCAGCGCATCCCCGATCCCGACGACCGGCGGGCGAAGCTGATCTGCCTCACCGAGCGCGGCGAAGCGGCCCAGTCCCACGGCCGCAAGCTGTTCGCCAAGGTCGAGAAGCGCTGGGCTGCGCGCTACGGCGCCGAGCGGATCGCCGCCCTGCGCGAGCTGCTCGAGGAGATCGCCGCCGCCGAGGCCCCCCTCGCCGTTCCCGAGCTCGCCCACACCGAGCCCGCCGCCGCCTGACCCGTCCGGCAGGGAACCGCCACCACCCGCCGAATCTTCTCCCGTGCCGTTCGACCTGCGATCCACCGAGAAGCTCCTGGAGGGCCTCCTGATCCTCTTCTACGCCGCGATCGGCCTCGCCCTCCTGGCGACCCTGATGGGCTCCCCCGGCTGGGGATTCCTCTTCCTCCTGCTCGGCTCCGCCGGCCTCGTAGCCCGCACGGCCCTCGAAACCCAGCCACGCCCCCACGCCCGCCCCTCCCAAAGCCCGCCGCCCCCCGCCAACCGCTAGATTTGCCCCCCGGGCCGCTCCAGCCGGCCCATCCGAAGCACCCCACGGGGGCGTAGCTCAGTTGGTTAGAGCGCCGGCCTGTCACGCCGGAGGTCGCGGGTTCGAGTCCCGTCGCTCCCGTTGCGGCGTGCCGCCAAGGACTGCCGCTCGCGGGGCGAAGCTCCGCCTCATCCGTACTCGCACCCGATCCCGTCGCCGTCGTCGTCGAGGCCGTATTCGTCGTAGCCGAGGACTTCGACGGTGCCGGTGTAGTCGGGCCCGTCGCCGCTGCCGCTGGCGCAGTCGTAGTCGTAGGAGTTCGGGTCGAGGCAGCCGCTGTAGTTCGGATTGCATTCGGACGCCAGTTCTTCTTCCTGTTCGGCGAGCTCTTCTTCTTCGATCGCCACCAACTCCGCTTCCCGTTCGGCTTCGCGCGCTTCCTTCGATTCCTGGGCGGCGAGTTGTCGCGAGTAGGAGCGCTGGTTGCCGCGGGCGGAGACAAGCTGGGTTTGGGAGTCCCTCAGGGCACCTCGCGCATCGGCCACCGTGCTCCTGGCCGCTTCGCGTCGCGAGACGGGCCGGGCCGCCCGCCGCCGTGCCGTGGCAAGCGCCGCTCGCGCCGATTGCATCTCTTCCGCCCCCGCCCCCCGCGATGCCGCAACCGCTTCTTCGCGAAGCTGCGCCGAGACCGGTTGCGAGGAGGCATCGTCGGCGACGAGCGCCGAGCCAGCGCCGGCGAGGAAGAGCACGAACATCAGACCGGCCGTTGCCAGCGAGGTCCAGGCGGGCAGCCTCTCGCGACGGAGCAGAGCTCGCGAACGTCCCTTCTGTACTTCGGCCGAGTGGCGCGCCAGCAGGAGGGCCGTGGGAAGGACCAGGCCCAGGCAGAAGATGAACGACCCCAGCGACCCCAGCGCGCCCCTCGAGCTGCCGAGTATCGCCCCCACGATTACGAGCAGCAACCCGCCCCCGACGCAGAGCCCGATCGCTTGACCCAGCTCCAGCCGGGTGAGCGCCGCGACCGGCTCGGTGGCCCGGAACCAGCCCCAGGCGAGGGCGATCAGGGCGGCGACGAGGGCCGCGAGCCCGAAGCCCATCCCGGTGCGCACTTCTTCGTCGTGGCCGTCTTCTTCCTGCTGGCGCTGCCGCTCGATCGCGGAGATCCGCCCATGGGCGGCTCGCTCTTCCCCGGCGAGGTCGCGGCGAAGTCGCTGAACCTCGGCGCGGCTGTCGTTCAGGCGGTCGACCGGGGCAGCCGCCCGCTTGGTCGCGTTGCCATACCGGGCTCGGGCATCGTCTAGCTGCTGCTGCTTGGCGGAGACGTCGGCTTCGGCGGCCGCGACCCTCTGTTCGGCTTCGGCGAGGCTCGCGCTGAGATTCCGCCCCTGCGCGGTGCCGCACGCGAGCAACAGGCTCAGCACGGCCAGAAGTGGAACGGTCCCCGTCGCCTTCATCAGAAAGTTCCCCCTTTTGTTCATCAAACGTCGGGCAATCTAAACGAAGCCGTGCGTAATCGGTACGGATTAGGTTCTAGGCCGGAAACTGCCGTCGAGATTTTTCGACGAACGGCATCCTTCCAGACAAGGTCGGAATATCGCGACGGCATTTGTTTTTGCGCTATTGTCGGGTTATGTCGACGAACGAACAACCCGGCCTTCGCTGGCGGGTTCGCGCTCCGGCCGACTTCGGCCGGGCCATCGCGGGGGCGCGCCGCAAGCGCGGCTGGACTCAAGAGCGCCTAGCCCAGGAGCTTGGGATCAAGCGCTCCTACCTTTCCGAGTTGGAGGCCGGCTCCTCGACCCTCGCTCTGGAACGCACCCTGCATGCCCTGCGTAGGTTGGGTGCGGACGTTACCGTGACCCTGGGTGACGAAGATGGCCCGCCGCGATAGGCGTCTCGGCGTCTGGCTCGACGGGGTCCGAGTTGCCGATCTCGAGACGGCAGGGGAGCGAATCCGCTGTCGCTACACCGAGGAGGCGCTCGAGCGCTGGCCCTTGAACAGCCCACTCCTCTCCTGCTCGCTGCCGCTCGATTCGAGGCCGGCCGACGCACTCCCGTTCTGCGTGGGCCTACTGCCGGAGGGGCAGGCGCTGCAGGCGCTGGCCCAACAGGCGGCCCTGCCGGTCACCGACGCCTTCGGCCTGCTCGCCCGTTACGGCCGCGACGTCGCCGGGGCGCTGGTGATCATGCCCGGCGACGACCCGCCCGACCCGAGCGAGTTTGGGGTGCAGCCCTACGACGCAGCGGCGCTCGAGGGTGCGGTTGCCGAGCTGGACGACTTCCCATTGGGCGTTCACGACGACTCGGAGCTGTCGCTGGCCGGCATCCAGGACAAGCTGCTCCTGGTCCAGCTTCCTGACGGCGCCTGGGGAAGACCGACGGGCGGCCGTCCCTCGACCCACATCCTCAAGCGCGACGATCTCCGCTACCCGGGCTTGATCGAAGCCGAGGCCCACTGCCTCCTACTGGCACGAAGCGCTGGGCTGACGACCGTCGACGTGGAGCTGACCGAACTTGCCTCCTATCCCTGCCTGATCGTCTCTCGCTACGACCGCGAGGTCGTCGGGACGGAGGAAGTGCGGCGCATCCATCAGGAGGATCTCTGCCAGGCTCTCGCAATCGACCCCCGGCAGAACCGGGGGCGGGCGAAGTACGAACGGGCCGGGGGGCCGTCGCTACGCCAAGCGGCCCAGCTACTCGGCGCCTACGCCGCCGATGGGCAGCTCGAGCTGGACCGCCTGATCGCGGCGGTCACGTTCGCGGTGTTGATCGGCAACTCCGACGCGCACGGCAAGAACCTCTCGCTGCTGCATCCCGATCCCGAGAACGTCGCGCTGGCGCCGCTCTACGACACGGTGCCGACCGCGCTTTGGCCGCGCCTGCGCACCGAGGCAGCGATGGCGATAGGGGGGCAGCCGATGCTGCCGGACGTCGGCCTCGCCGACATCCTCCGCGAGGCGATCCGCTGGCCGCATCCGTCCCAGCGGGTAGGGCGGATCGCGGGGGAGACGGTCGAAGCCGTCCTCGCCGCCCTCGAAGCCGAGAGGATTCCCGCCGACGGAGAAGTCGCAAAGCTCATCTCGAAACGCGGTAAGCGCCTGCTCGCGAAGACCGCCTCCTAGTAGCGCCGGTGGGCTTGCCGCCGCCGAGGAGGATTGCCCGTCGCTAGTACCGCGGCGGCTGATCCCGATACGCCGGATCGCGGACTTCGCGCCGTTCTTCGACGGGCGGGGCCTCGCCGGGGGCCAAAGGCCGGGTGCGGCGGGACCAGACGATTTCCTGGAAGAGGCCGATCAGGAGGCCGACGGCCCCGGCGATCATCAGGATCACGCCGATGGTGTCGATGCTGAGGCCCTTGACGTGGATGTTGGTCGCGAACTTGAGGATCGCGCCGACGGCGATGAGGAAGATGCCTGCTCCGATGGTCATGGCGGCTGGATACCCCGGGTTTGGATCGACAAACCGAAGGGGGAGCTTGGCTCGGTCGGGCGTCCAGGCTTAGGATCGCGGCATGGCAAGGGCCCTCGCACTCGTCACCGTGGTCGCCGCGCTGCTGGTGCCCGCCTCGGCGGCCGCCGCGACGCGGTACGCCGCGCCGGGCGGCGGCATGGTGCCGGGCTGCGCCCAGGCGACGCCATGCTCGCTCGAGTACGCGATCGGAGCCGCCACGGCAGGTGACGAGGTGGTCGTCGGGCCGGGCGACTACACGGCGGGGGCGACGATCAAAACCGAAACGCCGCTCTGGATCCACGGCCAGCCGGGCGCCGTCAAGCCACGGATCTTCGCCGCTGACAAAGTCGTGCTCGAGAGCTTCGTGACGCAGCGGATCAGCGACCTGGCGTTCGAATCGACCAACAGCATCGAAGGCACCCTCTTCCTGCCCGCCGACGGCACCGTCCTCGAACGGCTGGAGATCTACGCCCGCGGCGCCGACGCCCTCGGGCTGCGGGCGGGGAACAACTTCACGATGACCGACTCGCTGGTTTTTGCCGAGAACTCGCTGGAAGCGTTCGGCGTGTTCATCCAGGCCACCGCGCCGGGCTCGGTCGAGCTGCGCAACGACACGATCGTCGCCGAGGGCAGCCAGGCGATGGCGCTCTCCGTCTTCATGGTCGCCAAAGACTCCTCGCTCACCGTCGCGGCGACGAACACGATCGCCAGCGGCGGCCTGTTCGACGCCTCGGCGCGCAAGTCCTCGGAAGCGACCGGCTCCAGCGTCGCCATCCGCTTCGACCACTCCAACCTCGACAGGACCGATGGCGAGGTCACCTCGGTCAACGGCCAGACGGCACCGCCGCAGTTCACCCCGGTCAACCCGCGGGGCTTCATGCAGGCGCCGACCTCGCCGACGATCGACGCGGGGGTAACCGACGCGCGGAACGGGCCCATCGATCTCATCGGCAGCGGGCGGGGGCTGCCCGGGCGCGAAAGCTGCACCGAGGAGACGCCGGCGATCACCGACATCGGCGCCTACGAGTTCGTCCCCCTCGAGGTCGTCTGCGTGCCGCAGACGAGGATCACGAAGCTGAAGAAGCTCCGCCGCGGCGGGGTTCGGATCCGCTTCAGGGCGACCGGCATCAAGGAGATGGCCACCTTCCGCTGCCGGCTCGACAAGCGCCGCTGGCGCCCCTGCGCCTCCCCGAAGACCTATAAGGACCTGAAGCCCCGACGGCACGTGATCAAGGTCCGCGCTTTCACTCCGCGGGCCAGCGACCAGACCCCCGCCAAGCGGAAGTTCCGGGTCAAGCCGCCAGCGCCGTCCAAAGACGCCGCTCGGCGCTGAGCACCCGCTCGCTGCCGCCGCCGACCGCGTCCCAAAGCTCCGGCCGCGGCTCCTCGCTCTCGCTCGCGGCCTTGAACGCTTCGGCCAGCTCGGTCCAGCGGGCCGCGGCCTCGGCCGCCAGCGGTGCCTCCTCGCGGCCGGCCTCGGCCAGGAAGCGCGAGTACATCAGGCGGAAGCAGCCGCCGCCGGTGCCGCGGCGCTCGATCACCTGGTAGGCGAAGCGGGCGCACCACTGCCAGTCCTCGACCGCCTCGGGCCAGGAGGCCGCCTCGGCGGCCAAGCGCTCGAGGGCGGGAACGCCGGCGAACTCGCCGAAGGGCGGCTCGAGCATCTCGCTCGCCCCGCGCTCGATCGCCCCCGGCACCGCCGCCTCGAGCGCGGCGCGGCCGACTTCCCCCGCCACCGTGAACATGTGCCCTTCCAGCGGGTAGGCCGGGTGGCCGCTGTGGCGGGCCCGGGCCAGGTTCTCCAGCCGGGTCGTCTGCAGCTCCTCGAAGCCGGTGTCGGAGAGCCGCGCGACCTCCTCGTCGTAGCCGGCCAGGACCACCGCGTGCCCCGGGAAGTGGGCCGAGTTGCCGTAGTGGTCGAGGTGGTAGATGTCGGTCAGGAGCAGCGCCGGACGGCCGTCGTCGATCGTCCCCCGCGCCGCCTCCCAGGCCGCCTCGCCGTCCTCCTCGGCGAAGGTGCTCAGCTCCAGCGCCGCCCCGGTCAGCTCGCGGAAGGTCTCCTCCAGCCGCGCGGTGCGGCCGTTGAACCAGCGGCTCGGCGAGGCGTCGTCCAGCGCCAGGTAGTAGAAGCCGGCGCCCGCCCCGAGGCCGAAGGCCATCTCCTCGCTGATCGCCACGCCGTGGAAGGCGAGCAGGTTGCGCAGCGCGGTGGAGCCGCAGTGGAGGCCGGGAGTGTGGACGAAGCCGGGGACGGTGGGCATCGCCCAATAGTCTCTCGCGCCGATGGAGGAACTGGATCTCAAGCTGCTGCGCTGGATGCGCACCCACGGCCATTCGCCGGGCCTCGAGGGCGCCGCGGTGGCGCTCGGCAAGGCCGGCAACAACGGCCTGGCCTGGTTCGTCCTCGGCGCCGCGCTGGCGATCCTCGACAGCTCGCGCTGGGAATCGTGGCTGATCTGCGCCCTGCTGGGCCCGATCGCGATCGGGCTCAACTACGCGATCAAGCTCGCCGTCAAGCGCCCGCGGCCGGTGCTCGACGGCCTGCCGCCGCTCGGTGGCGCCCCCAGCTCGCTCAGCTTCCCCTCGGCCCACGCCACCTCCTCCTTCGCGGTGGCGACGGCGATGGTCCGCGTCGACCCGGCGATGGCCGGCGCCTTCGCCGTCGCGATCGCCCTCTCGCTGGGCCGTCCCTACCTCGGTATGCACTACCCGTCCGACGTCCTCGCCGGCGCCTTCATCGGCGTCGCCCTGGGCCTGATCGTCCCGCTCTCCTTCTGATGGGAGCCGAGCGATGAAGGTCGGGATCGTCGGGCTGCCGAACGCCGGCAAGTCGACCCTCTTCAACGCCCTGACCAAGGGCGGCGCCCAGACGGGCGACTACCCCTTCACGACGATCGAGCCCAACGTCGCCGTCGCCCAGGTGCCCGACGAGCGGCTGGCGCAGGTCGCCGAGACCGTCCGCAGCTCCGAACAGGTGCCGGCGAAAATCGACTTCCACGACATCGCCGGGCTGGTCAAAGGCGCCTCCGAAGGAGAGGGGCTCGGCAACCAGTTCCTCGCCTCGATCCGCGAGACCGACGCGATCTGCCACGTCGTCCGCTGCCACACCGAATCCGACGTGCCGCACCCCGACGGCCGCGTCGACCCGCTCGCCGACATCGAGACGATCGAGACCGAGCTCGTCCTCGCCGACTACGAGCAGGTCGAGCGCCGGCTCGGCCGCGTCGGCAAGCAGGCGAAGACCGGCGACGTCGAGGCGATCGCCGAGCACGGCTGGCTGACCGCGGTCCACGAGGCGCTCGCCGCCGGCCGCCCGGCGCGCAGCATCCCGATCCCCGACGCGGCGCCGAACGCCGCCCAGAACCTGCAGGCGCTGACGACGAAGCCGATCCTCTACGTCGCCAACGTCGACGAGGGGGACGCCGAGGCTCCCGAAGCGGTCGTCAGCCACGCCAACTCGGTCGGCGCCGGGGTGGTCGCGGTCAGCGCCCGGATCGAGGGCGAGCTGGCCGAGCTCGACCCCGCCGAAGCCGAGGAGATGCGCGAGTCCTACGGGGTCGAGGGCTCCGGCCTCGCCCGCCTGGTCCGCGCCGCCTACGACCTGCTGGAGCTGATCACCTTCTTCACCGCCGGCGAGGACAAGGAGGCCGTCGCCCGGCCGCTGCGCCGCGGCGCCACCGCCCTGGAGGCGGCAGGAACCATTCACACGGAGATCATGGAAGCGTTCGTCAAAGCCGAAGTGATCGGCTGGGAGCAGCTGGTCGAGTGCGGCGGCTACGCCCCCGCCCGTGACAAGGGGCAGCTGCGGATCGAGGGCCGCGACTACCTCGTCGCCGACGGCGACGTGATCACGATCAAGGTCTGAGCGCCCGCGGCCGCACACGGCCGAGACCTGACCGCCCCGCCGATCGGTGCTGCATCGGGGCGGAACCTGTCAGGCCTCAGCCACCCTTGTGAATGGAGGTGGCGGGGTAGGTCTGCCCGCATTCGCTGAACTGCATACACATCACCTCCTTCCCGCGCCGGAAGCGTCCTTCACGGCGACATATCGGTTCCTATTACTTCGACCGGCCCCAGTAAAGGGCTCTAGCTAGCCATTTTCCCGCAACGTCCGAGCATTTATGCCCTAATGTCATCGCTCCTGTGTTGTCGAACAATCGAAAGGGTCAGGGCATGGAGGAGAGGGAGATCGGGGGAAAGAAGCGGAGCGTGACGATCTTCAACGCCCTCAAGCACCCGCTGCGGGTGCGGATCCTCGAAATCCTCAACGAAGGGCCGCGCAGCCCCAGCCAGTTCGTCGAGGAAGGGCTGATCCCGAAGGACAGCTTCAACAGCTACCAGCAGGCCCTCTCGCTTGCCTCCTACCACTTCCGCGAGCTGGAGAAGGAAGGCTGTTTGGAGATCGTCGAATCGATTCCCCGCCGCGGGGCGGTCGAGCACGTCTACCGGGGACTGGCCAGCATCTACGTCGACGACGCCGAATTCGAGCAGCTGGACCGGCCGAGCCGCGTCCAGCTCTCGCGCATCTCCCTGCAGGGGATGATCGCCAGGGCCGACCGGGCGATCGCCGAAGACACCTTCGACGCGCGCACCGACCGCCACCTGACCTGGGTGCCGATGCAGCTCGACGAGCGCGGCTGGAAGGAAGTGATCGCCAGGCTGGCGGCGACCTTCGCCGAGCTGACCGAAATCCGCCGCGACGCGAGCGACCGGCTCGCCGCCTCCGGCGAGGAGGTGATCCCGGCGACGGTGGCGATGCTCGGCTTCGAGTCGCCGCCACCACCGCCGCTGCGCTGAGCCTGTCGACATCCCCTTAGGCTTCGGCCATGGAGGAACGCGCGCGGTACCCGGAGGTCGCCGCCAAGGCCGGCCACTACGAGAGCTTCTACATCAAGGCCTGCCGGCCCGACGGGGGGCAGGGGGTGTGGATCCGCCACACCGTCCACAAGCGACCCGGGGCCGAGCCCAACGGCTCGATCTGGTTCTGCCTCTTCGACCGCGATGCGGACGGGCCGCGGGCGACCAAGGCGACGGTGCCGGCCGCGCAGCTCGAGGCGCCGCCCGGCGACTGGCTCCGGGTCGCCGACGCGACGATCGGGCCCGGCCGCGCCGAGGGCTCGGTCGAGACCGACGCGCTCAGCGCCGCCTGGTCCTTCACCTTCGCCGGCGAGGCCGAGCCCTGCAAGTACCTGCCGGCCGACTGGCTCTACAAGGCGCCGCTGCCGAAAACCAAGTTCCTCGCGCCCTTCCCCGACGCCCGCTTCGAGGGCAGGCTGGTGGTCGACGACGAGCCCCTGGAGCTGAGCGGCTGGCCGGGGATGATCGGCCACAACTGGGGGACCGAGCACGCCGAGCGCTGGGTCTGGCTGGAGGGGACCGGCTTCCCCGACGCACCGGGCACCTACTTCGACGCCGGCGCCGCCCGCGTCCGGCTCGGCTCACGGGTCAGTCCCTGGATCCCCTCCGGGATGCTGGTCCTCGACGGCGAGCCGCACCGGCTCGGCGGCCTCGGCTCGATCCGCTCGGCGCGGATCGAGGAGCAGCCGACGGTCTGCTCCTTCTCCCTGCCCGGGAAGGACATCGTCGTCCACGGCCGGATCGCGGCGCCGCAGAAGGACTTCGTCGGCTGGGTGTACGCCGACCCTCAGGGCCCCGAGCACCACACCGTCAACTGCTCGGTCGCCGACCTCGAGCTGACGGTCGAACGCCCGGGGCTGCCGCCCCGCAAGCTGAACCTCCCCGGCGGCGGCGCCTACGAGCTGGGGATGCGCGATCACGACCACGGCATCCCGATCCAGCCGTACCCGGACGGCTGAGTGTCGAGTTCCTCTCGCTATCCGAGAGCAAGTCGACAGGGATCGGCGGGGGCTCTCCGGTACTGGTGGGTTTGGTTCCTCGTCGCGCCGCTGGTGGCCTGGGGGGTCGTGCGCGTCTTCGGCCTCGACCGCGGCGTGCCGCTGGTGCCGATCATGGCCTTCACGCCCTACGTCGCCGCCGCCGCCCTCCTCGTCGCCGGCCTGGCGCTGGCGCTGCGCAACTGGGCGGCCGCCGCGGTCGCCGGCCTGGTCACGCTCAGCCTGGCGCTGGCGGTCCTGCCGCGGGCGATCGGCGACGGGACGATCGACCCCGGCGGCCGCGAGACCCTCTCGGTCGTCTCGGCCAACGTCTACCGCGGCAAAGCCGACCCGGCGGCGCTGGTCGCGATGGCCGGGCGCAACGACGCCGACCTGCTCGTCGTCCAGGAGCTGACCCCGCGCTTCGCCCGCGGCCTGCGCGCGGCCGGGATCGACCGCCTCCTGCCGCACGCGGTCGTCGAGGTGCGCCAAGGCGCGGCCGGCGGCGGGATCTACTCGCGGCTGCCGCTGCGCCCGATCGCCTCGGGCTCGCCGACGTTCTTCCGCCAGCCGCGCGTCGCCCTGCGGCTGCCCGACGGGCGCCTGCTCCGCGTCGGCGACGTCCACCCGCTGACCCCGGGGCGCACCGGGATCGACGTCTGGGAAGACTCGCTCGGCGACCTGCCGTCGACGGGGGAGGGCGTGCCCTGGATCCTCGTCGGCGACTTCAACGCGACGCTCGACCACTCGCGGCTGCGCGAGGTCCTCGACCGCGGCTACCGCGACGCCGGCGCCGTCGCCGGCGCGGGCCTGGTCCCGACCTGGCCGAACCGGGACCACGACCTGCCGCCGGCGATCACCATCGATCACGTCCTCGCCGACCGCCGCCTCGGGATCGTCGAGTACGGGGTCGAGGACCTGCCGGGCTCCGACCATCGCTCGATCCACGCCGAGCTGGCGCTGCCTGCGAAGCCGCTAGCTGCGAGGTATACATGGAGGTTCGCTGAATAATCTGCCCAGATCCCCCTAGGCTCCGGCCACCAGTCAACGCAGACGGGAGGGTGGGATGGAGGTTCTCGCAGTAGGCGCGGGTTCGATCAACAGGGGGTGGGGTGTCAGCTTCCTGCTCGCGATCGCGACGCTGACCGTCATCTGGTTCGCGGTGCCGGGAACGAAGGAGCTGGTGGTCGGCAAAGACGGCCGCTGGTCGACCAGCAAGTTCCAGGCGATCGCCTGGACGCTGGTCATCCTCTTCGCCCTCTTCTCGCTCTTCTGGGCCTACGCGATCGTCCAGTTCGGCGACCTGGTCGACTGGAAGATGCTGGCGCGGCTGGAAGACCCGCTGGGCGGCGGCTTCGACGACTTCTTCGCCGCCAAGTTCGACGAGACGTACCTGGTCCTGCTCGGCCTCCCGCTCGGCACCGCGGTGGTGACGAAGGCGATCACCACGGCGAAGATCGCCAACGGCACCGAAGTGAAGCCGCCGAAGCACGAGGGGGACGAAACCGGGGCCGTGCAGGAGCTGGTCGGCAACGACCGGGGCGAAACCGAGCTGACGGACTTCCAGTACCTGCTCTTCAACCTGCTGGCGATCGCCTACTTCCTGGTCGCGTTCATGTCGCATCCGGCGGCGGGGCTGCCGGCCCTCCCCGACACCCTGGTCGCGCTGACCGGCGTCGCCGCGGCCGCCTACATCGGCAAGAAGGGGGTCTACAAGGAACCGCCGATCCTGCTCGGCGTGATGCCGCCCTCGGCACGGCCGGGAGAGCAGATCGACGTCTACGGCCAGCAGCTGCTCACCAGCGCCGACACCGGTGAGATCGTCGGCGCCGCCCCGGTCGCCGGCGCAGTGCCGCCCCCCGTTCCCGGCGCGGGCCCGGCTCCCGCCGCGGTGGGGACGATGGTGGTCATCGGCGGCCATGTCGCGAAAGTCGTCGGGCAGCCGAGCGAGACGAAGGTGACGGTCGAGGTTCCGGAGATTCCCGCCGGGGCGATGAGCCTGAGCGTCCTGCGACCCCCGGGAGCCAGCAGCGACGCGCTGCCGTTCACGGTGCTGGCACCGGCGTGAGGCTCAGTTCGCGATCTTCTCGAAGGTCATCCAGGTGTCGTAGCCGCCGAGCGCGACGGAGAGCTGGGAGCCGGTGACGGTCGAGGTGCCGCCGGTCCCGATCAGCTTCGCCGAGACGATCCGCGGCGAGACGCCGGTCTTGACGATCACCACCCCTTTCAGCTTCCCCTGCAGGTAGCCGCCGAGGCGGGAGCTGATTTCCGGGCCGCTGAAGTTCAGCGTCCATTTGTGCAGCGGGCAGTAGTAGTCGTAGGGGTCGGGGACGCCGACCAGGTAGGGGACGGGAGAGCCGAAGACGTTGACGGCGCTCTCGGTGTGGCCGCCCGAGCAGGCCGAGTAGAGGGTCTGGGCGACGTCGCCTCCGTACGTCACGACCTGGCCGCGGGTCGCGGCGACCGCGGCGTTGGTGCTCTCGTACTCGCTTTCCAGCCCCTCGTAGACCTGGCTGCGGGTGTCTGAGTAGAGGTCGAAGCCGTTGCCGCCGACGTCGCCGGTGATCGCGATCGAGCGGACCGCCACCGCGTGCGCCTTCAGCTCCTCCGTCGGCCAGGAGGGCGGCACCTCGTTCGGCATCACGCCTTTCGCGTACTGCTCGATCGCCAGGGCATTGACGATGTTGAGCGAGCCGGCCTGGCTTTCGGTCGGCACCGTCTCCAGCGCTCCCCGGAAGGTGCCCTGGCCGGCGATCGCGATCTTGCCGGCGCCGGCGGCGCGCAGTTTGCCGCCGCAGTTGGCGAGGCGCTTGCCGCCGGAGCTGCGCAGCTTCACCGAACGGCCGTCGCGGTGCGCCTCGTAGCTGCGTCCCGGCTCGAGCCGTTGGCCGCAGGCGCTGGTGGCGCCGCTGAATTCGACGTCGCCGGGGGAGATGTCCAGCAGCACCCGCACGATCCGCGTCTTTTC
>DASTBO010000079.1:0-10774 GCA_035712025.1 Solirubrobacterales bacterium
CAAAAGAACTGCAAACCGGCCCGTCGGAGGCCCCTCCACGCGTGGGCGCGCTCGACCTGTAGTAGAGGTTGAGGCGAATTTTGGGGCAATTCGCCCGAGTCGGCTTGCACGGCCGCGAGCCGCGGCTATACTCGCCGCCCACATGACGGCCTCCTCAGTCAAATCTTCGCTCGCGGCTCCCGAGCGGTCCCTCGATCAGAGGATGGAGGCCCTCAAGCGCGCCAACGACATCCGCACCGCCCGAGCCAAGCTGAAGAAGGACCTGAAGGCGAACCGGGCCAGCATCCAGACGATCCTCCTCGACCCGCCCGAGTACGTCCTCACCGCGAAGGTGTTCGACATGCTCCTCGCCGTTCCCAAGTACGGCCGGGTGAAGACCAACCGGATCCTCAACCAGTGCCGGATCTCACCGTCGAAGACGATCGGCGGCCTCTCCGAGCGCCAGCGCGCCGAGCTGATCTCCCAGCTTCGTAGATAGCGACCGCCGCAGCGGTCAGTATCCGCGGCCGCATGGCCAAAGTCTTCGTCATCACCGGTCCCTCCGGGGTCGGCAAGGGCACCCTGATCAGGGAGCTGCTGCAGGCGGTCCCGGATCTGGAGCTCTCCGTTTCGGCCACCACCCGGGGGCCCCGGGAGGGAGAGGCAAACGGACGCGACTACCACTTCCTCACCCCCGAGGAGTTCGAGCGCCGGGTCGAGGAAAAGGACTTCCTCGAGTTCGCCACCTACAGCGGCAACCGCTACGGGACGCTGCGCAGCGAGGTCGAGCGGCGACTCGGCGCCGGGCACTCGGTGGTCCTCGAGATCGAGGTGCAGGGGGCGCAACAGGTGCGCGCTGCGAAACCGGACTCGGTGCAGATCTTCATCGCCCCTCCCGACCCCGGGGTCCTGCGCGAGCGGCTCGCCGGCCGCGGTACCGATTCGCAAGCGGCGATCGACGAGCGGCTGAAGGTCGCCGAGCAGGAGCTCGCCGCGCAGGGGGACTTCGACCACTGCGTCGTCAACGACGAGGTTCCGCGTGCCGCCGCCGAGTTGGCGCAGATCGTCCGCGCCGAGCTCGGCCGGGGTCCGGCTGGCTGATCATCTAGACTGCCCAGTTCGATGATCAAACCACGCGTAGACAAGCTCCTCGAGCACGCCGATTCCCATTACGCCGCCGTCGTCGTCGCGGCCAAGCGCGCTCGCCAGATCAACAGCTACTTCCACAACCTCGGAGAGGGCGGCTTCGGCGAATACCCACCGCCGATGGTCGAGACCAACGCCGAGAGGAACTACCTCTCGATGTCGCTCGAAGAGCTCGCCCAGGGCAAGCTGAAATACGAGTACCGCAGCTAGCTTCTTCAGCGCCCCGCCAGCCGCGGGGCGCTTTCATTAGAGGACCATGGCCCGGATCCTCCTAGGCGTAAGCGGCGGGATCGCCGCTTACAAGGCGCTCGAGCTGGCCCGGCTGGCGACCCTCGCCGGCCACGGCGTGCGCGTGACGATGACCGACGCGGCCACTCGCTTCGTCGGTGCCGCCTCCTTCGAGGGGATCGTCGGCGCTCCCGTCCTCACCTCCGAGTTCGAGCGCGATCCGCTGCGCGGCGCCTTTCCGGGCGAAGTCGGCGAAGGCCACGACCCGATCGGCCACCTCGAGCTGGCCGGCCGCTGCGACGCCTTCCTCGTCGCCCCGGCGTCGGCCAACACGATCTCGAAGCTCGCCGCCGGCAGCGCGGACTCGATGCTGACCACCTCCTTCCTCGCCTGCACCGCACCGCGCCTCGTCGCCCCGGCGATGAACGACCGCATGTACGCGGACGAGGCCACCCAGACCAACCTCGAGGTCCTGCGCAGCCGCGGGGTGGAGGTGATCGAGCCGGAGGAGGGCAAGCTCGCCTCGCGCGGCGAGTTCGGCCGCGGCCGGCTACCCGACCCCGAGCAGCTGCTGGCGCGGGTCGAAGCCGCCCTGCCGGCGGGCAATCGACCCTGGGACGGGCTGCGGGTGCTGGTCACCGCCGGCGGCACCCGTGAGCCGATCGATTCGGTTCGGTTCATCGGCAACCGCTCGAGCGGGCGCATGGGGATCGCGCTCGCCGCCGCCGCCGCCAAGCGTGGCGCCGCGGTGACGCTGATCGCCGCCAACGTGGCCCTGCCGGCGCCGGCGGGCGTCCGGCGCCTCGACGTCGAGACCGCCGCCGAGCTCGCCGCGGCGGCCACCGAGGAGCTTGCCGCGACCCACGTCCTGTTGATGGCGGCCGCGCCCGCCGACTTCCGCGCCGCCGACCCGGCCATCGGCAAGCTGCAGCGGTCGGGTTCGCTGGAGCTGTCGCTGGAGCCGACCGAGGACATCCTCGCCGGGCTGGCGGCAGATCGGCACCAGGGCCAGACCATCGTCGGCTTCGCCGCCGAGCACGGGGGGCAGGCGGTCGCCCGGGCCCGTGGCAAGCTCGAGCGCAAGGGCGCCGACCTGATCGTCCTCAACGACGTCTCCAACCCGGAGATCGGGTTCGAGAGCGACCGCAACGCGGTCACCTTGATCGCCGCCGAGGGCGAGACCGAGGTGCCGATCGCCTCCAAGGACGCGATCGCCGAGGCGATCCTGGACGAAGTCGCCCGCCTGCGGGCGCAAGCAAGCAAGCCGAGTGGCTGAGCGGGCTATACTGATCACAAGCTTTTCTGTCCCTTATGCGTGTCGAGAAGTGGGCCTGGCCCACTTTTTTTACGCCCACACCCCAACCTCTCAGGCATGACCGAGCCCACCGAGCAAGACCTCCAGCGGGAGCTTTCCGAGCTGGATCCAGACATCGACCTCGTCGCCCTCGAGAAACCGAGGAACGACGCGCTGCGGCTCTTCGTCGACCACCCCGACGGAGTCGACCTCGCACTTTGCGAAAGAGTCAGCAAGCACCTGAAGCACCTGCTGGTCGATTATTCGCTCGAGGTCTCGTCGCCCGGGCCGAAGTACCGCAACGCCACCGCTTCCGAAAGCAAGGAGTCCGCGCAGTGACCAAAGAGATCGTCGACGCAGTCAAAGCGCTCGAGCAGGAGAAGGGCATCTCGGCCGACAAGCTGATGGACGCCCTCGAGGACGCTCTGCTCTCGGCTTACAAGAAGACTCCGGGCGCGGCCAAATACGCGCGCGTCGACCTCGACCACGAAACCGGGGACTTCCGCGTCTTCGAGCTGATCCTGCCTCCCGAGCTGGAGGAGAAGCTGCTGGCCGAAGCCGCCGAGCAGCAGGAGGAGCCGGAAATCGACCCGGAGACCGGCGAGATGAAAGAGCCGGAGGATCCGGAGCTGGACCCGGAGATGATCGCTCCCTACGAGGACCAGATCGAGACCACGGACGTCACCCCCGACGACTTCGGCCGGATCGCTGCCCAAACCGCCAAGCAGGTGATCCTGCAGCGGATCCGCGAGGCCGAGCGGCAGATGATGTACGACGAGTACCAGGACCGGGTCGGCGAGCTGATCACCGGGATCATCCAGCAGTCCGACAAGCGCTACACGCTGGTCCAGCTGCGCGAGCGGGTCGAGGCGCTGCTGCCGAAGTCCGAGCAGGTCTACAACGAGCGCTACGACCACGGGATGCGCGTCAAGGCAGTGATCACCGACGTCTCCGACTCGACCAAAGGCCCGGCGATCGTCGTCTCCCGCCGCAGTCCGGAGCTGATCAAAAGCCTGTTCGAGCTCGAGGTTCCGGAGATCGCCGACAAGCTGGTCGAAATCGTCGGCGTCGCCCGCGAGCCCGGCTACCGCTCGAAGATCGCCGTCGTCTCCCACGCCGAAGGCGTCGACCCGGTCGGCGCCTGCGTCGGCCCCCGCGGCTCCCGCGTGCGGATGGTCGTCTCCGAGCTGCGCGGCGAGAAGATCGACATCATCCCCCACAACGACGAGCCCGCCCGCTTCGTCGCCAAAGCGCTCTCTCCGGCGCGCGTGCGCGAGGTGATCGTCGACGACGAGGAGCGCCAGGCGACGGTGATCGTGCCCGACGACCAGCTCTCGCTGGCGATCGGCCGCGACGGCCAGAATGCCCGCCTCGCCGCCCGTCTCACCGGCTGGCGCGTCGACATCAAGTCGGAGACCGAGTTCGCCTCCGAAGAACAGGAGATCGAGGTCGAGGGCGAAGAGACCTTCGACGGCCGCTGCATGGCGGTCCTCTCCAACGGCCGCCGCTGCCCGAACGCCGCGATCCCCGGCTCGACCTACTGCGGCCTGGAGCCGCATCAGGCGCTCTCGCGCTTCGCGACCAGCCAGACCGCGATCCTCGCCAACGTCTCCGAGACCGAGGTGGCGATCCTCGCCGACCCGGATGCCGACGAAGGCCAGGTGCAGGAGGTCGTCGAGCGAGCCGAAAGCGAATTCGTCGAGCCGACCGAGGAGGTCGAGGAGGCGGGGGAGGCCCCGGTCGAGGCGACCGAGGACGAAGTCGCCACCGAGGCGGCCATCGAAGAGGACATCCAGCAGGAGGCGACCGAAGCCGAGGAAGTCGACGGTGAGACCCTTGGCGAGGACGACGAAGCGGCGGAGCCGGTCGCCGAGGAGGCGGAGCAGGCTTAGTGGCAAAGAAACGGGTTCACGAGATCGCGAAAGCGCAGGGCGTCAGCTCGAAGGAGCTGCTCGCCGCCCTGAAGGCCGCCGGGGTGGAGGCGAAAGCAGCCGCCTCCAGCGTCGAGGAGGCGGACGCGCTGAAGGCGATCTCGGCGGCGAAGGGAAACGGCGGCGCCGAGGCCAAGAAGGCGCCGGCGCCGGAGGCCGCGCAGCCGGCTCCGCCGAAGCAGGCGCCCGCTCCGGCGCAGGCCGCCCAGCCGGCCGCCCCGAAAAAACCGCAGACCTCGACCAAGCCCGTGCGCCCAGCCGGCGCCCAGCAGGGTGGCGGCGGAGGCGCCGGCGCGGCTTCGAAAAAACGTCGGGTGGTGATCGACTCGCAGGCCTCGCGCCGCGAGCAGGGCGGCGGTCCGCCGCCGCAGCAGCGACCGCCTCGCCGTCGCGGCGGTCGCCGGCGCCGGCCCTTGCTGGAGGAGCCGCCGGCGCAGTCGGACACGCCGATCGAGCCCGAGGCTTCCAAAGTCAACTCGGGAGCGACCGTGCGCGAAGTCGCCGAATCGCTCGGCCTGGCCCCAGCCGAGGTGATCAAAAAACTGATGATGATGGGCGAGATGGCGACCCTGACCCAGACCCTCACCGACGACTCGGTGAAGGCGATCGCCGACGAGTACGACCGCAAGATCGAGATCGTCCACGCCGCCGACGAGGAGCCCGAGGAGCCGCAGTTCTCCGACGCCGACGAGGACCTGGTCGACCGCCCACCGGTGGTGACGATCATGGGTCACGTCGACCACGGCAAGACCTCGCTGCTGGACGCGATCCGCGAGACCGAGGTCGCCGCCGGCGAGGCCGGCGGCATCACCCAGCACATAGGCGCCTACCAGGTACACCACGACGAGAAGACGATCACCTTCCTCGACACGCCGGGCCACGCCGCCTTCACCGCGATGCGGGCCCGCGGCGCCAAGGTCACCGACGTCGTCGTCGTGGTCGTCGCCGCCGACGACGGAGTCATGCCCCAGACCAAGGAGGCGATCGACCACGCTCGCGCCGCCGACGTGCCGATGCTGATCGCCGTAAACAAGATCGACAAAGAGGGCGCCAACCCGGAAAAGGTCCGCGGCGAGCTCGCCCAGGAGGGAATCTCGCCCGAGGAGTGGGGTGGCGACACGGTCTTCTGCGAGGTCTCGGCCAAGACCCACGACGGGCTCGACAACCTGCTCGACATGATCCTCCTGGTCACCGAGCTGGAGGAGCTGGCGGCGAACCCGAACGCGCCGGCCTCCGGCCACGTGATCGAGTCCCAGCTCGACCCCGGCCGCGGCCCGGTCGTCACCGTCCTGGTCGAGCGCGGAACCCTGCGCGTCGGCGACTCGCTCGTCGCCGGGCCGCAATGGGGCCGGGTGCGGGCGATGCAGGACTTCACCGGCACCGCCGTCGCCGAGGCCGTTCCCGGGATGCCGGTCGAGGTGCTCGGGTTCGACGGAGTTGCCGACGCCGGCGAGTTCGTGCAGACGGTCGAGGGGGACCGCCAGGCTCGGCAGATGGCGGGGGAGCGCGCCCACCGCCTCAAAACCGAGGCGCTGGCCCGCCGCCAGGGCCGCAAGGTCAGCCTCGACGAGGTCTTCGCCCGCGCCCAGAAAGGCGAGATCAAGGAGCTCAACATCGTCCTCAAGGCCGATGTCGCCGGCTCCCTCGAGGCGCTCCAGGACGAGCTCGCGAAGGTTCCGCAGGAACGGGTCGCGATCAACATCATCCACTCGCAGACCGGTGGCATCAACGAGTCCGACGTGATGCTCGCCTCGGCCTCCGACGCGATCATCATCGGCTTCAACGTGCGACCGCTGCTCGACGCCAAACGGGCGGCCGGGCGCGAGGGGGTCGACGTCCGCACCTACTCGGTCATCTACAAAATCACGGAAGACCTGCGCAACGCGATGGAGGGTCTGCTGGATTCGGTCGAGGTCGAGGAGACGATCGGCGAGGCGCTGGTCAAACAGACCTTCAAAGCCTCCAAGGTCGGGCGCATCGCCGGCTGCATCGTCGCCGAGGGCAAAGCGCGGCGCGACGCCAGTGTCCGCCTGATCCGCGAGGGGACGGTGATCTGGACCGGTGAGCTCGGCTCCCTGCGGCGCTTCAAAGACAACGTGCAGGAGGTCGAGGAGGGCCAGGAGTGCGGCATCGTCCTCGAGGGGTACGCCGACGTGAAGGATGACGACGTGCTCGAGTTCTTCCAGACGAAACAGGTCGAGCAGACCCTCGAGTAGCATGGCCGGCTCCCGCATGCGGCGCATCAACGAGGTGCTTCGCGAGGTCGTGGGAGCGGCAATCTCCACCGAATTGAGCGATCCCCGCATCGGCTTCGTGACCGTGACCTCCGTCGAGACCAGCCCCGATCTGCGCACCGCCAAGGTGTTCGTCAGCGTGCTCGGAAGCGAGGAGGAGCGCGAAGAGACGCTCAGCGGCCTGCGCTCCTCGCACGGCGTGATCCAGTCGCGAATCGCGGCCGAGACGCGGATGAAGCGAACGCCGACTTTGACCTTCCATTACGACGACACGATCGAGCGCGGCGTTCGCATCTCGGAGCTGTTGGAGGAGGAGGAGTGAACTCGGTTCCCGAGATAACGACCACCGATCTCGAGCGCGTCGCCTCCGAGCTGCGCTCGCGCGATCGCTTCCTGCTCACCGCCCACGAGGGTCCCGACGGCGACGCCCTCGGCTCGCTCCTCGGCCTCCACAACGTCCTCACCCAGCTCGGCAAGGACTCGGTGATGTTCATGGCGGCGAAGGAGTTCCCGCTGCCGATCGAGTACCGCTTCCTGCCGCTGGAGGAGGTCTTCCACGAGGCGCCGGCCGACATGGCCGACCGCACGGTGATCTTCCTCGACTGCGGCAACATCGACCGGATGCCGGTCGAGTGGCTGACCGCGGGTGGCAACGACGTGATCAACATCGACCACCACCACGACAACACCCGCTTCGGGGACATCAACCTGGTCGAGGTGGATGCCTCCTGCACCGCGGAGATCGTCTACGACCTGGCCCGCCTGCTGGAGGCGAGGATCACCCCGGAGATCGCCTCGGCGCTCTACGTCGGGCTGATCACCGACACCGGCAAGTTCATGTACGAGAACACGAACGCGCACACGCACCGGGTCGCCGCCGACCTGATCGACGCCGGGGTCGACGTCGACGACACCTACCGCCGCCTCTACGAGCACGTGCCGATCGAGAAGCTGCGCCTCGTCTCCCGCGCCCTCGACGGGATCTCCAGCTACTGCGACGGCAAGCTCGCGATCAGCTACATCACCACCGCCGACTACGAGGCGACCGGGGCGGGGGAGGAGATGACCGAGGGCCTGATCGACAACCTGCGCTCGATCGACGGCGTCAAGGTCGCCGCCGTGATCCGCGACCTCGGCAACCGCGGCCGGGCCGCCCGCAAGGTCAGCCTGCGCTCAAGCGCCGGCGAGGTCGACGTCTCGGCGATCGCCCGCGTCAACGGTGGCGGCGGGCACAAAAGGGCGGCGGGCTTCTCCACCGACCTGGAGTACGAGCAGCTGGTCGAGTTCCTGACCGCCGAGGTCTCCGCCCAGCTCGGATCCTGACGTGGCGGGCGAGGCCGGCACCGTGCTGCTCTGCGACAAGCCCGCCGGCATGACCTCCCACGACGTCGTCGCCGCGGTCCGCCGCGAGCGCGGCGCGAAGGCGGGGCACGCGGGGACGCTCGACCCCTTCGCCACCGGCCTGCTGCTGGTCCTGCTCGATCGCGCCACCCGCCTGCAGCGCTTCCTCGTCGGCCTGCCTAAGACCTACCTGGCGACGGCGCGCCTGGGCTGGCGCTCCAGCACCGGCGACCCGGACGGCGAGCTGACCGAGACCGGCCGCCTCCCCGGCTCGCTGGAGCTGCCGACCGGGACCGTGCGCCAGCGGGTGCCGATGACCTCGGCGGTGCGGGTCGGGGGCGAGCGCCTCTACAAGAAGGCCCACCGGGGCGAGGTGGTGGAGACGCCTGAGCGCGACGTCGAGGTCCACCGCGCCGAGCTTCTCTCCAGCGACGGCGAGTTCGCCCACTACGAGATCGAGTGCTCGGCCGGAACCTACGTCCGCACCCTGGTCGAGACGCTCGGCGACGCCTATTGCTCGGATCTGCGGCGGACCGCGATCGGACCCTTCCGGATCGAGGACGCCGGCGAGGAGGTTCCGGCGGAGCGAGTGGCGGAGCTGGTGCCGGCGGTCGCGGAGGCGCTGCGGTGAGCATCGCCGTCACCTCGCTGCCCGACGCCGAGCCGCGCCCGCGCCGGGTCGCGATCGGCACCTTCGACGGCGTCCACCTCGGACACCAAGCGGTAATCGACGGCGCCGATACCGTCCTCACCTTCGACCCGCACCCGCTGGAGGTTCTTCACCCGGCGGCGACGCCGAAGCTGATCATGCCCTTCGCGGTCAAGCGCGACGTGATCGAGGGGCTGGGGGTGCAGGAGCTGGTGGTGATCCCCTTCGACCGGGAGTTCGCGGGGCGGAGTGCCGGGGATTTCGTCGAGCACGTCCTGCTCGAGAAGCTCGACGCCAAGCAGGTCTCGGTTGGCGAGAACTTCCGCTTCGGCGCCAAAGCCCAAGGCGACCCGGCGATGCTGGGATCCCACTCGGAGTTCGAGACCCGGGTGGTGCCGCTGGTCGAGGTCGACGGCGAGATCGTTTCCTCGACCCGGATCCGCGCCCTGGTCGCCGCCGGAGACATGGAGGGCGCGCGCCACTGCCTCGGTGCGCCCTTCATGGTCGAGGGCACCGTCGTCAAGGGCGACCAGCGCGGCCGCGAGCTCGGTTTCCCGACCGCCAACATCGTCCCCGACGACCGCCTCGCGATCCCCGGTCACGGCGTCTATGCGGCCTTCGCCGACGGCGTCCCGGCGGCCGTCAACGTCGGCATCCGCCCGACCTTCGAGAGCGGCCGCGGCGTCCTCATCGAGACCTACCTGATCGACCACGACGAGGACCTCTACGGCAAGACCCTGCGCGTCGCCTTCGTCAAGCGCCTGCGCGGCGAGCACGCCTACCCGGACGTCGACGAGCTGATCGCCCAGATGCACCGCGACGTCGATGACGCCCGGCGCGTCTGCTCCGAGTTCACCGTCGGATAGGTCTCGCCGATGATCAAGGATCTCTCGAGTAGTCCCAGGGAGCTTCTGCTAAGGCGACTTCTTCGCGATCGCCGCTCGTGGACGGGCTGATCGCCCCGGCGGTTGCGGCTCTCTTCGGCAAGCCAGCCTCTGATCACCTTGGTCCCGTCTGCAGGACGAAGTAGACGGCCCGTCGCGCTGAGCAGGGCCCGCTGGGGTTCCTCCGGCCGTTCAACCGAGACCTGAGGCAGCGCTTCTGCTAGCTTCCAGCGGCCGTCGCACCGAGTGCGCGGCGTTTTTACGAGATGAGCCTGACCAAAGAGAAAAAGAACGAGCTGATCGGCAAGTACGGCCGCGGCGACAAGGACACCGGCTCGGCCGAGGTCCAGATCGCCCTCCTGACCGAGCGGATCAACGAACTCACCGAGCATCTGCGCGCCCACGCGAAGGACCATCACTCGCGCCGCGGTCTGCTGATGCTGGTCGGCAAGCGCCGCCGGATGCTGCGCTATCTCGAGAAGACCGACCTCGAGCGCTACCGCGCTCTGGTCAAAGAACTCGGCCTGCGTCGATGATCGCGGTCGGGGAGCAGGCCCCCGACTTCACCCTGCGGGACCAGGACGGGGAAAAGACCTCGCTCTCCGATTACCGCGGCCGCAAGGTCCTGCTGATCTTCTATCCGGGGGACTTCAGCCCGGTCTGCGGCGACCAGCTCTCGATCTACCAGGAGATCAAGCCGCAGATCGAGGAGAAGGGGGTCGAGCTGGTCGGCATCAGCGTCGACAGCTTCTTCGCTCACAAGGCGTTCCAGGAGAAGCTCGGGATCGACACCCGGCTGCTTTCCGACTTCGAGCCGAAGGGCGAGGTCGCCCGCGCCTACGGCTCCTACGTCGAAAAGATGGGGTTCGCCAACCGCACCCTCGTCCTCGTCGACGAGGACGGGAAGGTCGCTTGGGCCCACGAAGCCGACAACCCCGGCGAGATCCCCGGCGCCAACCTGATCTTCGACGCCCTCGCCTAGCGCGAGGGCGCAAGAATGGCCCTTGAGGGACTGTTTTTGCGGCCTCGGCGAATATGAGCGACCTGACGAGTCTCCAGGTCCCGCCGATCGGGGGGGAGGACCATCT
>DASTBO010000080.1:0-30478 GCA_035712025.1 Solirubrobacterales bacterium
CGCCGAGGGCGAGGGCCTTGATCGCGTCGCCGCCGCCGCGGATGCCGCTGTCGAAGAGGATCGCCAGTTCGTCGCCCACCGCCTCGGCGATCGGAGCCAGCGCGTCGAGCGAGGCGATCGCGCCGTCGACCTGACGGCCGCCGTGGTTGGAGACGACGATCCCGTCGATCCCCCGCCCCACAGCCTCGCGGGCGTCGTCGGGGTGCTGGATGCCCTTGACGAGGATCGGCAGCGAGGTCATCTCGCGCAGCCGCGCCAGGTCCTCCCAGCTCAGCGCGGGATTGGCCTGGATGCCGAGGAAGTGACCGGTGGCGGCGCCGACGTTCTCCTCGGGAGTCTCGTCGAGGGCGGCGCGGAAGACCGGGTCCTGGAAGTAGTTGGCGACGCCCATCCCGTTGAGGAACGGCAGCCAGGCCTGCTGCAGGTCGCGCGGCTTCCAGCCGGGGATGAAGGTGTCGACGGTGAGGACGATCGCCGCGTAGCCGGCCCGCTCGGCGCGCTCGACCATGCTGCGCGCCAGAGCCGGGTCGTTCGGCCAGTAGAGCTGGAACCAGCGCGGCGCGTCGCCTCCCGCCGCGGCGATCTCCTCCAGCGAGAAGTGGCTCGCGGTCGAGGCGATCATCGGCACGCCGACCGCGGCCGCGGCGCGGGCGCTCGCCAGCTCGCCCTCCTCGTGGACGACCTTCTGGACCCCGATCGGCGCCAGCAGCAGCGGCGCCGGCATCGCCGTCCCGAGCAGGGTGGTGGAGAGGTCGCGCTCGCTGACGTCGCGCAGCATCCGCGGCACGATCCGGCGACGGCGGAAGGCCTCGGCGTTGGCGTCGATCGTGTCCTCGGTCCCGGCTCCGGCCCAGACGTAGTTGGCGGCCTTGGGGTCCATCGCCTCCCGCGCCCGCCGCTCCAGCTCGGCGACCGCGACCGGCATCGCGGGGGTCTCGCCGCCGAGGCCGCGGGCGTAGATCTCGCGGTAGTAGTCGGCGGGGTCCGGCATCGGGCGAAGGATAGGCTGACCCGTCCGATGATCGACTCCCACACCCACCTGTTTCTCTGCGACGGCGACGAGGAGGAGCTGGTCGCCGCCGCCCTCGCGGCGGGCGTCGAGCGGATGCTGACGATCGGCATGGGAGCGGAGTCGAATCCCGTCGCCGTGGCGAGCGCCGAGCGGCACGAGGCGGTCTTCGCCTCGGTCGGGCGCCATCCCAACGACGCGACCGGGTTCGACGCGGCGGCGGCGGCGGAAATCCACCGCCTCGGCGCCCACGAGAAGGTGCGGGCGATCGGCGAGACCGGGCTCGACTTCTACCGCGACACCGCCGCGCCGGAGGACCAGCGGCGCGCCTTCGCGGCGCAGATCGAGATCGCGCGGGAGCTGGGCCTGCCGATCGTGATCCACGCCCGCGACCCGGAGGGGGAGACGGCCGCCACCGACGAGATCTTCGCCACGCTCGACGCCGAGGCCGGCGAGGCGCCGGTGATCCTCCACTGCTTCTCGGCCCCGCACCGGGTCGGCGACGCGGCCGAGCGCGGCTGGTACTGCTCGTTCGCCGGCAACGCCACCTACCCGAGCGCCAAGGAGCTGCTGTTCGCGGCGGCGAAGGTGCCGGAGGAGCGGATCCTGGTCGAGACCGACGCGCCCTACCTGGCGCCGCAGCCGGTGCGCGGCAAGCGCAACCAGCCCGCCTTCGTGGTCGAGACGGCGAAGGAGATCGCCGCGGTCCGCGGCGTCACCTACGAGGAGCTGGAGCGCACGGTCGAGGCCAACGCCCGGGCCCTGTTCGGCTGGTAGCGGTGGTCCGGCTCGGGCAGAACTTCCTCGCCGACCCGAACCTGCTCGACGCGATCGTCCGCGACGCCGAGCTCGGTCCCGGCGACGCAGTGCTCGAGGTCGGGGCGGGGGAAGGGGTGCTGAGCGGGCGCCTGGCCGCCGTTGCGGCGCACCTGCACACGGTCGAGATCGACCGCGGCCTGGAGCCGGCGCTGGAGCCGATCGCGGCGCTGCCGAACGTCGAGCTGCACTGGGGCGACGCGATGAAGCTCGACCTTGCGGCATTCGACCCGGCGCCGAGCGCGGTGGTCGCCAACCTGCCCTACTCGGTGGCGACGCCGCTGATCCTGCGGACGATCGAGCAGCTGCCCTCGCTCGAGCGCTGGACGGTGATGGTGCAGCGCGAGATCGCCGACCGGCTGCGCGCGGCGCCGGGCAGCCGCACCTACGGGTCGCCGAGCGCGGTCGCCCAGCTCGCCTGCGAGGTGGAGCTGTTGCGGGCGGTCGACCCGGCTGTGTTCAAGCCGCGACCCCGGGTCGACTCGGCGATCCTGCGCCTGCGGCGCACCGGCCCCGGCGCCGACGCGGAGACGCGCGACCTGATCCGAGCCGCCTTCGCTCACCGCCGCAAGTCCCTGGCCCGCTCGCTCGAGCACGCCCGGCCCGGGAGCCTCGGGGCCGCGCGCGCGGCGCTGGCCGCGCTCGGCCTGCCGGAGGACGCCCGCGCCGAGGCGCTGGCGCCCGAGCAATTCGCCGCCCTCTCCGCGAAGCTGCGCGGCTGATGCTGCTCCGCGCTCCGGCCAAGCTCAACCTCTGCCTCTATCTGGGGCGGGCTCGGGAGGACGGCCTGCACGAGCTCTGCTCGCTGTTCGAGCCGCTGGCGCTGGCCGACCTGATCGCGGTCGCGCCGGCCGAGCGCGACGAGGTCCTCTGCCCGGGGGTCGCGGGGGAGAACCTCGCGGCGAAGGCGCTCGCCGGGCTGCGCGAGCGCGGCTGGGAGCGGGAGCCGCTGCGGCTCGAGATCGAGAAGAAGGTGCCGGTTGCCGCCGGCCTCGGCGGCGGCAGCGGCGACGCCGCGGCGGTCCTCCGCCTGGCGGCCGGCGAGGTCGCCGACCTGCCGGAGCTGGCGGCCGAGCTCGGCGCCGACGTCCCCTCGCAGCTGCGGCCGGCGCTGGCGCTCGTCCGCGGCGCCGGCGAGCGGATCGAGCCCCTGCCCGACCCCGCCGAGCACGCCGCGGTCCTGCTTCCCGGCGGCGGCGGGCTCAGCACCGCGGCGGTATTCGCCGAGGCGGACCGGCTCGGGCTCGGCCGCGAGCCGGCCGAGCTCGACGAGTTGGCGGCGCGCCTGCGGGAGGCCGCCGGCGCCGGCGCCTCGCCGCTCGACTATCCCGAGCTGCTGGTCAACGACCTCGAGCCGGCGGCGCTCTCGCTGCGCCCCGACATCGGGAAGGCGCTGGCGGCCCTGCGCGAGGCTGGGGCGCCGCAGGCGATCCTCAGCGGCTCCGGCCCGACCGCGGTCGGCCTCTTTTCCGACCTCGCCGCCGCCGAGGCCGCCGCGGCCCGCCTCGACGCCGACGAAGCCCTCGTCTGCGCCGCCGGACGCGCGAGACTGACGCCATGAAGCTGCCCGGGGAGGGAGACGGCGGGAGCAACCGCAAACGGCTGAAAATCGCCGCCGCGGCGCTGGTGGTCGGCGCCGGCTACTTCTTCATCAGCCGCCAGCTCGGCCACCTCGACCTGCAGAGCCTGCTGGAGGAGCTCTCCGACACGCTCGGCGCCTGGACCTACCTGATCGTCGCCTTCTTCGCCTTCGCCGAGACCGGCGCCTTCATCGGCCTCGTCGTCCCGGGGGAGACGACGATGCTGCTCGGCGGCGCCGTCGCCGGCCAGGGCGCGATCGACATCTACCTGCTGATCGCGATCGCCTGGTTCTCGGCCTGGCTCGGCGACACGACCAGCTTCTTCCTCGGCCGTCGCCTCGGCCGCGAGTTCGTCCTCAAGCACGGCTCGCGCTTCGGGATCAGCCACGAGCGGTTCGAAAAAGTCGAGGACTACTTCGGCCGCCACGGCGGCAAGACGATCTTCATCGGCCGCTGGATCAGCCTGGTCCGCGCCTTCGCCCCGTTCATCGCCGGCAGCTCCGGGATGGGGTACCGCGGCTTCGTCCCCTACAGCATCCTCGGCACCGGGCTCTGGGCCTCGCTGCACATCCTCGTCGGCTACTTCTTCTCGCGCAGCATCGAGACCGCCGGCCACTACGCGGCGCGCGGCGCCGCGGCGCTGGCGACGTTGATCGCGATCGTCGCCGGCGCCGTCTTCCTCGTCCGCAAGCTGCGGGTGGAGGAGAACCGCAGGGCGGTCGGGCGCTGGATGGAGGAGCACCGGGCGACGGCCTGGGCGGTCGATCTCGCTCGCCGCCGCGAGCTCCGCTTCCTCTGGGACCGGGTCACTCCCGGCGGCACCTTCGGGCTCGAATTCACCTCGCTGATGGCCACCCTGGCGGTCTCGCTGTTCGTCCTCGTCGCCTACACGGTGATCGTCGGCGACGCTCCGGGACCGACGGCGGGCGACGAAACCGCGATCGAACTCGTCGGCCACATCCAGAACGGCTTCCTCACCGGCGTCGCCAAGGTCGTCAGCTTCCTCGGCTCGGGCGCCTTCGTCTGGGCCTTGGCGCTGGTCTGCGCGGGCCTGCTCGCCTGGCGCCGCCGCTGGGTCGAGCTCTGGGTCCTGCTCGCCGGGATGACGATCACCCAGCTCGGCATCGTCGAGATCCAGGACACGGTCGACAGGCCGCACCCGGCCGACCCCCTCGCCTCCACCTCGGGCTCCTCCTTCCCCAGCGGCCACGCGGCCCGCTCGGCGATCTACCTCTGGCTGGCGGTGACGATCGTCCTCAGGTTGCGCCCGGGGATGGCGCGGGCGACCGCGGTCGTGGTCGCTGGCCTCGTCCTCACCGCGCTGATCGGACTCTCCCGCGTCTACCTCGACGTGCACTACCTCAGCGACGTCAGCGCCGGCTGGGCGCTCGGTGCCGCCGCCTTCTCGCTTTGCGCGGTCGTCGGGCTGGTCGTCTCGCAAGTGCGCCAAAATCCAGGGCAGTGACCCTCTACGCGCTGACCGACCTCGGTCACCAATACCTCCTCTACGGGATCGCCGGCGCCCTCTGCCTCGGCGTCTTCGTCACCTTGATCCTCAGCCCGGCGCTGAGCGCCTACGGCCGGCTCTGGGAGAAGGCCGCGGCGGGATTCCTCTCGCTGTTCGTCCTCGCGGCGCTGGTCATCGGCGGGGTCGTGATCGGGCTTGCGGTCGTCTACTACTACGGCGACATCGTCGACTTCGTCAGCTAGATCCGGCTCGCCGTGGGGATAATGGCCGGATGCCTGGCTCTGCATCCACCGAGCGAGCATCCCTGCTCGAGGCGCTCTCCGAGGCCGTCGAGTCGGGCGCCGGCCTGCCCGCGGTCGCCCGGGCGGCGGCCCGGCTGCTCGACGCCAGCGTCGCCCTGATCGACCGCTCCAGCGCGGTCCTCGCCGTCGCCGGCGCCTCCTCCGACCAGGAGCAGAAGCTGCTCTCCGGAGGGGAGAGCGTGACGACGGTCGAGCTGCGGGTGGCCGATACGGCCGTCGGCGAGCTCCGCTACCGGGCCAAGGCGGCCCCCGACCCGGTGATCGCGCGGATGGTGGCGACGCTGTTGGCGCTCGAGCTGGAGCGCTCGCGCTCGCCCGAGTGGGAGAGCGAGGAGGCGACCGGGGCCTTCGTCAAGGCCGTGCTGCGACGCGAGGTGACCGACCGCCGCGACCTCGTCGCCCAGGCCTCCGAGCTCGGCGCCGACCTCGACCGCGGCGCCGGCGTCGTGGTGCTGCGGGCGGCGCCGCGGGCGGCGCAGACGGGCGAGTGGCGGGAGCGGGTCCTGGTCCTCGCCCAGCGGGCGCTGCGGGCCCTGGCGCCGGGCGCCCTGGCGGCAAGCGACGGCGGCGAAGCGGCCGAGATCGTCGCGATCGTCCCGGCCGAGGACGACGAGCGCCTGGCGCGGGCGGCGGCCGGCCTCTCCCGCGAGCTCGACGACAGCCTCCCCGGCTTCCACCTGACGACCGGCCGCAGCCGCCGCTGCGCCGATCCGGTCGACCTCTACCGGGCAGGCAGCGAGGCGCACCTGGCGGCCAACGTCGGCGAGGCCGAGGGGCGGGCGATCCTCGCCTTCGAGGACACCGGCGCCTATCGCCTGCTGCTGCCGGCGATGAGCGAGGACCCGGCCGAGCTCGAACGCTTCTACGCGGAGACGGTCCAGCCGCTGGTCGCCTACGACGACCAGTACGAGACCGAGCTGGTCGCCACCGTCGAGGCCTACCTCGACAACGACGGCAACGTCGCCGCCACCGCCAAACAGCTCTTCACCCATCGTCACACGATCCGCTACCGCCTCGAGCGCGTCCGCGAGCTCTGCGGCCACGACGTCTCCGCCACCGAGGGCCGCGAGAAGCTCGGCCTCGGCCTCAAGGCGATGCGCGTCCTCGGCATCGCGTCGCCCCGAGGCCCGGCGATGGAGCCTGGGGCCAAAGGCGGAAAAGTGGCGCGAGCGGCGGAGGAGTAGGGCCGAGTTCCGGGGAGAGGACTCGAACCCCTGCTTCTTGGACCAAAACCAAGCGTGCTACCGACTACACCACCCCGGACCGGGCATCGAGCGTAGCGGCGAGGTAATCGAAAGGTCAATTCGACACCGTATAGGTGCTCAATTGCCCACTGAGATTCTTGACCGTCCGGTGGTGCTAGGCGACCGGGTCCCCCGGTGCGGCTTCCGCTCCGCCGCGGCCCGCGGCCTGAGCGGCGGCGCCGAAGCTGAGGAGGCGGCCGCCGAAGGCGATTGCGCAGGCGGCGAACCAGGCCCAGCCGAGGGCGAGGCCGCCGAGCACGTCGGTCGTCCAGTGGACGGTGAGCAGGACGCGGCTGAGCGCGACCGCGACGGCGATGCCGACGGCGGCGCCGGCTAGAACCGGCCAGGCCCGGCGTCCCCACCAGCGGCCGGCGACCAGCGCAAACGCCGCCCACGAGGCGGCGGCGGTGGAGGTGTGGCCGCTGGGGAACGAGGGGCCGAGGGTCGCGGCCACGGCCTCGAGCTCGGGCCGGGCCCGGTCGACGAGCTGCTTGATCGCCTCGGTTAGGAGCTTGTCTCCCAGGATCACCGCCAGCAGGAACGGCACCACCCAGCGATTGCGGGTGCGGAGGAGCTCGACCAGCGCGACCGCGACCGCGACCGCGACGACGAGCCAGGTCTCGCCGAGCCGGGTGACGAGGGTGACGGCGTCGGGGGACCAGGCGCTCGCGTGGCGGTCGCCCCACTCGGCGACGCCGCTGTCGATGCCGGCGAGGACGTCGCTGCTGCGGACGACGACCGCCAGCAGCGCCAGCAGCACCCCGCCGAGGAGGACGACGAGCAGCGCCAGCGTCAGCGCCAACCCCGTCGCCCTCTCGGGATCGAGCCGGGCCGCCCGCACCGCTCGCCGCCCCACGCTGCCCGACGCGTGGGCGCCCGCCTCGCGGGCCACCTCGACGACGGCCGGCGCGGGAGCGCCGCCGGGGTAGCGACGGGCGAGGAAGGCGGCCCCGAAGCCGGCCAGGACCGAGATCAGCAGGAGGAGGAGAAACGGCATCGGAAGGAGGATCTACCCCGCAGGCGCCAACCGACACAGCGATTGGTTAGAGGAACCGATGCATAGTATGCGCGCCCCCCGGGGATAGATTCGGGCGTGACCGTCGAGGAGAGATCGAGCGCCGCTTCGGCCCCTGCGAAGGGGCGGGCCGGGGACCGCCAATCCCTGCCTCTGTTCGAGGCGCGACCCGGCAGCCTGCCGGACCGCTTCGCCGCCGCGCTCGACTCCCGCCATCCCGCCCTCGTCTTCTTCGCGGCGCTGCTGGTCGGCTTCCTGATCCTCGCCGCCGCCTCGATCCTGCTCGCCCTCTTCGTCGTCCACGTCCTGGTCAGCGGCAGCGGCCTGGGCCTGGAAGGCGCGGACGAGAGCTTCAACGACACCCTCGCCCAGCACCGCACCGGCACCCTGACCACGTTCGCCGAAGTCGGATCGACGGTCGGCGGCGCCCCGGTCCTGCCGATCGTCGTCGGCGTCGTCGCCCTCGTCTGCGCGTTCATGCGCCGCTGGCTGATCGCCGCCTTCGCGATCTTCGTCCTGGCGGTCGAGTCGGCGACCTACCGCGTCACCTCGATCGTCGTCCCCCGCGACCGGCCGTCGGTGCCGCGGCTGGAACACCTGGAGCTCGACGCCAGCTACCCCTCCGGCCACACCGCCGCCTCGATCGCGGTCTACTCCGGCCTGGTGCTGCTGCTCACCACCCGCTTCACCAGCAGCCTGAAGAAGGCGCTGGCCTGGACCGCCGCGATCCTCCTCGCCACCTTCGTCGCCCTCTCGCGCATGTACGAGGGGATGCACCATCCGCTCGACGTCGCCGGCGGCGTCTTCGTCGGCATCGGCGCGATCCTGGTGCTGCTGTTCGCCTGCCGCGCGGCGGGGGCGGCCGCGGAGAGGCGGTCGCGGGCATGAAGGTCGCCGTGGTCGCGCACGCGGGGAAGACCGTCGGCGGCGGGCTGCCGGAGTTGCGGCGCACGCTCGCCGACGCCGGCGTCTCCGAGCCGCTCTGGGCCGAGGTGCCGAAGAGCAAGCGGGCGCCGGCCGCGGTCGAGCGGGCGCTGGAGGACGGCGCCGAGCTGCTCCTCGCCTGGGGCGGCGACGGGATGGTCCGCCGCTGCGTCAACGCGCTGAAGGACACGCAGGTTCCGCTCGGGATCGTCCCCGCCGGGACCTCGAACCTCTTCGCCACCCACCTGGGGATCGAAAGCGACATCGGCCAGGCCGTCGAGGTCGCGCTGCGCGGCGACCGCCGCCGGCTCGACGTCGGCCGCTTCAACGGCGAGCGCTTCGGGGTGATGGCGGGAGCCGGGTTCGACGCGGCGATGATCAAGGGCGCCGACGACCTCAAGGACCGCCTCGGCCGCGCCGCCTACGTGGTCGGCGGCACCAAGGAGCTGAACGCCGCGAGCTTCGAGGCGAAGATCAAGGTCGACGGGACGCGCTGGTACAAGGGCCCGGCCAGCTGCATCCTGGTCGGCAACGTCGGCGAGCTGTTCGGCGGCATCGACGTCTTCGCCGACGCCCGTCCCGACGACGGCAAGCTCGACGTCGGCGTCCTCACCTCCGAAGGCCCCGTGCAGCTGGCGCGGGCGGCCGCGCGCACCGCCCTCGGCAGCGCCGAGAAGTCGCCGTTCGTGCGGGTCACCCAGGGCCGCAGGGTCCGGGTCAAGCTCGATCGCAAGGTCCGTTACGAGCTCGACGGCGGCGACCGCAAGAAGGTCAAGTCGTTCAAGGTCGATGTCGAACCCGGGGCGATCACGGTCTGCGTGCCGCTCTCGGCTCGAGGAGGGAATGGAGCGGGATGAAGACGGACGTCGGAGGGCTGGGTAGCAAGGCGAAGCGCCAGGGCGAGGAGCTCGCCCACGCGAAGACGCTCGGCTGGCTCGCCCGCGCCGGCCTCGTCGCCCGCGGCGTCGTCTACGGAATCGTCGGCGTGCTGGCGCTGAAGCTCGCGCTCGGCGACGGCGGCAAGGCGACCAGCCAGGAAGGGGCCCTGCAGACGATCGCCCATCAGT
Organism: Solirubrobacterales bacterium; assembly: GCA_035712025.1. Classification (GTDB taxonomy): domain Bacteria; phylum Actinomycetota; class Thermoleophilia; order Solirubrobacterales; family 70-9; genus VAYN01. The sequence goes on from DASTBO010000080.1 coordinate 9,426, forward strand.
CGTTCGGCGAGCTGCTCCTCGTCCTGGTCGCGATCGGGCTGGGGGGATACGCGCTCTGGAGGCTGATCCGAGCGGCCGTCGGCCACGGCGCCGAACAGCGCGACAGCGGCTTCGAGCGCCTCTCGGCGCTGGACAGCGGCATCGCCTACGGGATCCTCTGCATCACGGCGATCGAGATCCTCACCTCGTCCGCCGGCGGCTCGGGGTCGCCGAAGGAGACGACCGGCGGCGTCCTCGGCTGGACCGGCGGCACGTTGCTCGTCGGCATCGCCGGGGCGATCCTGGTCGGCGTCGCCGTCTATCAGGCCTACAAGGGCCTGGCGAGGAAGTTCCTCGAGGACGCCAAGACGGGCGAAATGAGCCCCGGCGTCGAGAAGGCATACACCGCCCTCGGCGTCTTCGGAATCGTCGCCCGGGCGGTCATCTTCGCGCTGATCGGCTACGGGTTGATCAAGGCCGCGGTCGACTACAACCCGAAGGAGGCGATCGGTCTCGACGGCGCGCTGCGCGAACTCGCCCATGCCGCCTACGGCCCCGCCCTGCTGGGCCTCGTCGCCGCCGGGCTGATCGGGTTCGGTCTCTACTCGATCGTCGACGCCCGTTACCGCAAGGTCTGAAGGGCGGCGTCCGCGCGGGCGTCTAGCTTCTTCTCATGGAGATCGGAGGAACGTCGCTCGACCCGGAGGTCCGCGAGGGCCTGAGCCGCAGCTGGAAGGCGCTGATGTTCGTCGGCGTCGCCGCGATCGTGCTCGGCTGCATCGCGATCCTGGTGCCGGCCGTCGCCTCGGTCGGGACGGCGATCTTCATCGGCTGGCTGCTGCTGTTCGTGGGCATCCTGCTGGTCGCGGGGGCGTTCTCGGCCCACTCGATCGGGACCGTCGTCCTGCGGCTGGCCTGGGCGATCCTGACCGTGATCGTCGGCCTCTGGCTGATCGTCGAACCGCACAACGGGACGCTGACGCTGACCCTCGTGCTCGGGATCTACTTCCTCTTCATGGGCCTGACCCGGACGGCGATCGCCTTCGTCGCCCGGGGGGAGCCGAACGCCGGCCTGCTCGGCCTCAGCGGCATCGCCGGCATCCTGATCGGGATCCTGATCCTCGCCAAGTACCCCAGCAGCGCCGACTGGGCGATCGGCCTGCTGGTCGGCATCGACCTGATCTTCGCCGGCTGGACGCTGACTTCCGTTGCACTGCTCGGCAAAGACCTCGCGAAGCGCGCCTGAGGCCATACGATTCGCGCAGTGAGCTCGCCTCTCACCCTCGTGATGGCAGCGGGGGAGGGGACGCGGATGCGTTCCTCCACCCCGAAGATGCTGCACCCCGTCTGCGGGCGACCGATGGTCGCCTGGCCGATCCTCGCCGCGCGCGAGGCCGGCGCCGGGCGGGTCGCCGCGATCGTCTCGCCCGGGCGTGACCTCTCCGCCGGGCTGCCCGAGGGCGTCGAGACCGTCGAGCAGCCGGTCGCCGACGGAACCGGCGGCGCGATCCGTGCCGCCCTGGTGCTGATCGAGGAGAGCGGCGCCGAGACCGTCCTCGTCCTCTCCGGCGACGTGCCGCTGATCTCCACCGCGACGATCGCCGCGCTGCTCGAGGCCCACGAGTCCTCCGCGGCGGCGGCGACGATGCTGACGATCGAGCTCGACGACGCCGGCTCCTACGGCCGCGTCGTCCGCACCGACGACGGCTGGGTCGAGCGGGTCGTCGAGGCCAAAGCCGCCGGCGACGCCGAGGCCTGGCAGCTCGAGATCGGCGAGATCAACGCCGGCACCTACGCCTTCGACGCCGCCCCGCTGGCCGCGGCCCTGCGCGGGCTGTCCAACGACAACGCCCAGGGCGAGTACTACCTGCCCGACGTCTTCCCGGCGCTGCGCGAGGCCGGCCACCGGGTCGCCGCCCACCGCGCCGACGACCACGCGGTGACGATGGGGGTCAACGACCGCGTCGACCTCGCCGCGGTCGAGGCCGAGGCCCGCCGCCGCCTGCTCGAGGCGCACATGCTCGCCGGCGTCACCGTCGCCGACCCGGCCTCGACCTGGGTCGACGTCGGCGTCGAGATCGCCGCCGACGCCCGCCTCGAGCCCGGCACCACGCTCCGCGGCGAGACCCGGATCGCCGAGGGCGCCGTCGTCGGCCCGCTCAGCACCCTGGTCGACTGCACGGTCGGCGCCGGCTCCCAGGTCCCGCACTCCTACCTGGTCGAGTGCGACGTCCGCGCCGGCTGCTCGGTCGGGCCCTTCGCCTACCTGCGCCCCGGCACCGTTCTCGAGGACGGCGCCAAGGCCGGCACCTTCGTCGAGGTCAAGAACTCCCGGGTCGGCGAGGGGACCAAGGTCCCGCACCTCGCCTACGTCGGCGACGCCGAGATCGGCCCCGGCAGCAACCTCGGCGCCGGCACGATCACCGCAAACTACGACGGTTTTCGCAAGAGCCGGACGGTAATCGGCCGCGACGTCCGCATCGGCGTTGACACGATGCTGATCGCACCGGTAGAAGTCGGCGACGCCGCCTACACTGGCGCTGGCGCAGTGATCAAGGACGACGTGCCCGAGGGGGCTCTCGCCGTCAGTGAGAACGCGCAACGGAACATCGACGGATACGCCGCTCGCAAGGCGGCCCAGATGCGAGAGGACAACGACGCGTGAGCATGATCGAGGAGCGCCCGCAGGTGGCGACTGGCATCGACCACGACTACACGAAGCGGATGATGGTCTTCGGCGGCCGCTGCTCGATGGACTTGGCCGCCAAGGTCGCCGGCAAGCTCGACCTCGACCTCGGGCAGGCGACGCTGACGACCTTCGCCAACGGCGAGGTCTACTGCCGCTACGAGGAGTCGATCCGCGGCGCCGACGTCTTCCTCGTGCAGTCGACCTGCGCCTACGAGCAGGAAGGGATGACCCCGAACGACGCGCTGATGGAGCTGCTGACGATGGCCGACGCCGCCCAGGGCGCATCCGCCCACCGGATCATCGCCGTCCTGCCCTGGTACGGATACGCGCGCCAGGACAAGAAGTCCGCCCCGCGCGAGCCGATCTCCGCCCGGATCGTCGCCAAGTGCCTCGAGGGCGTCGGCGTCGACCGCGTCCTCACCATGGACCTCCACGCCGGCCAGGTCCAGGGCTTCTTCCACGTCCCGGTCGACCACATGACCGCGATGCCGATGCTCACCCAGTGGTTCGTCGACCAGGAAATGAGCGACGAGCTGGTGATCGTCAGCCCCGACGCCGGCCGGGTCAAGACCGCGCGCAACTTCGCCCGCCGGATCGGCACCCACTGGGCGGTGATGGAGAAGGAGCGCCCGGCCCAGCAGGTGGCCGAGATCGGCTACGTGGTCGGCGACGTGAAGGGCAAGACCGCGGTCCTGGTCGACGACATGATCGACACCGCCGGCACCCTCTGCGCCGCCGCCCAGACCGTCCTCGACGAGGGCGCGGCCCGGGTGATCGCCTGCGCCACCCACGGCGTCTTCTCCGGCCCGGCCTTCGAACGGCTGGCCGACTCGGCGATCGAGCGGATCGTCGTCACCGACACGCTGCCGCTCCGCCCGGGCGCCCCGGACAACATCACCGTCCTCTCGACCGCCAGCACCTTCGCCGACTCGATCCGCCGCATCTTCACCGACGACTCGGTGAGCGAGATCTTCGCCGGCGAGAACCAGCTGTTCTGAGCGCCGCGCCGTCAGAGGGCCGCAAGCTGCGGCTGGTCGGCCACAAGGGGGCCGACCTGATCGCCCCCGGGAACACGGTGGAGAGCTTCCGTGCGGCGGCCGAGGCGGGCGTCGACACGATCGAGATGGACGTGCTCTGGCTGCCGGACTCGCACCTGCCGCTGGAGCAGCGGGCGCCGCTGGCGATCGCCCACGACTGGGAGGACGCCGAGCGGCGGACGCCGCTGAAGCTGACCGAGGCGCTCGACGCCTTCCTCGAGCCGCCGCTCGACGGGATCGAGATCGACCTCGACGTCAAGCTGCCCGGCAGGGAGGAGGAGATGGTCGAGGCGCTGCGCGAGCGGGGCCTGGTCGAGCGCTCGATGATCTCGACGATGGAGATGCACACCCTGCGCCGGGTGCTCGAATTGGAGCCGGCGCTGCGCCGCGGCTGGACCTATCCCAAAGTCACCAGGGACTGGAGCCGCAAGCGCTGGGCAAAGGGGCCGATGCTGGCGGCGATGGTCGCGATGCGCCACCGCCTGCCCGGCCTGGCGGCCCAGAAGCTGCCCCAGTTCGGGGTCGAGGCGATGTGGGTCTACCACCCGCTCGTGACGCCGCGCCTGGCCCGGATCTGCAAGCTCGCCGGAGTCGAGCTGATCGCCTGGACCGTCGACGACCTTCCCCGCATGGAGAAGCTCGTCGGCGCCGGCGTCGACGGCCTCGTCTCCAACGACCCGCGCCTCTTCCAGCGCCTGCTCTGACTTCGCCTGTTCCTTTTTGGTGCCTGGCACCAAAAAGGAACAGGCGAATGGGTCTAGACCATTCCGGGGGTGGCGCCGGGCGGCGATGCCTTGCCGCGGCCGCGGCCTTTGACCTTGACCGCGGACTCGAGGTCCTCCTGGGTGAAGCCGCCGACGACCTCGCCTTCGAGGGCGTAGCGGTAGAGCGCGACGCCGAAGATGCCGTTCAGGGCGCGGGAGACCAGCAGCGCGATCGCCAGGACCAGGGCGCCGATCACGACCAGCAGCGCGCCGAGGAAGGAGGCCGAGGACCAGACGAGGATCCCGCCGGCGATCAGGATCCCGGCCGGCAGCACGCCGAGCAGGAAGACCGCGGCGCCGATCGCGATGTTGCCGGTGATCTGCTGGCCCCAGCGGTCGCGGAAGAGCGAGGCGGAGCGCTTGATCGTCTCGAACGGGCCGGTGCCCTCGATCGCGATCACCGGCACCGCCAGGAAGGTGACGAGCGTCCAGGCCATCCCGACCAGCCGGGCGGCGATCGTCCCCAGCGTCCCGCCCTGGTTTTCGAGCAGGCCCATGACCAGGCTGATCGCCGCCGAGACCGCGGCCCAGCCGCTGATCTGGGCGATGCGGCTGCGGGAGACGGCGAGGCCGTCGGAGATCGTCGCCTCCTGGCCGCGGAAGATCATGTCGGCGCAGGCAGCGAGCCCGACGCTGAAGTAGAAGCCGACGAAGCTGAGGACGTAGACCCCGATCGCGATCACCGGGATCGCGCCGGCGAGCTGGTCTTCCTCCCAGAGGTAGAGGCCTGGGCCGAGGAAGACGATCGCCAGCAGCGTCGTCGCGACGCCGCCGTAGAGCGGGAAGCGGACAAGGGACGGGTGCTCTCTGAGCAGGGCCCAGCTCTTCTTCGTCAGGCCCCAACCGCGTTTGATCCTGCGCATCGTCTCCTCCTCGGGGTTCGCTCAGAGCGTTTCGGCGAGACCGGGGGCTCGCTCGAGCCCTCTTTCCTCGAAGTACTCCCATTCCTGCTTGCCGAGTTCGGTCGCCGGCTCGTCGTTGTAGACCCACTCGCGGAAGATCCGGTGCCAGTTGCGCTTCGCCCGCAGCTGGCCGAGCACGGCGACGACGCCGATTTCCATCCGCCGGCCCATCAGCTCCTCGGCCGGGATCGACTCGCGCCGCATCAGCTCGTAGAACTCCGAGCGCGGGTCGTGGGTGGACTCGATGATCTTCATCACCCGCTGGGGGCTGATTTCGATCTCGCGGTCCTCGATGTACCAGCCGCCGACCGCGCCCATGTGCTCCAGCAGCCGCTCGGCATCGAGCTTGGACGGCTTCTTGACGAAGCCGAGGTCGTGCAGGGCCTGGCGGAACGATTCCGGGTCGTCGCGCGAGGCGGCGTCGAAGGCGCGCTGCTCGAGCGTGATCTGCTCGCGGTCGAGCTTCTTCGTCATCCCGAAGTCGAGGAAGGCGACCCGGCCGTCGTCCATCAGGATGTAGTTGCCGGGGTGGGGGTCGGCGTTGAAGTGCTGGAGGTTGAACATCGCGCCGATGCTGCCGCGGAAGACGATCTCGCCGAATCGGCTGCGCTCCTCGTGCGGCAGCTGCTTGGTCTCCTCGAAGTCCCGGCCGGTGACCAGCTCGGTGACGAGCACCCGCCGGCGGGAGAGGCGGGTGACGACTTCGGGAACGTAGATGAAGGGGTGTTCGCGGTAGGCGCGGGCGAAGGAGCGCTGGTTCTGCGCCTCGTACTCGTAGTCGAGCTCCTCCATCACCCGCTCGCGGATCTCCTCGGCGATCGCCTTGGCGTCGAGGCCGGGGGCCAGGGCGCGGGCGAGACGGACGAGGGTGCCGGCGTTCCGCAGGTCGGCGTCCAGCGCCTCGGCGATCCCCGGGTACTGGATCTTGACCGCGACCTCGCGGCCGTCGAGCAGCTCGGCGCGGTGGACCTGGCCGATCGAGGCGGCGGCGAAGGCCTCGGTCTCGAACTCGGCGAAGAGCTCGGAGAGCGGTTCGCCGTCGAACTCCTCCTCGAGCACCTTCTCGATCTTCTCCCAGGGCATCGCCGGCGCGTCGGTGCGCAGTTTCGCCAGCTGCTCCTGGTAGACCTCGCGGTACTCCTCGGGGATGAATTCGGTGTCGATGAACGAGGCGAACTGGCCGAGCTTCATCGCTGCGCCCTTCATCTGGCCCAGCGCCCCGACCATCTTCATCGCCGTCTCCAGGTGGCGCTGCTCGAGCCGCTCCTTGCTGTCTTCCTCGGAGCGGCCGACGTTGGCGACTTTGGTTCCGGCGTAGCGGGCGCCCTGCGCACCGACGATCGAGCCCAGCTTGGCGGAGCGCCGAACCCGCCCCTTGGGAATCTTGGAATCGTCGGCCATCGAGGGCCAAAGGTTGCCACAGGGCCCCTCCACGGCGGCTTTCTCTATCCTCTCCCGTCCGATGGCCAGCAAACGCTCCACCCTCAAAGCCGCACCCCGCGCCGTCTTCGGCTCCCGTTCCTCGCGCCGCATGCGGCGCGACGGGCTGGTTCCCGGCGTCGTCTATTCGGGCGGCTCCGAGGCGCAGGCATTCCAGGTCGCCGAACGCGACATCCGCGGCGTCCTCAGCGAGGGTGCGGCGCTGTTCGATCTCGAGATCGAGGGCGGCAAGGCCGTCCCGGTCGTGATCAAGGAAGAACAGCACCACCCGGTCAAGGGCAGCATCCAGCACCTCGACCTGATGCAGGTGAAGCTCGACGAGGCGATCCAGGCTGAGGTCGCGATCGAGCTCGAGGGCGTCGAGAGCGCGCCCGGCGTCAAGGGCGGCGGCGTGCTCGAGCATGTCACCCGCGAGATCACGATCGAGGCCCTGCCGACCGAGATTCCGGACAACATCGTCGTCGACGTCTCGGCGATGGAGGTCAACGAGACCCTGCAGCTCTCCGCGGTCGCCGTGCCCGACGGCGTCAAGTTCGTCGCCGAGGACCCCGAGGAGATCACCATCGTCACCCTCTCGCCGCCGCGCGTCGAAGAGGTCGAGCCCGAGGTCGAGGAGGAGGCCGAGCTGGTCGGCGAGGGCGAGGGCGAGGCCGCCGAGGGCGACGGCGGCGACTCGGGCGACTCCGAGGGCGAGTAGCCGCTGTCGCTGTTCCGCCGCCCCGATAGAGAAGGCGGTGAGGGGGGCGACCGCATCCTGATCGTCGGTCTCGGCAACCCCGGGCCCGAGTACGAGCGCACCCGGCACAACGTCGGCTTCGCGGTCGCGAGCGAGCTGGCCCGCCGCTGGGAGCTGCCGAAGCCGAAGCAGAAGTTCAACGGGGTCATCTCCGAAGGCCGGACCGGGCCGGGCGGGCCGCGGGTGGCGCTGCTGCAGCCGCGCACCTACATGAACGAATCCGGCACCTCGGCCGGGCCGGCGCGCGGCTCGCTGAAGCTGCCGCTCGACCGCGTCGTCGTCGTCCACGACGAGATCGACCTGCCGTTCGGCGAGATCCAGCCACGGTTGGGCGGCGGCCTCGCCGGCCACAACGGGCTCAAGAGCCTCAAGCGCGGCTTTGGCGACGCCGAGTTCTGGCGCGTGCGGGTGGGGGTCGGACGGCCTGACTCGACCGACCCGGAGGTCGTCTCCGGCTACGTGCTCGGCCGCTTCAGCGAGCCGAAGGCGGAGGTCGAGGAGCTGGTTGCCGCGGCGGTCGAGGAGACCGAGCGGCTGGTCGAACGAATAGCGTCCGAGCCATGAGCGCAGAGAACGGCGGAGCCCCGGACGAGGTCACCAGCTACGCGGTCGACGAGCAGGGGGTGGCTCTGATCCGGCTGGACCGGCCCCGGGCTCGCAACGCGATCGACACCCAGATGCTGACCGAGCTGCTCGAGCACCTCGCCGTCGCCCGCGGCGACGAGGCGGTGCGGGTGGTCGCGATCAGCTCCACCGACAGCCTCGGTCTCTCCGCCGGCGCCGACGTCAGGGAGACCCTCGACGATGAGGGCAAGGTGCGGCGCATGCAGCTCTTCGCCGACCTCTACGACGCCGTCGTCGACTTCCCGAAGCCGACGATCGCCGTCTGCCACGGAGACGTGGTCGGCGGCGGCGCGGAGATCGCCGTCGCCTGCGACATGCGCATCGGCGGCGCCAACCTGCGGATGCGCTTCCCCGGCGCCGCGCTCGGCGTCCCCGTCGGCCCGGCCCGCCTGGTCACCCTCTGCGGCCTCGCCGCCGCCAAGTACCTGCTGCTCTCCTCGCGCACGGTCGGCGCCGACGAGGCGCTGCGGCTCGGCCTCGTCAACCGCGTCGCGCCCGCCGCCGGCACCGAGCAGGCGGCGCTGGAGCTGGCGGCCGAAGTCGCCGCCCACCCGCCCGAGGCGGTCGCCCAGCTGAAGCGCCTGCTGCACGGGTGGGACGACGTCGTCGGCCGCTCCGCCGCCGAGGGCCGGGGCCAGGTCGAGTGGCAGCGCAGCGGCCCCGGATTGCCCTCGCCGGACTGACTGGGGCGTTCGGCCAGGGCGCCCGTTCGTCCGCCTGGGCGGGATAGGGTCGGCGCCATGACCTCCCGCCTCCGCGTCGCCCTGACGCTCCTCGCTGCCCTGTTCGCCCTCGCCTTCCCGGCCGCCGCCTCGGCCGAGGTCTTCACGGTCAACAGCACCGGAGACGAACCTGACGCCTCCGTCGGGATCGCCGGCTGCCTCACCGCGGGCCTCAAATGCACGCTGCGGGCCGCGATCCAGGAGTCGAACGCGACGGCCGGGGTCAAAGACACGATCCTCTTCGATCTCTCCGTCTTCGAAGGCCAGCTCGCCGACACGATCGCTCCCGCCACGGTGCTGCCGCCGCTCTCCTCGGCGGTCGAAATCAACGCTGGCACCTGTGCCACCGCGGCTGGGATCGACGGGCCCTGCGCCGGGGTCAACGGGCCCAGCGGGGAAGTCGGGCTCGAAGCCGCGGCCGACGAAACGTCGATCTCCGGGCTGGCGCTCACCGGCCTCTCGTTCGCGATCGTCGTCGGCGGCTCGTCGTCGGACTTCACCGCGCGGGGCAACTGGATCGGGGTCAAGCTCGACGGCACCGCCGGGGGCAACTCCAACTTCGGGATCTTCGTCGACCCCAACTCCGACGGCGCCACCATCGGCGGCACCGAAGCCGTCCAGCGCAACGTGATCGCCAACACCACCGGCACCGCTCTCGATCTCGAGGGGGCGAGCGAAGCGACGATCCAGGGCAATTACTTCGGGGTCGGCCCGGACGGGGAAACCCAGATGTCGAACGGCAAGAACATCGAGATCACCGACCGGGCCGGCTTCATCCCCAGCGAAGACGTCGCGGCCGAAGACAACGAGATCGGCGCCACGGTCGCGGGCGCCGCGGCGACCAGCGCGGCCTGCGACGGCGGTTGCAACGTGGTCTCCGGCTCGCTGGGGACCGGCATCGACCTCAACGGCAGCCCTCTGCAGAGCGAGAAGCCGGCCACCGGCCCGACCGTCGTCCACGGCAATTTCGTCGGCCTCGATGCGTCCGGTACCGCAACGATCGCCAACTCCGGAGCCGGCGTCCTCGCCGGCGGAGCGAAAAACGTGACCGTCGGCGGTCCCGCCGCCGGCGACGCGAACTACGTCGCGGGAGGCAACGAAGGGATCGTCAGCCTCAGCGGCGGGCAGGGCTTCCAAGCCCTCGGCAACTCGGTCGGTTTCGGATCCGACGGGAGCGAGCAGACCGCGCCGCTGGAATTCGGGATCCTGGCGCTCAACCTGGACGTGACCGAAGACTCGAAGATCGAAGACAACGCGGTTCGGATGAACGGTGGGATCGGGGTCGAAACCCGGTTTCTCACCGGCCGGATCGTCGGCAACGAAATCGCGGGCGGGAACAGGGGGATCGTGGCCGGCTTTGGCGAGGGCGAGGGCCTGATCGCCGGCAATGAAGTCGACGCGTCGGCCGAATTCGGAATTCTCGTCGAAAGCCCCAAGAACGACGTTCGCGACAACACCGTCACCGACTCGAGCGGGACCGGGATAGCGGTCAAGCCCCCGCCCGGCGTGACGGCGACGACCGGCAACGCGATCGGCGGCAGCTCCAGCGGAAACGAGAACGTGATCGACGGCAGCGCCGGGCCCGCGATCGAAGTCGTCGAAGAAGCGGGCGAAGCGGGAAGCTGGACCGAAATCACCCGCAACCACGGCAGCGGCAACGGCGGTCTCTTCATCGACCTCAAAACCGGCGCCAACGAAGGGGTTGTCTCGCCCGCCATCTCCTCGGCGCTGAAGACGAGCGCCGAAGGAACCGGCGCGGAACCGGGCGCCACGATCCGCGTCTTCCGCAAGGCCAGTGGCGAAGCGGGGGAGCTGCAGTCGTTCCTCGCCGAAACCGTGGCCGACGACAGTGGCAACTGGAAAGCGACCTACTCGGTTCCCGGCGGGACGATCGTCGCCGCGACCCAGACGAAGGAAACCGGCGCCACCTCGGAGCTCTCCACGGCGACCGTCCCCGCCGACCCCAGCGACCCCTGCAAGGACGCGCTGCCAGCCGCCCAGTGCGCGCCGCCAGCGGGCCCGCCGGTGACGACGCCTCCCCCGCCGGCGACCCCCGACACCAAGATCACCAAGGCGCCGAAGGCCAAGTCCTCCAGCACCACGGCGAAGTTCAAGTTCAAGTCGACGGTTGCGGGCTCCGGCTTCGAATGCAAGCTCGACAAGGGCAAGTTCAAGAAGTGCAAGTCGCCCAAGACCTACAAGAAGCTGAAGCCCGGCAAGCACGTCTTCAAGGTGCGCGCGGTGGGCCCGACCGGGGTCAAGGATCCGACCCCGGCGAAGAGGAAGTTCACCGTTCTCGGCTGAGCTTCGCCGCTCCCTAGAATCGACGCTTCCGCCCGGATCGGCCGATCTGGGCGTTTGCGCTGCCCATGAGCCTCAGACCGCTGATCGACATCGCCGCCGAGAACGAGCGCGTGCACGCGCTCGCGGCGCGGGTGCGGGCGGCGGCCGAGGGTGGGGAGGGGGCATCCGTCCGGACCTCCTCGATGCTGCGGCCGCTGCTGCTGGCGGCGCTCTTGGACGACGATCGCGGCCTGGCCGAGCGGCCGGCGCTGCTGGTCGCCCCCGACGACCGCTCGGCCCGCGACCTGGCCGCCGACCTGCGCGCCTACCTGGCGCCGCGCCGGGTCCGGATCTACCCCTCGCGCGGGACCGGGTACGCCTCGCACGTGACGCCGCCGCCGCATCTGGTCGGGCTGCGGATCGATGCCCTCGACGCGCTCGGCTCCGAGCCCGACGCCGTGGTCGTCGCCTCGGCGACGGCGCTCGCCGAGGCGGTCCCCGACGCCTCGCTGCGCCCGGCGGGGTTCGCGATCGCGCTGGGCGAGGAAATCGAGCTCGACGCCGTCGCCTCTGATCTCGTCGCCGCCGGCTACGAACGGGTCGAGCAGGTCGAGGAGCGCGGCCAGTTCGCCGTCCGCGGCGGCATCCTCGACGTCTACCCCGCGACCGAGGAGCGGGCGGTGCGGATCGAGCTGTTCGGCGACGAGATCGAGTCGATGCGCTGGTTCTCGACCTTCACCCAGCGCTCGCTCGGCGAGGCCGAGCGGGTCGAGCTGGCGCCGGCGGCCGAGCTCGACGCCGAGCACCGGGAGCTGGCCGAGCTGGCGGCGATGGCCGCCGAGGAGGAGGGCAACGAGTCCCCGAACCTGGCCGAAGCGCTGCCGCTGGAGCACTTCCGCGCGCCGCTCGAGTTCGTCCCCGAGGCCGCCGCGGTGGTCCTCGTCGGCTCCGAGGAGATCGAGCCGGCGCTGCGCGACCACTGGGAGGACGCGACCACGGCGATGCACGCCGACGACGCCCAGCGCCTCTACGTCGACGTCGCCGAGCCGCTCGCCGCGCGCGCCGCCCTCGCCCTGACCGCCGCCGGCGAGGACGACGAGGACGCCTTCCGCGCCGTCCGCGCCGAGTCCCCCGCCCGCAGCGTCAAGGAGGCCGAGGGCGAGCTGGAGAAACTGGTCCGCTCCGGTTACCGCACCGTCGTCGCCTTCGAGAGCCGCGGCGAGGCCGAGCGCACCCGCTACGGGTTCGACCGCCTCGACGCCCGCCTGCTCGAAGGCGGCCGCGTCTCCCCGGACCCGGGCCTCTCCTTCGCCGAGGCGCGCCTGCGCGAGGGCTTCGTCAGCCCGGAGCTGAAACTCGCCGTCTATCCCTTCCGCCGCCTCGTCCACCGCCGCCGCAGCGAGGAGCCGGCGCCCGGGGGCGGCCGCGGCCGCCTTGCCTTCAGCGAACTGCGGGTCGGCGACTACGTCGTCCACGAGGACCACGGCGTCGCCCGCTTCGCCGGCTTCGAGACCCGCGAGGTCGGCGGCGTCACCCGCGACTACCTCTACCTGGAATACAAGGGGGAGGACCGGGTCTTCGTCCCCGTCGACCAGCTGGCGAAGTTGAGCCGCTACGTCGGCGCCGGCGGCGAACCGACGCTCTCGGCGCTGGGCGGCAAACGCTGGCAGAACCTGAAGGCGCGGGCGCGCAAAGCCGCGGGGGCGCTGGCCGGCGAGCTGCTCAACCTCTACGCCGAGCGCCGCGCCCGCAAGGGCCACGGCTTCCCGCCCGACAGCGAATGGCAGATCGCGATGGAGACCGCCTTCCCCTACCGCGAGACCGCCGACCAGATGGAAGCGATCGAGGCGGTCAAGGCCGACATGGAGTCGGAGCGGCCGATGGACCGGCTGGTCTGCGGCGACGTCGGCTTCGGCAAGACCGAGGTGGCGCTGCGGGCCGCGGTCAAGGCCGCCTCCGACGGCCGGCAGGTGATGGTCCTGGTGCCGACCACGATCCTCGCCCAGCAGCACTACGGCACCTTCCGCGAGCGCCTCGCCGACCTCCCGTTCCGGGTCGAGGGCGTCTCCCGGCTGCGGCCGCAGGCCGAGGTCAAAGCGGTGCTGAAGGACTTCGAGGCCGGCAAGGTCGACGTCCTGATCGGCACCCACCGGCTGCTCTCGCGCGACGTCCGCGCCAAGGACCTCGGCCTGGTCGTGGTCGACGAGGAGCAGCGCTTCGGGGTCAAGCAGAAGGAGCTGCTGCGACAGCTGAAGCTGAAGGTCGACGTGCTGGCGCTCTCGGCGACGCCGATCCCGCGCACCCTGCAGATGAGCCTCGCCGGCCTGCGCGACATCTCGGTGATCGAGACGCCGCCCGAGGGCCGCCGCCCGGTCCGCACCTACGTCGGTCCCTACGACGAGGACCTGGTCCGCAAGGCGGTGATGCGCGAGATCGAGCGCGAGGGCCAGGCCTTCGTCCTCCACAACCGGATCGACTCGCTGCCGGAGACGACCGAGCGGCTGCGGGCGCTGGTGCCGGGCGCGCGCTGCCTCGAAGCCCACGGGCAGATGGACGAGCACCAGCTCGAGGAGACGATGCTGACCTTCCTGCGCGGCGAGGCGGACGTCCTGGTGACGACGACGATCATCGAGTCGGGGCTCGACATCCCCACCGCCAACACCCTGATCGTCGAGCGCGCCGACCAGCTCGGGCTCTCGCAGGCCTACCAGATCCGCGGCCGGGTCGGACGCTCTCGCGAGCGCGCCTTCGCCTACCTGCTCTACCCCTCGGCCGAGGCGCTGACCGAGGAGGCGGCGGCGCGGCTCTCGACCCTCGCCGACCACACCGAGCTCGGCTCCGGCTTCCGGATCGCGATGCGCGACCTCGACATCCGCGGCGCCGGCAACCTGCTCGGCGACGAGCAGTCGGGGCACGTCGCCGCCGTCGGCTTCGAGCTCTACTGCCAGATGATCGACGAGGCGGTCGCCGAGGCCGCGGACGCCGACGGAGAGCGCGAGGAGGCGCCGGAGCCGGTCCGCCTCGACGTCCCGGTGGACGCCTACCTGCCGGCGACCTTCGTCCCCTTCGAGGCGGCGAAGATCGACATCCACCGCCGCATCGTCGCCGCCCGCGAGCCCGGCCAGCTGCGGGCGATCCGCGACGAGCTGACCGACCGCTTCGGCCCCCTGCCGCCGCCGGCCGAGAACCTGCTGAAGCTGCAGAAGGCCCGGATCGAACTGGGCCTCGCCGGGGCCCGCAGCGTCGAGTTTCGCGGCGGCCGCCTCAGCGTCACCGGCGTCGAGCTCGACTCCGAGGGAGCCGGGATCCTCGCCGAGCAGGTCGAGGGCGCGGTCTACGAATGGCGCGAGCAGACCGCCGCGCTGCGCGCCGCCGGCGACCCCGACGAGCGCCTCGCGGCGGTCCTCGCTATGGCGGAGGGCCTGCGCGAGGCGCGGCGGGCGGCCGAGCCGGCAGCGGCGTGAGCGCGCTGCGCGCTGACTAAAGCCTGCTTAAGGCCACCGTTTTGACTATGCTGCCGGCTTCGTGGGAGCGAAAGCAGGTCAGAGAGGGAGGTCGGGCCGCGGGCCGGGCCGGGATGACAGGTCGGCCGGTCGGCAGCGCTTGGCGCTGATCCTCTTCGGCGCGCTGCTCGTCCTGCTGTTCGCCGGCTTCGCCATCGCCCAGGGCCTGACCGGCCCGAGCGTCCCCTCCGGCGACGCGGCCCACATCTCGAACGTCCCGGACGAGTTCGCCAACATCAGCCAGGAGAAGCTGAAGCGCGCGACCATCCGCCAGGCGACCTCCGGCGAAGAAAAAGCGAAAAAACCGCCGAAACCGGGCACCGACAAATACGAAGAACTTCAGGGCAAAGCGCTGACCGAATTGATCGAAGGCGTCTGGATCCGCGGCGAGGGCGAAGAAATGGGCGTCGCGGTGACGCCGAAACAGGTCGAAGACGAACTCGAAACGATCAAAAAACAGAACTTCCCGACCCCCGCCGCGTACAAGAAATTCCTCGCCGAATCGCAGTTCACCCAGGAGGAAGTCGATCAGCTGGTCGAACTTCAGATCCTGACCAAAGAAATTCAGGAAGAGGTCAGCAACCAGGCTCCGAAACCCTCGAGCGCGGAAATCGAGGCTTACTACGAAGCCGAAAAGGAAACGCAGTTCACGACGAAAGAAAGTCGTGACGTTCGCCTGATCCTCAACGAAGACAAAGGCGAAGCCGAAGCGGCCAAAAAGGCGCTGGAAAAAGACAGCTCGCCCGACAACTGGAAAAAAGTCGCGAAAAAATACTCCAGCGATCCCACCAGCGCCGCCAAAGGCGGCCTGCAGGAAGGGATCACCGAGGAATTTCTCCAGGGGCCGCTCAAAGCCGCGATCTTCGACAGCCCGACCGGCGAACTCGTCGGCCCGATCAACTACCAGAAAAACTGGGTCATCACCGAAGTCGTGAAACTGACGCCGGCCAAAGTCCAGGACCTCGCCGAAGTCAAAGCCCAGATCGAATCGACCCTGGGCCAGCAGACGCAGCAGGAATACCTCTCCGAATTCGTCGCCGACTTCGAAAGCAAGTGGTCGCAGCGGACGGTCTGCGCATCCGGCTTCGAGATCGAAAAATGCGGCAACTTCAAGGGCAACGGCCACCCGAAAAACGCCTCGCCCGCCTGCTTCGAAGCGGACCCCAAAACCCCGGCGACGGAATGCCCCTCGCCGGTGACGCCGATCTCGCCGGCTCTGCCCGGAACCGTCTCCGAGACCAAACGGAAAGGCGAACAGTTCCCGCAGCGCCCGCTGCCGGAATCTTCGGGCAGCGAAGAAGGGTCTACGGAACTGCCGCCGGGCGTCACGCCCGAAGGCGGAGCTCCGGCGGAAGCGCCCCCCGCCGAAACCGGCGAATAGCGCACCGCAGGCCGCTGGTCACGCTGAATAGACTGGCGCGCCCGTGAGCACGATCTCCTCGATCCACGCCCGCCAGATCCTCGACTCCCGCGGCAACCCCACCGTCGAGGTGGAGGTGGCGCTGGAGTCCGGCGCGCGGGGGCTGGCGGCGGTGCCCTCGGGCGCCTCGACCGGCGAGTTCGAGGCGGTCGAGCTGCGCGACGGCGGCGATGCCTGGGCGGGCAAGGGCGTCGGCCGGGCGGTCGCCAACGTCAACGGCGAGATCGCCGCGACGCTGACCGGCGCCCGGGCGGCCGAGCAGGGCAACCTCGACCGGACGATGATCGAGCTCGACGGCACCCCGAACAAGGGCCGCCTCGGCGCCAACGCGCTGCTGGGCGTCTCGCTCGCGGCCGCCAAGGCCGCCGCGGCAGACTCGAAGCAGCCGCTCTACCGCTACCTCGCCGAGCTCTACGGCGGCGGCGAGCCGAGCGTCCTGCCGGTGCCGATGATGAACGTCTTGAACGGCGGCGCCCACGCCGACAACTCCGTCGACTTCCAGGAGTTCATGATCGTCCCGGCGGCGGGGAGCTTCTCGGAGTGCCTGCGGGTCGGGGCGGAGGTCTTCCACGCCCTGAAGAAGTCTCTCTCCGCGCAGGGGCTCTCGACCGCGGGCGGCGACGAGGGTGGCTTCGCGCCGAACCTCGACTCCAACGAGGCGGCCCTGCAGGCGGTCTTGGCGGGGGTCGAGGCAGCCGGCTACGAGCCCGGCACCGATGTCTTCATCGCCCTCGATCCTGCCACCAGCGAGGTCTTCGAGAGCGGCGCATACGACCTCGAGCACGAGGGCCGCACCCTCACCTCGGAGGAGATGGCCGCCTACTGGCAGGGCGCCTGCGAGCGCTACCCGATCGTCTCGATCGAGGACGGGATGGACGAGGAGGACTGGGACGGCTGGAAGCTCCTCACCGAGCGGCTCGGCGAGCGGGTCCAGCTGGTCGGCGACGACCTCTTCGTCACCAACCCCGAGCGGCTGCGCCGCGGGATCGAGCTCGGCGTCGGCAACTCGATCCTCGTCAAGGTCAACCAGATCGGCACCCTGAGCGAGACCCTGGAGGCGATCCGCATCGCCCGCGAGGCCGGCTACACGGCCGTCATCTCGCATCGCTCGGGCGAGACCGAGGACACGACGATCGCCGACCTGGCGGTGGCCACCGGCGCCGGCCAGATCAAGACCGGCGCCCCCTCGCGCTCGGACCGGGTCGCCAAGTACAACCGGCTGCTGCGGATCGAGGAGGAGCTGGGCGCCGCCGCCGAGTTCCCCGGCCTGCAGGCATTCGTCCAACGCCGCGCCTAGATGCAGGAAAGCGGGGCCCGGCCGCGTAGCTCCGGGTATGGCATCGCGTGCGCAGGCCGGACGCTCCCGATCGGCTCCCCGCCGCCGTCCCGCCGCCCGCAAAGCCCGCCCCGCCGCGCGCAGCGGCCCGAGCCGGATCAAGTGGGACCGGGTCGGCCGGGTCGCCCTGACCCTCGTCCTGGTCGCGGTCCTCTACTCCTACCTGGGTCCCTCCGTCGACTTCGTCAAGACCTACACCGGGACCACCGCGGCGAAAGCGAAGCGGTTGCAGCTGCTGAAGGAAAACCGCCGCCTCCACAACCGGATCCAGTCCGCCGACGACCCGCTGGTCGTCAACCACGAAGCGCGCGCCCAGGGCATGGTCGCCGAAGGGGAGACGCCGGTCGTCATCCGCGGCAAGCTCGGCGGCTGACCCGGCGCCGGGTCCACAGCCATGATTGATCTCGGCGGCTACCTCTGGGGAGTCGCCCAACTGGCGCTGGTCGTCGTCCCGATCGCCTTCAGCGCGTTTCGCTTGCGTCAACGACTCCTGCCGACCTGGGAGGGAGCGCCGGCACGGTTGGTCGAGTCGATCGCGGGGGTCGCACTAGTCATTTGGCTGTCCGAGTTGCTCGGGACGTTCGGCCTCTTCTACGCCGGGACCCTGATCGCCGCCTCGCTGCTGCTCGGTCTGCTCGCCTGGTTCCTACCGGGGGGTGACGCCGATCTGGATGGTGAAACCAAATCGGTGACAGGACCCGCCGGCCAAGTCCCTTGGTCCCTGCTGGTGATGACGCTGGTGATCGCAGCCACCGTGTTCAGCTACGCCGTGACGACGAAGCACGCGCTGGATCGAGGCGTCTTCAACTTCGATTCGCTCTGGTACCACCTGCCTTTCGCCGTCGACATGGTGCAGACGCACTCCGTGGTGGGGATGCACCACACCGACACGGTCTTCACGAATTGGTTCTACCCGCAGAACTCCGAGCTTCTGCACGCGGTCGGAATCCTGCTCACGGGTCGGGACACGCTCTCTCTGTTCCTCAACTTCGGATGGCTGGCTGTGGCGTTCTTGGCCGCATACTGCGTCGGCCGTCCCTATGGGCGCGGAGCGGCGACGGCGATCGCCGCCGCAATCCTGCTCGAGTGCCACACGCTGGTCGTTCGCGACCCCGGCGCCGCCAAGAACGACCTCGCCGCCGCCGCCCTCCTCCTCGCCTCGATCGCAATCCTGGTCCAGGCCTGGTCTTCGTCTGTTCCTTCCTCGTCCCAGGCACCAAGAAGGAACAGGCGAATGGAGGGCTGGGCGCTGGCGGCGGCCGGGCTGGCGGCCGGGCTGGCGGCGGGGACGCGGGTGACGGGGCTGGCGATGGCGGCAGGGCTGACGGTGGCGGTCGTCGTCCTGGCGGGCCCGGGACGGCGTTGGGCGGCGACCGCCTGGTGGTCCCTGCCGGCGCTGGCCGGCGGGGCGTTCTGGTACCTGCGGAACCTCGTCGTCGCCGGCAACCCGATCCCGGAGGTGCACTCGCTGGGGCCGATCTCGCTGCCCCATCCCGAGCGCCTGCAGGAGGGGCGCCCGGACTTCGCCATCGTCCACTACGCGACCGACACCGGCGTCTGGCGCGAGTACTTCGGGCCCGGCCTGCACGAGGCCTTCGGCGCGCTCTGGCCGCTGGTCGTCTTCGGCGCCCTCGCCGCGGCCCTCCTCGCCGTGCTCCGCGGCCGCGACAGGATCCTGCGCGCGGTCGGCGCGGTGGCGCTGCTCGGCGCCGTCGCCTACCTCTTCACCCCGCTGAGCGCCGCCGGGGCCGAGGGGGAACCGGTCGGCTTCGGGATCAACATCCGCTACGTGATCCCCGCCCTGCTGGCCGGGATCGTCCTGCTCCCGCTCGACCGCTGGCTCGACGGCCCGAAGCGGCAGTGGGGCCTCGTCGGCGCCCTGGTCCTCGTCTTCCTCCTCACCAACCGCCCCGACGACGCCCTCCACGACCAGGCGCGAGTCTTCGCCTTCCTCCTGGTCGTCCTCGCCGTCCTCCTGCCGGCTCTGATCCTCTTCCTCCGCTCCCGTGGGGCCGGAGCGGCGCTGCTGGCCGGGGCCGCGGCAGCCCTCGTCGTCCTCCTCGTGGCCGTCGCCTACCCGCTGCAGCGCGACTACCTCGAGAGCCGCTTCGCCAACGACGGGACCGCCGAGGAGCAGATCCCCGGCATGCACCTGAACAGCGCCTATCGCTGGGCGCGCGGCGTCGAGGACGCCCGCATCGGCCTCGCCGGCACCACCGCCGGGTTCGCCGGATACGGCTTCTACGGGACCGACCTCGGCAATCGCGTCCGCTACCTCGGCGAGGACGGCCCGCACGGCGCCTTCAACGCGATCCCCACCTGTGCCGCCTTCCGCACCGCCGTCAACGACGCCGACCTCGATTACCTCGTCACCGCCCCGTTCCTCAACTTCCTCCACCCGGGAGAGCCGATCCCCTCGCCGGAGGCGCGCTGGCTGCGCGGCGAGGACGCGGCGCGCCCGATCCTGCGCAGCGGGCCGGTCGTCGTCTGGAAGGTCGAAGGAACGCTTTCGCCGGGTGCCTGCGGTCCGGCGAACGCCCCGCTGCGTGAGATTCCGCAGACCCTCGACTCCTGACGGGTTGCCGGCGCGGGCACACGGGTAACCTCGGCCAGTGGCCTATCCCCTCGAGAACGCTCTCTTCCAGTGGGAGGAGGGACGCCGGGCACTGCAGGCGATCGACGACCCGCGCCAGCGCCGCATGGCCGACCGCGTGGTCGACGCCCTGCGCGAGGAGCTGCGGCGGCGGATCGGCCCGACCTTCACCGCCGTCGAGCTGGCCGGCCTCTACGGCGAGGGGACCGACTGGGCGCAGCAGGTAGCTCTGGACGTCGCGCCCTCGATCGAGAGCGAGTCCCAGTTGCTGGCAGACGCGGCCTTCTGGCTGTACCTGCGTGGCGCCACCGACTTCGCCGGCGGCCGCCAATTGCCGGTCTAGCTACTCGTCCGGGTCGTCGGACTCGTCGTCGCCGGGGCCCTGTGGCTCGCCGGCGCGGCGGATGACGATCTGGTCGGCCTCGATGCGGACGGTGACGTCGCGCTTGCCGGCCCAGTGCTCGGTGTAGACGGGGTTGTCCTTGACTGCGGCGTCCAGCCAGAGGCCGTAGCCGTCGGTCTCGCCGTGGTCGAAGGTCGCCTCGAGCTCTTTGCGGCGACCGCGCCCGCCGCGGCGTCCGCGGCGGCGACGCCGGCGGCGACCGGAACCGGAGCCGCCCTCGGCCCGCTCCTCGCGCTCGTCGTCGTCCTCGTCGCCCTCGGCCTCGCTCTCGGGCTGCTCGGCCTTTTCCGCCTCCTCGGCCTCGGTGGCGGCTTCGATCTCGGCTTCGATCTCGTCGCGCAGATCGATTTCGCCCGAGCCGGAGCCCTCCTCGTCGGCATTGAGGTCGTACTGCTTGCGGAACTCCCGCAGCTCGGTCGCGCTGATCTCCAACTGGTGGGCGATCCAGGCGTCGGTCCGGCCCTGTTGCACCCAGGCGCGGATCTGGTTCAGCTGCGGCTTCAGCGAGCGTCTGGCCATCGGCGCGCGAGTCTATTGAAGGAGGGCATTCGTTCGCTGCGAGAGGGGGGTGGCCCTAGGCCATCAGGAAGGCGAGCGCCTCGAACATCGCGACGACGACGAC
>DASTBO010000081.1:0-20661 GCA_035712025.1 Solirubrobacterales bacterium
CGATCTTCTCCGGGATTGGATTTTCGACTTCCGGAAGACCCAGGACCCGCCCGATGAGAAATACGAAGGAAAGCACCCCGCCGATGCTGGCCGGCATCTACGCACCGGTGGCGCGCAGAACGCAAAATCTTCGGGTCTAAACCGCTACGGCTTCTTGACCAGCGTCGCGGTGTAGAGCAGGCGCGCCTTGGAGTAGTAGCAGCCGTAGGTCTTGATCTTGCCCACGCCCTGCTGGGGGTGCCCTTCCTGGATGTCTTTTTCCGCGATGCAGTGCTCGGGCAGGCGGCTCCCCCGCCAGGTGTTGTCAGCGGCGACGTTGAAGGCGAACATCGGCGCCCAGGTCGGGATCGTCAGCGCCACGACCTGTCCCTTGAGCACGGTGAGCGGGTGATCGAGGGCGAAGATCGGAGTGCTGCCGAAGTAGGAGGTGAGGACCTCGGTCGGGCCCTGGCGCACCAGTTTGTATTTCGGCGGCTTCGAGTCCTCGATCGGCCGCAGCACGGAGATGCGCGCCTGAGCCGGGCTCCCGAAGAAGCCGTCGAAGAAGCCCACCTCGTTGGTGGTCGTCTCCGATTCCTGGGTCGAGGGCTTCGCCAGGGTGATCGACCAGGCGACGATTTTGCCTTCGAAAGGAGCCTCGAAGGGGCGCGGGATGCCGTCGGCGATCGCCTGGAAGCCGGTGACGCGACCCTCCGCGCGGCAGGGGACCGTCTCTTCGCCGTTCGCGTTCTTTTCGCCCGGGCAGGAGGGCAGCGGGGTCTCCGGCGTCTGGCCGAGGACGACCACGCGCAAGGGCGCCGAATCGGCGGGGCGCGGCGCCGCCACCGCGACGAGCGCGGCGAGCAGGCAGGCGGCGGCGAGCAGGGCCCAGATGCGCCCGGAGTCGGTTTTGGCTTCTGCGATTGGCATTCGAACAGGCAAACACGGGCTTCAGAGCCCAGTTGCGGCGCCAATCTTGGCGCCCGCCTCGGCTGGATGCAGGATTGGCGAGGCGGTTGCACGATCCCGGCCAGGCGCCAAGGTAGGGTTCGCGGCGCGCAATGGAGGCCTCGGAGCACACTGACGACTTCATCCCGGCGGCCCTCGCCGCCTACGGAATCGAGGTCGACGAGATCGAGTTGGCAGTGGTCCGCATCGCCCACCAGACGCTCTGGCCGCCGATCCTCGAGCTGCTCGACCTCGACACCAGCGCGGTCCCGCTCGAGCGCGACCCCGACCTCTCGCAGGCGCCGCCGAGCCGATGAGCGTCGGCCTCGACCTCTCGCTGCGGCAGCAGGCGGCGGCGATCGCCGCCGGGGAGCTCGACCCGGCCGAGCTGCTGGAGGCGACCCTGGCGCGGATCGAGGAGCGCGATCCCGCCCTCAACGCGGTCGTCGAGACCTTTCCCGAGCGCTCGCGCGAGATGCTCGCCGCGGCGCCGCGCGGGCCGCTCCACGGCGTCCCGGTGGTGATCAAGGACGAGTGGCCGCTGCCCTGGCGGGCGCAGCGGTTCGGCGCCGCCGAGATGCTGGCCACGGCCGAGCCGGGCGAGTCGGCGCCCTACCGGGCGCTGCGCGACGCCGGCGCGGTGATCGTCGGCGTCGGCAACATGCACGAGCTCGGCGCCAGCAGCACCGGCAACGTCTCCGTCTACGGGCCGGCGCGCAACCCGTGGAGCACCGACCGCTGCCCGGGGGGCTCCTCCAGCGGCCCCGCCGCCGCGGTCGCCGCCCGCCTCGTCGCCGGCGCGGTTGGCGCCGACGGGGTCGGCTCGATCCGCTACCCGGCCGCCTACTGCGGCCTCACCGGCCTGAAGCCGACCTTCGGCCGCTCGGCGATGGCGGGTCACCACATGGCCGAGGTCTCGACCACGATCGTCTCCGGCGCCCTCTGCGCCGACGCCGCCGACTGCCGCGCGCTCGACTCGGTCCTCTTCGGCGAAGAGTTGACCGCGGGCGAGCCGAAGGGGCTGCGGATCGGGGTGATCGGCGGCGAGGTGAGCGAGGACGTCGCGCCGGACGTGCGCGAGGCCTGCGAGGCGGCGATCGAAGCCCTGCGCCGCGAGACCGGCGGCGAGGTGTGCGAGATCGAGCTGCCGGAACTGGCCGCGGCGACCCTCGCCACCGTCCTGATCGCCAACAGCGAGAGCCTCGGCGGAGTCACCCCCGAGCGGCTCAACCGGCTCGACCCGGAGCTGAGCCCGCTCGCCCGCGGCCTGCTCAAGTACCGGGTGCTGGTCCCGGCGATCGCCACGATCAAGGCGGGACGGGTGCGGACGATGGCGCGCCAGACGCTCGCCCGGATCTTCGACGAGGTCGACGTGCTCGCCTGCCCGACCGTCCCGGCGGTGGCGCCGCCGCTGGAGGCGCCCGTGATCGAGCTGCCGAGCGGCACCGTCACCGCCGACGAAGGCAACGTCCGCGGCGGCGCCCTCGCCAACCTGACCGGCATCCCGGCGATCAGCGTCCCCGTGGGCTCCTCGGAGGGGCTGCCGGTCGCCCTGCAGCTGCAGGGCGCCTGGGGACGGGACGAGCTGCTGCTCGACGCCGCCGAGGCGCTCGAGCGCGCCAACGGGCGCCGCTGGGTCGAGGCGACCCCGCCCGCGCTCGACGCCGAGCCGCTGGAGGCCTAGGTGCCGGCGATCGCGGTCGCCGGCCTGGAGCGCGCCTTCGGCGAGGTCCTTGCCGTGCAGGGGATCGACCTCGAGGTCGCCGAGGGCGAGATCTACGGCTTCCTCGGGCCCAACGGCGCCGGCAAGACGACCACGGTGCGGATGCTGACGACGCTGCTGCTGCCGACCGGCGGGCGGGCCAGCGTCGCCGGCCACGACGTCGTCGCCGACGCGCGCCGGGTGCGGGCCTCGATCGGCGTCGCCCTCCAGGAAGCCGCGCTGGACCCGCTGATGACCGGCCGGGAGCTGATCCGCCTGCAGGCGACCCTGCAGGGCCTGCCGCCCGCCGCCGGCCGCAAGCGCGCCGACTCGCTGCTGGAACGGGTCGACCTGACCGCCGCCGCCGACCGCCGGGTCGGCACCTACTCGGGCGGGATGCAGCGCCGGCTCGACCTTGCCGCCGCGCTCGTCCACGAACCGCGGGTGCTGTTCCTCGACGAGCCCACCACCGGGCTGGATCCCGTCAGCCGCAAGACGATCTGGGAGGAGGTGCGGGCGCTGAACGAGGACGGGACGACCGTCTTCCTCACCACCCAGTACCTCGAGGAGGCCGACCAACTGGCCGACAACGTCGGCATCATCGACAGCGGCCGGATCGTCGCCGAGGGGACGCCGGAGTCGCTCAAGGCCGAGGTCGGCAGCCCCCACGTCGAGCTGCTGGTAGGCGAGGAGGCGGTGCCCGAGGCCGAGCGGGTCTGCGCCGGGCTGGGGAAGGTGCTGCCGCCCAAGGACGGCAAGCGGGTCCTGGTCGAGGTCGCCAACGGGGCCGCCGACATCCCCAGGGTCGTTCGCGCCCTCGACGAGGCCGGGGTCGCGGTCGAGTCGCTGGAGCTGGTCCGGCCCACCCTCGACGACGTCTTCGTCGACAAGACCGGCCACCACATCGAAGGCGAGGAAGGCAAGGACGGAGACGAGGAGCCGGCGCCGGCATGAGCGACCTGGCGCGGAGCGCGCGGGTGGTGCGGGCGCTGGGCGCGCGCTCGATCCGCCAGACCTTCCGCCGGCCGCAGCTGATCTCGCCGATCGTCGTCTTCCCCACCCTGCTGCTGGCGATCCAGACCGGGGGCGCCGGCGCCGGAATCGAACTGCCGGGCTTCCCCCCGGTCCACAGCTTCCTCCAGTTCATGCTCGCCGGCTCGATGATGCAGTCGATGATGCTGGCCGGCAACAGCGGCGGCATCGCCTTCGCGGTCGACATCGAGATGGGCTTCACCGATCGCCTCTTCGCGGCGCCGATCCCGCGCTTCGCGATCGTCCTCGGGCGCCTGGCCGGAACCGCGGCGCTGGGACTCTTCGCGGCGATCTGGTTCTTCGCGATCGGGCTGATCTTCGGCGCGCCGATCGAGGGCGGCGTTCCGGGGGCCCTGCTGGCCACGGCGCTGGTCACCGCCTCGGCGCTCGCGGTCGGCGGGATCGGCGCCGCGATCGCGCTGCGCAGCGGCAGCGCCAGCGTCGTCCAGGGTCTCTTTCCGCTGGTTTTGGTCGTCCTCTTCCTCTCCTCGGCCTTCTTCCCGCAGGAGCTGATGATCGAGCCGGCGAAGACGATCGCCGAGTACAACCCGCTGAGCTTCATCGTCGAAGGGGTGCGCGAACCGATCATCTCCGGGATCGACGCCACCGTGACCCTGGAGGCGGTGGCGGCGATCGCCGGCATCGTCGTCCTCGGCCTTGTGCTCAGCGCCCGCGCCCTCCGACACCGACTGCGGGTGGGCTGATGGAGCTGACCGCGAGAACAGCGCCGGCTTCGCCGGCATGGCGCACCAACATGGCGACGATCGGCGCCCTGATGGCGCGGGCGAAGAACGAGCTGGTGCGGGTGCCCGGCGCGGCGATCCCCGGCGTCCTGGCGCCGACGATCTTCTTCCTCGGCCTGAACGGCGTCTTCGGCGCCCTGACCCAGCTGCAGGGGTTCGAAACGGGCTCCTACGAGAGCTTCATCGTCCCGGTCAGCATGCTGCAGGGGGCCGGCTTCACCGGCGCCGCGGCGGGGGTCAACCTGGCCCGCGACTACGAAGGCGGCTGGGTCGACCGGCTGCTCGTCTCCCCCGCCCCGCGCTGGGTCCTGCTCGCCGGCAACGTGCTGGCGGCGAGCGCCCGCTCGCTGATCCCGGCGACCTTCGTCCTGGCGATCGCCTTCGTCCTCGGCGCCCAGTGGCCGGGCGTCGACGGGCTGATCGTCTGCTACCTGATGGTCGCCGCGACGGCCGCGGTCGCCGCCTGCTGGGGCTCGATGCTGGCGCTCCACTTCAAGAGCCAGTCGGCGGCGCCGCTGATGCAGGCCGGGATGATGGCGCTGGTCCTCTTCACCCCGGCCTACGCGCCGCTGGCGCTGCTGCAGCCCTGGCTGGAGAAGATCGCCAACGTCAACCCGGTCACCCAGGTGCTGGAAGCGGCGCGGCAGGGCTTCGTCGGCTCGGTTACCTGGGCCGACACCTGGCCGGGCCTGCTGGCTATAGCCGGCCTGCTGCTTCTCTTCGGCGCGCTGGCGCTGCGCGAGATGCGCCGCACCAATGTCTGAGCGCGCGGCCGTCCTCGCCGAGGCGGAGCGGGTGCTGCGCCAGAACTGGGTCGTCGGCAGCCGCGGCGAGACGCCCTTCGGCTACACCGAGCCGAGCCCCGGTCGCTATCCCTGGCAGTGGTACTGGGACTCCTGCTTCGCGGCGATCGTCTGGCGCCGCTTCGAGCCGTCCCGCGCCCGAGCCGAGCTGGAGAGCCTGCTGGCAGCGCAGCGGCCCGACGGCTTCCTCGGCCACACGATCTTCTGGCGCAGCCGGGTCTCCTGGCTGCGACTGATCTTCTACAACGTCGTCAACCGCCGGGCCGAGCAGACCGAGACGATCCAGCCGCCGCTCCTCGCCTGGGCCTGGCGGATCTCCGTCGGCGACCCCGCCGAGGAGCCGCGCATCGCCCGGCATATGGAGTGGCTGCAGCGGCACCGCGACCTGGAGGGCGACGGCCTGCTCTGGATCGTGCAGCCGGACGAGTCCGGCCTCGACGCCTCGCCGAAGTTCGAAGAGGTCTGGGGCCGGCGCGCCAACGGCCGGATCGGCTTCCCGCTGCTGGTCCACCGCAATCGCCGCCTGGGCTGGGACGCGCGGCGGGTCCGCGACGCCGGCGGACCGGTCCTCTGCGAACCCCTGGTCAACACCTTCTGGTCCCTCTCCCTGCAGGCGACGGGGCGCCCGTCGGCGACGCCGGCGCTGGTCGACCGGCTCTGGGACGAGCGGCGCGGCCTGTTCGTCGACGAGGCGCAGCCCGGCGGCCTGCGGCCCCAGACCCTGACCTGGGCCTCGCTGGCGCCGCTGGCGCTGCCCGACCTGCCGGAGAAGATCGGCCGGCGCCTGGTCGAGGAGCACCTGCTGAACGAGGACGAGTTCCTCACCCCGGTGGCGCCGCCCTCGGTCGCGGTCGGCGAGCGCGGCTACGAACCCGACGGCGGCCGTGGACCGATCCGCCGCTACTGGCGCGGCCCGACCTGGGTCAACTCCGCCTGGATGGTCTGGCTCGGCCTGCGGCGGCTCGGCTACGAGGCCGAGGCGGAGCGGCTGGCCGACGGCGTCATCGGCGCCGCCGCCCGCGAAGGCCTGCGCGAGTACTACGACCCGCGGAACGGGACCGGGCTGGGCGCCAGGGACTTCGCCTGGTCGACGCTGGTCGCCGAGCTGGCCGATCCGCGGGATCTCTGACCCAGGGGCCTATTTGTAGCGGTAGGTGATGCGCCCGCGATCCAAGTCGTAGGGCGAGAGCTCGATCTTCACCCGGTCGCCCGGGAGGATGCGGATGTAGTGGCGGCGCATCTTTCCCGAGATGTGGCCGAGCACGTCGTGACCGTTGTCCAGTTTGACCCGGAACATCGTGTTGGGGAGAGCCTCGGTGATCTCCCCCTCCATTTCGATCTTTTCCTCTTTGGCCATGCGGGCCGCAGCGTATCTAACGGCGCAGGTGTTCGAGCGCACCCGTGCGGTCAGTCACTTCCCCTGCAAACTGCGCGGCCTCCAGCTCGGCGAGCGCGGCGCCCAGCTCCGGGCCGGGCTCGATGCCGAGCTCGGCGGCGACCTCGTCGCCCCGCAGGAGCGGCGGCGGCGGCCCCTGCCGGCGCCAGTCGAGCCCGGCGGCGATCATCTCGCGGGCGAGCTGGAGGTGGGCTGCGACCATCTCGGGGCTGGCGATCGGCCCTGCCCCGCGGGCGGAGAGCCGGTCGGCGACGGTGAGCAGGGTGACGTCGACGGTGACCGGGTCGGTGGCGCGCAGGTAGGCGTGGACGCGACGCGGCGGCAGCGGCATCTCCGGGATCAGGAAGCCGAGGCGGAGGTGGTGGCGGGCCAGCCCCTGCAGGTGCTGGGTCAGCCGCCGGCTGGCGCGCAGGCGCCGGCAGACCTCGCCGATCACCTCCGCCCCCACCTCGTCGTGGCCGCGGAAGCCGACGAACCCGTCGCGTTCGGCCTTGGTCGCCGGCTTGGCGATGTCGTGGAAGAGCGCCCCGAAGCGAAGTGCCGTGCGGCGGCTCATCTCGTCGGCGAGCGGCTCGTCGAGCATGGCCGCGACCTCGGCGGCGCGGTCGCCGGCGAAGCGCTCGAGGTCGGACTCGACTTCGAGCGTGTGCTCGAGCACGGCGATCGTGTGGTCGTAGACGTCAAGGTGGTGGTTCGGCCCCTGCTCGACCCCGCGCAGGGTCTCCAGCTCGGGAAGGACCACCGGCGTGAGGCCGAGGTCGCCGAGCAGCCGCAGGCCGCGGAGCGGATCGGGCCCGCCGACGAGCTGGCGCAGCTCGGTCAGCTGGCGCTCGCCGGCCGGCTCGGCCGCCCGCGCGGCGGCGGCGCGGGCGAGGGCGACGGTCCGCTCGTCGATCTCGAGGTCGAGCTCGGCCGCGAGCCGCGGAGCGCGGAGCAGCCGCAGCGGGTCGCTGAGGAAGCTCCCCTCGCCGACGGCGCGAAGCCGCCGCTCGGTCAGGTCGGTGAGGCCGGCGAAGGGATCGATCGGCTCGCCGCCGGCGAGCGGCACCGCGGCGGCGCCGATCGTGAAGTCGCGCTCGGCCAGGTCGGCCTCGATCGATTCCCCGCGCAGGGCGGTGAGGTCGACCTGCCAGCCGCGATCGGGGGAGACGACGCGCCAGGTCCTGAACTCGGCCGAGAGCTCGAAGGCGTGCTCACCCAGCACCGAGGCGATCGCCTTCGCGGGCTTGCCGGGATCGGCGGCGACGGCGAGGTCGAGATCGACGATCTCGCGCCCGAGAGCGGCGTCGCGCACGGCCCCTCCCACGACCCAGGCGCCATCCCCACCCCCCAGCGCGGCGCGGACGGCCGCCACGATCGGCGCACCGTCGAGTCGCTCCCCGGGGGTGGCGCTTTTGTCAACCATGGAGATACAAAGGCGCCTCGCTCACGCCGGCCGCCGCGGAACCCGCGGCGAGATCGCGCAGGTGACCTCGTAGTTGATCGTCTCCAGGCGCTGGGCGACCTCCTCGGCGAGGATCTGCTCCTCGCCCTGGCGGCCGATCAGGACCGCCTCGTCGCCGGGCTCGACCTCGGTCTCGGGCCCGAGGTCGATCGTCAGGTTGTCCATCGAGACGGTGCCGACCAGCGGGTACCGCCGGCCGCGGACGAGGACGTCGGCGTTGTTGGTCAGGGCGCGGCGGACGCCGTCGCCGTAACCGAGCGGGACCACCCCGACCCAGGTGTCGACCGGCGCCTTCCACCGGCGCCCGTAGCCGGCGCTGGCGCCGGCGGGGAAGCGCTTGACGTCGGCGACGTGGGAGCGCAGCGAGAGCGCCGGGCGCAGTCCCTGCTCGGCGGGGTCGCGTTGGAAGGGGTCGAGGCCGTAGACGGCGACGCCGCAGCGGGCCATCTCGTAGTGCGAGCGCCTGTCGCGGAGGACCGCGGCGCTGTTGGCGGCGTGGACGACGACCGCGGGATGCTCGGCCTTCACCGCCCTCGCCACCTCGTCGAAGCGCTCGAGCTGCTCGTCGAAGTAGGCCGAGTCGAGCTCGTCGGCGGTTGCGAAGTGGGTCCAGATGCCGGCCAACTCGAGATCGGGATCCGCCGCGCAGGTGCGCGCCAGCTCGATCGTCTCGGCGGCGTCCCGGTTTCCGAGCCTCCCCATGCCGCTGTCGAGCTTGACGTGGAGGCGGGCGGGATGACCGTGAGCCCGGGCGCGATCGGCGACGAGGCGCCTGAAGTCCTCCCGCCAGACCGAGAGCTCCGAGCCGGCGGAGACCGCGACGTCGACCTCCTCCACGGTCAGGGCCCCCATGGTCAGCAGCGGCACGTGTTGGAGGCGGCGGCCGATCTGCTCGGCCTCGACCGCCGTGGCCACCGCCAGCCGGGTGGCGCCTCCCGCCAGGGCGGCCTCGGCGCCGCCAAGAGCTCCGTGCCCGTAGCCGTCGGCCTTGACCACCGCGCAGAGCTCGGCGCGGCCCAGCTCCGCCTTCAGCCGCTCGCAGTTGGCGCGGACGGCGCCGAAATCGATCCGGGCCGTCGCCCGCTCCACAGCTACTCCGGCTCGGCGACCAGGGCGGCGAGCGCGTCGGCCCTGGTGACCATCCCGGCCAGGAAGCCGTCGGCGTCGACGACCGGCAGGTGGTTGTGGTGCTTGTCGGCGATCTTCTTCGCCACCCGGTCCGCCGCCTCGTAGTCGTGGGCGACGATCGGGTCGGCCGTCATCAGCTCCGAGACTTCGGTGGCGAAGGCTTTCTCCAGCCGCTCCTCGAACCCCTTCATCGAGCCGACGAAGACGATTCCGCCCATGATGTTGAGGTAGTGCGGCAGGTGCAGGTCGGACTCCTCCTCGCTGAGGATCAGGTCCGACTCGCTGACGATCCCGACCAGCTTGTTGTCGTCGTCGACCACCGGGATCGCGCCGAGGTCCGATTTGGAGAGCAGGTCGATCGCGGTGCGGGCGTCGTCGCTGGGATGGACGCTGGGGATGTCCCGGGCCATGATCTCTCCGGCGGTCTTCATGGGCGCGAGGTTATTCCACGGAGCCGTCGGGCCGCAGCGCCGACGCAATCGAGTCGATCACGTCGCCGGCGATCACCGACTCCGCGGCGCCCACTCGCCCGGCGGCGTCGAGGCCGGCGCGAGCGTGGGCGACGACCGCGGCGCAGGCGGCGGCGAAGGGGTCGGCGAGCCGCGCCAGCAGCGCCGCGGTCATCCCGGTGAGGACGTCGCCGCTGCCGGCGGTCGCCAGGGCCGGGGCGGAGATCGCGTTGACGGCGAGGCGGGCGCCGTCGGTGACGATCGTGTCGTCCCCCTTGAGGACGACGATCGCAGCGGCGGCGCGAGCGGCCTCGCGGGCGCTGGCGACCCGGTGCGCGTCGACCTCGGCGGACTCGCGCTCCAGCAGCCTCCCGAGCTCCCCCGCGTGCGGGGTGAGGACCGTCGGCGCCCGGCGCCGGGACAGCTCGCCAAGGCGGCCGGCGAAGGCGTTGAGGCCGTCGGCGTCGAGGACCAGCGGCGTCTCGATCTTGGCGACCGCCGCGCGGGCCAGCTCGAAGGAGCCCGGGTCCTTGCCCAGGCCGGGGCCGACCACCCCTGCGGCCGCGCGCTCGAAGGTTCGCAGCACCGCCTTCTCCGAGGCCGGCACCAGGCAGCCGTCGCCGCCGGGGCAGGCCACCGACATCACCTCGGGCTGGGCGAGCTCGAAGACCATCTCCAGGTCGGCCGGCACCGCCACGGTGGCGTAGCCGGCACCGGCCCTGATCGCCGCCAGCGAGGCCAGCCGCACCGCTCCCGTCAGCCCCCGCGAGCCGCCGGCGATCGCCACCTGACCGGAGCTGAACTTGGTCGAGCGAGGTCCGCGTCGCGGCGCCAGGGCGAGGACAGCCGGGGCGATCTCGCCCGCGACCGCCGTGGCCGGCGCGTCGGGCGGGATCCCGATCGGGGCCACGCGCAGCTCCCCCGTGCACCCCTTCCCCGGGGCGACCCGATGGCCGAGCTTCGCGGCGTGGAAGCTGACGGTGACGTCGGCCTCGACCGCTTCGCCCGCCACCTCCCCGCTCGAGGCGTCGACCCCGGAGGCGACGTCGCAGGCGACGACCGGCACCCCGGCGCTGTTGATCGCCCGGATCGCGGCGGCGGCCGGCTCGCGCGGCGCCCCCTCGAACCCGGTACCGAAGATCGCGTCGACGATCGCCCCCGAGCCGGCGAGCCGGTCCGTCGGATCGTCCTCGAGCAGCTCGCCCCCGAAGCGCTCGTGGTTCGCAGCCGCATCCCCCCGCAGTTCCTCCCCGGGCCACAGCAGCAGCGCCTCGACCTCGAACCCCATCCCCCGCAGCAGCCGCGCCGCGACGAACCCGTCGCCGCCGTTGTTCCCCTTGCCGCAGACGACCCGCACAGGCCCCTCCGGCGCCAGCTCCGCCACCACCTCGGCCACAGCCCGCCCCGCAGCCTCCATCAACTCCAACGAAGGAACCCCCCGCTCCCCGATCGCCCACCGATCGACCCCCCGCATCCCCTCCGCATCGAACAAAGGCCCGAGCCAAGACTCCATGAGCACCACCCTAAGGGGTCAACAAGAGCGCTCGCAGAGGGCGTCGGTGGGGGGTGACTGGGTACTCAGCATGGAGCCGAGCCAAGGCGGCCTAAGGCGCCAGCAGTCCCCGATCAACTCGGCGGAGGTGCTCCCAGGCACCCCCCACCGACGCCCTCCCTCGAAAGCTCCTACTTGACGCCGACGATCAGCTTGGCGGTGGCCAGATCGCCAGACGCTTCGGAGCCCAGCGCGAGGTAGTCGATCTTCTGCAGGTACTGCTCCGCCGCTTCGAATTCCTCTTCGCCCGGCGGCACCAGGGCCTTGGCCAGGCGCAGCGAAGCGGGCCCGTCGACGTACATCGCGATCGGGGTATCGTCGAGGGCGTCGAGGGCTTCGTTGTAGGGGTCGGTGTTGGCCAGGGCCTTGCCCTGGTCCTGGAAGGTCGAGAGCGTCGGCGCGAGGCCGTACCCGATCGCGATGCGGCTGCCCTTGGCGACGACGACCACAGGTTGGCGACCGAGTTCCGGGCTGCGGACCGAGAAGCCGCTGGCGCCTTCGGTGATCTTGGTTATGCCCGAAGTGCCGGTGGAGCGGAGGAAGAGGCCGAGATTGGAGACCGTCGTCTTCGCCTGGTCGGCGTCGTCGGTCTCCAGCACCAGGGCGCCGCCGAGGCTGCGCTCGCTGTTGCCGGTCACGTAGCCGCCGGCGTCGCCGACGGAGGAGGTGATGGAGTCGAGGTCGATGCCGCCCTGCTTCAGCGCTTTCTTCAGCTGGTTCTGGCCGATCCCCTCGCTCGGTATCCCCTCCGCGTCGATCCGGTCGATGCCTTCGGCGAAACGCTTGCCGAAATCGGCCGCGGCGAAGGCGCCGACCGAGGTCGCGGGAAGCGACCCGAGCAGCTCCGAAGCGTCGCCGGAAGGCGGGTTCTCGCCGCTGAGGTCGGTGCTGAGGTCGATCTCGATCTGGTTCGAGCCCGGCACGAGGCTGGCGACCGCCGTCGCTTCTTCGGGTTCGATCCCGACGCTGTCGAGGAAGGTTTCGGCTTCGGAGTCGATCTCGCCGCCGGATTCCTCGATCAGGGCGCCGATGTCGACGTAGACGTCGGCGACGCTCTCGTCCGGGGCGTTCGAGACGGCGTCGGCGTAGGCGGAGTCGGCGCCGAGGTTCTCGCCGCCGGAGGCGTCGACCATCGCCTTGAAGATCGCCTCGTCTTCGGCGAAGGCGACCAGCCCGTCGAAGACGCCGATCGTGGTCTCGTCTTCCTGCACCTTGTAGTCAACGCCCTCGTAGGAGCCGTCCCTCGCCTCTTCGTCGCCGGACTCGAGCTGCTTGTCGACGAAGTCCCGGGCCGCGTCCTCGTCGGTCGTCTGCACCGCGGCGCCGTAGCCTTCGAAGTCGTCTCCGTCGTACTCCTGCAGGAAGAGGCCTCCCCGCTCGCCCAGCCAGGGCTCGACTTCCTTTTCGAAGTCGAGCTCTTCGCCGTCGTCGGAGGCCGAGCTTTCCAGTTCGGTGACGATCAGCTCGCCGAGGTCGTCGATCCCGGCGATCTGCTTGGCGAGCGCGTCGAGGTTCTCGCTGGCTTCGCCTTCGGGCTGGACGGCGAAGTCGATGAAGACGGGCGCCTGCGGGAGCGCGACGCCGGCCGGGTCGGTGCCGCTGCCGCCGTCGTCGCTGCCGCCGCCGCAGCCGGCGACGACGAGGGCGGCCACGACCGCGAGGAGGACTGGATGGACGAGACGGAGCTTCACGGAGGCGGGCACTCTAGCGGCCGTTTTGGACAACTTCAGCCGACCAGGCGCGGGTCGGACGAGTTGTCACTCGACGGTGACGGTCTTCGCCAGGTTGCGCGGCTGGTCGACGTTGAGGCCGCGGTTGCGGGCGATGTCGTAGGCGAGCTGCTGCAGCGGCAGGATCGCCAGGATCGGCTGCAGGATCCAGTCGCTGGCGGCCACCTCGATCGTCTCGTCGGCCACCTCGGCGACCCGCGAGTCGCCGGCGGTGGCGATCCCGATCGTCTGGGCGCCGCGGGCGCGGACCTCCTCGACGTTGGAGAGGACCTTCTCCAGAATCGGGCTGTCGGTGGCGACGCAGATCACCGGCGTCGACTCGTCGAGCAGCGCGATCGGGCCGTGCTTCATCTCGCCGGCGGCGTAGGCGTCGGTCGGGATGTAGCTGATCTCCTTCAGCTTCAGCGCCCCCTCGAGGCAGACCGGCAGACCGATGTGGCGCCCGAGGTAGAGGAAGAAGTCCTGGTCGGAGTGGCGGGCGGCGACCTCCTTCGCCGGCGCCTCGGTCGCCGCCAGCGTCTCCTCCATCTTCGAGGGCAGCGCCTTCATCTCGGCGACCAGCTCGGCCAGGCGCTCGGGCGCCAGCGTCCCCCGCAGCTCGGCCAGCCGCAGGCCCAGCAGGTACATCGCCGCCACCTGGGCGACGAAAGTCTTGGTCGCGGCGACGCTGATCTCCATCCCGGCGCGGATGTAGAGGACCGCGTCGGCGTCGCGGGTCGCCTGGCTGCCCATGATGTTGGTGATCGCCAGCACCGTGGCGCCGGCCTCGCGGGCGAGGCGCATCGCCGCCAGGGTGT
Source organism: Solirubrobacterales bacterium (assembly GCA_035712025.1). Taxonomy (GTDB): domain Bacteria; phylum Actinomycetota; class Thermoleophilia; order Solirubrobacterales; family 70-9; genus VAYN01. The sequence goes on from DASTBO010000081.1 coordinate 13,704, forward strand.
CGGCGGTCTCGCCCGACTGGGTCATCCCGATCACCAGGTCGTCGGGGCCGACGACCGGGTTGCGGTAGCGGTACTCGGAGGCGACGTCCATCTCGACCGGGACCCGCGCCCACTCCTCGATCGCGTAGCGGCCGACCAGGCCGGCGTGGTAGCTGGTGCCGCAGGCGACGATCACGATCCGCCGCACGCCGCGGAGGAGCTCGTCGGAGAGATCGACGTCGGCGAGGTCCACCCCGTCGTTGCGCGGCAGGCGGTCGGTGATCGTCTCGGCGACGGCGTCGGCCTGTTCGTGGATCTCCTTCAGCATGAAGGTCTCGTAGCCGCCCTTCTCGGCCGCGTCGGCGTCCCAGGTCACCGCTTCGGACTCGCGCGCCACCGGGTTGCCCTCGGCGTCGCTGATCCGCACGGCGCCGGCTTCGATCTCGACGATCTCGCCGTTTTCGATCGGCATCGCGGTGCGGGTGTCGGCGAGGAAGGCGGGGATCGCCGAGGCGAGGAAGGTCTCGCCCTCGCCGATGCCGGCGACCAGCGGGCACTCCTTGCGGGCGCCGATCAGGCGCTGCGGCTCGTCGGCGTGCATGGCGACGAAGGCGTAATGGCCGCGCAGCTCGGCATAGGCGCCGCGCACGGCGGCGGCGAGGTCGCCGTCGTAGTGGGCGGCGATCAGGTGGGCGACGACCTCGGCGTCGGTCTCGGAGGTGAAGACCTGGCCCTGCTCCTGCAGGCGGCGGCGGAGCTCGGTGTGGTTCTCGACGATCCCGTTGAGGACGATGTGGACGCGGCCGGAGCTGTCGTCGTGCGGGTGGGCGTTCTCCTCGGTGACGCGGCCGTGGGTCGCCCAGCGGGTGTGGGCGATGCCGGTCGCCGACGGCGGCAGCGGCCCGGCGCCGTTGTCGGCGCGGGCGTCGACCGCGGCCCGCAGGTTGGCGAGGTTGCCGACCGCGTGGACGCTCTCGACCTCGCCGTCGGCGAGCACCGAGAGGCCAGCCGAGTCATAGCCGCGGTATTCGAGCTTTTCCAGGCCGGAGAGCAGCAGCTCCTCGCAGGGCCTGGCGCCCACGTATCCGACGATGCCGCACATGAAGGCGAGTAAGGGTAGAGGGCGGGGGCGGCGAGGCGGCTCAGCCGAGCTCTTGACGCACGAGACCGGCCAGCCGCTCGGCCACCGCCTCGGCTTCCTCGCCGGTCGGCGCCTCGACCATGACCCGCACCAGCGGCTCGGTGCCCGACGGGCGCAAAAGGACGCGGCCGCGCCCCTCGAGGCCCTCGCTCTCGCGCTCGGCCGCCTCCCAGACCGCGGTCGCCCCCTCGATCGCCTCGCGGTTCGCGACCTCGACGTTGACCAGGACCTGCGGCAGCTTCTCCATCGGCACGGCGTCCTCGAGCCGGGCGGCGCCGAGCTCGCGCATCGTCATCAGCGCGGCGGCGATCCCGTCGCCGGTGGAGACGAAGTCGGAGGCGATGATGTGACCGGACTGCTCGCCGCCGAGCGGCCACTCGCGGCGGCGCATCTCGTCGATCACGTAGCGGTCGCCGACCTGGGTGACGGCGACCTCGATCCCCTTCTCCTCCATCGCCCGGTGGAAGCCGAAGTTGCTCATCACGGTGACGACGACGCCGCCGTCGAGCTCGCCGCGGGACGCCATCCCGCGGGCGGTCAGGGCGATCAGCTCGTCGCCGTCGTGGACGCGGCCGGAGCCGTCGACGGCGAGCACGCGGTCGCCGTCGCCGTCGAAGGCGAAGCCGATCTCGGCCTCGGAGGCGGCGACCCGCTCGGAGAGGAGCTCCATGTGGGTCGAGCCGCAGCCGGCGTTGATGTTGCGCCCGTCGGGATCGACCCCGATCGCCTCGACCTCGGCGCCGAGACGCTCGAAGATCGCGGGCGCGGTTCGGCAGGTGGCGCCGTTGGCGCAGTCGAGGACGACCCTGCGCCCGGAGAGGTCGAGCGGGAAGGCCTTCTCCAGCTCGCGCAGGTAGTCCTCCTGGCCGCCGTTCAGCTCGCGCACGTGACCGGCGTGCTCGGCCGCCGGCGCCTGGTCGATCAGCGCCTCGATCCCGGCCTCGACCTCGTCGGCGAGCTTGACGCCCTGAGCGTCGAAGAACTTGATCCCGTTGTCGTGGAAGGGGTTGTGGGAGGCGGAGACGACGGCGGCGAGGTCGAGGCCGAGGCGCTTGACGAGGATCGCCGCGGCGGGGGTCGGCAGGACGCCGCCCAGCAGTGCGTCCCCGCCGGCGGCGGCGATGCCGGCGGCCAGCGCCGCCTCGAGCATCGGGCCCGACTCGCGGGTGTCGCGGACGATCAGGACCTGGGGCCGCTCGGCCTCCAGCGAGGCAGTCGCCGCCCGTCCCAGCGCCGTCGCCAGCTCGGCGCTGAGGAAGGTACCGGCCTCCCCTCGGACCCCGTCGGTTCCGAAGAGCTTGCGCGCGGTTCTCACCCCGCCCTCGTCAGCGCTTGCTGAACTGAGGCCGCTTGCGGGCCTTCTTCAACCCGGCCTTGCGGCGCTCCTTGACGCGCGCGTCGCGGGTGAGGAAGCCCCTGCGCTTGAGGTCGCCGCGCAGCTCGGAGTCGATCTCGGTCAGCGCCCGGGCGATGCCGTGGCGGACCGCGCCGGCCTGGCCGCTGATGCCGCCGCCGTGGACGCGAACGCGAACGTCGACGTTGCCCTCGTAGCCGGAGACGACGAGCGGCTGCTTGGCCATCGTCTGGTGCAGCGGCCGCGGGAAGAACTCCTCGAGGCTGCGCTTGTTGATCTCGATCTTGCCGTTGCCCGGCAGCAGGGTGACGCGGGCGATCGAGCTCTTGCGTTTGCCGGTGGCGAGGAAGCGGGCGCCTTTCTCCATCTTCGCCGGGGCGCGGCTGGCGGCCGCGTCGGTCTCCTGGGCGGCGGCCAGCTCGGCTTCGCGGCGGGCTTTCTCTTCTTCCTCGGCTTCCAGGCGCGCTTTCTCCTCGGCGCTCAGCTCCGGCTTGTCCGGCTCGACCAGGATCGGCTCCAGGTCGGCACCGGGAATCACGTCCTTCTTCTTCTCCTCGGCCTTGGGCTCGGGAGCGGCCTCCGGGGGAGCCTCCTCGGTCGCCTCCTCGGCTACGGCCTCCTCAGCCACCTCCTCGGACGGCTCAACCTCTCCACCCTCCTCGGACGGCTGCTCCTCAGCCTCGCCCTCGGACGGCTCAGAATCAGCGGCATCTGCCGCGGGTGGCGACGATGGCGAATTCTCCGGCTCCGCCGGGGAATCGCTATCGGAGACGGGACCCGCGGCCTCAGCGCCCTCGTCCTGCGGGTTTTCGTCCTGCTCCGGCGTTTTCTGCTCGTCATCCATCAAGTTCAGTTCGTCTCCATCGGTTTCGGCTGCTGCGCCGCATGCGGGTGGTCGGGCCCGGCGTACACCTTCAGCTTGGTCAACTGCTGGCGGGCGAGCCGATTGCGCGGCAGCATCCCCTTCACGGCCTTGCGGATCACTTCCTCGGGCTTGCGCTCGAGCATCTCGCCAAGGGTGCGGGACTTGATCCCACCGGGGTAGCCGCTGTGGCGGTAATAGGTCTTCTGCGCCAGCTTGTCGCCGGTGACGTGGATCTTCTCCGCGTTGACGACGACGACGAAGTCGCCGGTGTCGACGTGCGGGGTGTACTCCGGCTTGCGCTTGCCGCGCAGCGTGTCGGCGATCTGCGTCGCGAGACGGCCCAAGGTCTTGCCCTCGGCGTCGACGACGTACCAGTTGCGCTGGCGGTTGGCTGGAGTGGCTACAAAGGTCTTCATCGCGCAAAAACCGCGGGGACCTTCCCACGCGGCCGGGGGATGATAGCCATCTCGCGGTCCAGGGGGTCTCCGGACGGTTGCCTATACTGCCGCCCGAGCAACAGCCTAATCCCGTGCGGGCCACCGCCCGGGAGCGGAGGAACCGAAGGGGCCTTGCAGGTCCCAGGGGCGAATCGGACGAAAACCGTCCGTAGCGCGACTCTTTCAGCGCGAGCCCGTCAGCTAACTCCGCAGGCGAAGGAAAGAGAGGGCTAGCGGTTGAACAGCAAAGGGTTCGTCCGGCCCGCCTGGGTCGGGCCGATAGGCATAGCGGCCATCGTCGCGCTGCTCGCCTGCCTTGCCGGCAGCGCCGTCGCGGCGACCGGTGGCGCCGGGACGCCGGGCTCGACCCCCACCGCCAAAGGCAGTCCGTCGGGAGCCCCCGCCGCCGCTCCGAGCGCCGGTGCGATCACGCTCGCCGGCGCCGCCGCCGCCCCGCGCAAGTCCTTCTATTTCGGCTACCGCTACCCGCGCCTCAGCTACACGATCGGCAGCACCCAGCCTGAAAACGACCTGCGGATCGACGTCGTCGATGCGACCGGGGGGGTCGTCAAGACCTTCTACCGGGAAGACGTCGCGCCGAACGTGGAAGACAGGATTCGGTGGGACGGGACGACCGACGAAGGGCGCCCGGCGCGCAACGGCCGCTACAGCTTCCGGATCAGCCCCCAAACGGCCGCCGCCACCGCCCCGGCCGCGCGCAAGGCCTCGAGCTCGACCACCCTCAGCCTCGGCTTCTCCCTCTACGGCTACTCGTTTCCGATCCTCGGCGCCCACGAATACGGGCTGAGTGCCGGCCGCTTCGGCGCCGGCCGCTCCGGGCACACGCACCAGGGCCAGGACGTGATGGCCGCCTGCGGGACCCCGCTGGTCGCCGCCCGCGGTGGGCGGGTACAGATGTCGACCTGGGACGACGCGGCGGGCAACTACCTGGTGATCGACGGCAAGGGAACGGGCAACGACTTCATGTACGCCCACCTGGCCGAACCCTCGCTGCTGGCAGAGGGCGAAACGGTCCGCACCGGCCAGTCGATCGGGATCGTCGGCGACACCGGGGACGCCCAGGGCTGCCATCTGCACTTCGAGATCTGGGGCGCCCCCGGCTGGTACGAGGGCGGCTCCCCCTTCGACCCCCTCCCCGATCTGCAGAAGTGGGACGCATATAGCTGACGATTCGTTCTCTACGTAACGAGAATGAGTCTCATTTTCATGTAGGGTGCTCGCCGTGACTTGGAGCGAGCAGGCGGCGGGCCGCCTCAACGAGGCGGGCTTCCGCGCCGGCGCCGCCCGGCGGCAGGTGATCGAGCTGCTCGAGGGGGAGCGCTGCGCCGTCACCGCGCTGGAGATCGACCGGCGCCTGCCCGCGGTCGGCCGGGCGAGCGTGTACCGGACGCTCGAGCAGCTCGAGCAGCTCGACCTCGTGCACCGCGTCGACGTCGGCGGCGAGGTGGTCGCCTTCGAGCGCAACGACCCCGGCGAGCACCACCACCACATGGTCTGCGTGCGCTGCGGCCGGGTCGTCCCGTTCGGGGACCCGGCCCTGGAGCGGGCGATCCACCGGGTCGGCGAGAGCGCCGAGTTCGAGGTCGTCTCCCACGACGTCCTCCTGCGCGGAGTCTGCCCCCGCTGCCAGGGAGGGAGCTGAGATGTCGATCGCGATCCCGCTCGCCGGGCTGACCGTCGTCGCCACCCTGATCGGCGGCCGCGTCGGGCTGCGCTTCGCCGACCGCCTGCCGACCCTGCTGGCGCTGACCGGCGGCGTCGTCGTCGCCGTCGCCCTGCTCGACGTGCTGCCCGAGGGAATCGACGGCGTCGGCGACGTCGACCTCGCCACCGCCCTGGTCGCGGCCGGGTTCCTCAGCTTCTTCTTCGCCGAGCGGATGCTGGTCCTGCACGATCGCGAGGAGGCCGTCGAGACCCTCTCCTCCGAGCGGGTCGGCGTCCTCGGCGCCGCCGGGCTCTCCGCCCACAGCTTCCTCGACGGCCTCGGCATCGGCTTCGCCTTCGGAGTCGACTCCGCGACCGGGTTCCTCGTCTTCCTGGCGGTGATCAGCCACGACTTCGCCGACGGGCTGAACACCGTCAGCTACGTCCTGCGCCGCTCGGGCAACCGCCGCGCCGCGGTCAGATGGCTGACCATCGACGCCCTGGCGCCGCTGGTGGGGGCGATCGTCGGCTCCCAGGTAGCGGTCTCGGACCACACGCTCGGCTACGTCCTCTGCGTCTACTGCGGGATCTTCCTCTACATCGGGGCCAGCGACCTGCTGCCCGAGGCCCACTCTCAGGGATCCTGGGGACGGGTCGCGCTGACCGCGCTCGGCTTCGCGGTCATCTTCGCCGTCACCCGCCTCGCCGGCGTTTAGACAAGACCCTCAAACCGGCAAACGCCACTTCCCAAGAAACTGCGTGTTCTGGATTGAGACGGTTGAATGGTTTATACGTAACTAACTAGTTAACGAACGAAGCCGTATCGCCAATTCGAGGCCCAAGGAGCCGATCATGAAGGAGCCATTGCCGGAAGCCATCGACCAGCGACTGGTCCGATCCCTCGCCCACCCCCTGCGGGTCCAGATCCTAGAGCTTTTGACCGACCACGTTGCGAGCCCAAATGCGCTCGCCGCCGAACTCGAGGCCGGGCTCAGCGACGTCGCCTACCACACGCGCGCGCTCGATCGGTACGGGGCGCTCGAACTCGTCGACACCGCTCAGCGCCGCGGCGCCACCGAGCACTTCTACAAGGCGACCCCCGGCGCCTTCGTCGGCGGGCCGATGTGGCGGCGGGTGCCCAAAGCGGTGCGCGGCGGCGTCTCGGCCGCGACTCTGCAGACCTTCCTCGACAAGGCGATCACCGCCCTGGAAGCGGGCACGCTCGACGGTCGCGACGACACGGTCTTCCGCTGGATGCCACTGCACCTCGACGAGGAGGGCTTCGAGGAGGTCGTCTCGATCCTCGAAGAGGCGACGAAGCTGATGCTGGCGGCTCACGTGCGAAGCCAGGACCGGCTCAGCGAGAACGGCGGCAAGGACACCGTGTCGACCGTGGTCGGGATGGCGGCGTTCGAGACGGCCGGGTCGATCGAGGCTGCGTAATTGGCAGGGAGAGTGTTGGTGGGGGCCCCTGGGAGCACCTCCGCCGAGTGGACCGGGGATCGGCTGGCGCCTCA
>DASTBO010000082.1:0-33718 GCA_035712025.1 Solirubrobacterales bacterium
GCCTCGAAGCCGGGTTGACGCGGTCTCGCGGCCGGGCTATGGCCGCGCTACGGGGTGCCGCCGGTGAACTTGACGTATTCGAGCCAGGACTTCTTCGGCACGAAGCCTTTGGCGAAGAGGCCGGAGCCGTCGCAGAAGTTGCAGGCGCCGGGGGCGTCGTCGACCGAGAACCAGAAGATGCTCTTCAGCTTCCACTTCACCTGCTTGTTGCGCAGCAGGGTGAAGGAGGTCTTCAGTTCCCGTGCCTGGCCGGCGACTCCCTTGGCGAATTCGTTGGCGCGGCTGCCCTTACCGGAACTCCAGCCGAGCTCGGTCACCCAGAGACCCTTGGCGGCATCCTTGTGAGCGGCGAGGACGTCGCGGAATTCTTCGGTCACTTCGGGCAGTTCGCGGGCGTTGATCGTGTAGGGGTGCAGGGCAGCGCCGTTGAACTTGGTCTTCAGCCCGGGCGTCGTCCTGTACATCCGGTCGACGAAGTCGCTGGCGTACCAGTTGAGGCTTTTGTGCTTGCCGCTGGCGGTGCGCGCACCCTTCGGCCGGGCGAAGAGGCCGGCGAGGACGACCTGGGCCCCGGGATCGGCCGCTTTCAGCGCGGTGTAGGAGTTCTTCACCAGCTTCCCGTATTCGGTCGGATTGGGCTTGGCGATGAAGTACTTGAAGTTTGGCTCGTTCCAGATCTGCCAGACGCGGATCGGCCGCTTCGGCACTCCGGGATGCTCGGACCAGAAGCTGCCGGCCGGCCCGTAGCGGGCGACCGCCGAGGTCAGGAACGCGGCCCAGCCGGTGCGGCCGGCGCCGCTGACGGGCAGGTAGGCCGGGGCTTTCAGCCCACCGGCACCGGGAACGGTCTTGGTCGGCACCGCCCATTCGGGCGCTCCCGAGAGGAACGGCAGCACCTTGATGCCGGCCTTCGCCGCCTCTTCCACCTGGTGGTCGAAGCCGCTCCAGTCGAACTGGCCGCCCTGCACGGGCTGGACCGAGCCCCAGCCGACCGGGATGCGGATGCTTTCGACCCCGCCGTTGCCGAGCCGCTGGAACTGCTCGGTGTTGAGGCTGCTCTGCGGGACCACGCCCCAGAAGCCGGCCGGCAGCGCCTGCGCGGCGGAGGCGGAGATCGCGAACGCCACGGCGACCGCGGCGAGAGCCGTCCAGGCGCGCACGATCGTCTTCGTGTACTCGCTCGGTTTCGACATCGTCAGCTCGCCTTCGGCGAGGAGACGGCTGAGCCGGAACCCTGGCGACGCTGGCGGTAGAGGAAGTAGCCGATCGAGATCGCGGCGAGAACCGCCACCGCGATCAGAATCGGGACCAGCGGCGAGGACCCGTCGTCGGCGCTCTGGGCCGGCGCCGACTTGGTTGCCAGCGGCTGGGCGCCGCTGACGCCGCCTGCATTCTTGGCGCCATTCGAGTGCTGTTGATCCTGGCCGCCCCCAGCTTGGTTACTCTGGCCGCTGGAGGTGCCACCGCCCTGACCGGAACCACCGGTCCCGCCGGAACCACCGCCGGTCGGCGATTCGGAGCTGGAAGCTTCTTTTTCGGATTCCGACGGGGCGTCGGTACCGCCCGATTTGTTCTTCGGCGGGATGTTGGAACTTTCGTGATTCGGAACGGTTGGTACGTCAGGTTCGTACTGGATTCCGCTGTTTTCTTCAGCACCAGCCAGACCCGGGAAGCAAGCCATTGCCAGCACAGCAAGCACTGACAGAAGCGAGAAGGCAGGTCGGGCCGAGCTACGGGCACGGGGGGAGGGGGTCCGAATCATGGCGCGCAAGGTTAGAGGAATCAGCGGCGCTGATAAGTCCGCTTGCCCTGATCCTCGGCCTGGCGCTGGCCGGCGGGGGCTTCGTGCTGGGAGAGCGCCACATCGCCGGCTTGGCGGTTTGGATTCTCTTAGTGGCGCTGCTGGCGCTGGGGGCCGCTGGCCGGGCGACACTCGGCCGTCCCTTCTACTGGGCCACGGGATTGATCGCTGGACTGGCAGTTTTCTCAGCATTCTCTTCTCTCTGGTCCGGTTCGATTGAGCTCAGCGTCACGGAAGCAGACCGGGTGCTGGTCTACCTGGGCTTTTTCCTTGCCGCCTTCCTGATCGCCCAAACCGAGCAAAGACGCCAACGTTTCGCTGAAGGCATAGGAATTTCTTTGATCGTGATCGCGCTGGTTGCGCTTTCGACCCGCCTGATCCCCCATGTGGTCGACATCGGACCCGCCCTGGGCGGCAACGCCCGCCTCGGCTACCCCCTCGGCTACTGGAACGCGAACGCCTTCGTCTTCGGGGTCGCGGCGGCGCTGGCGCTGTGGATGAGCCGGCGCTCGCTGAACGCGCCGCTGCGCTGGTTCGCGGTGGGGGCGCTGCCCGCGGTCCTGCTGGCGCTCTACTTCACCTACTCGCGCGGGGGGCTGCTGGCGCTGGCGGTCGCCTGCGGCTGCCTCATCGCCCTCTCCCACGACCGGCTCTGGCTGCTGGCGACGCTGGGGATCGGGGTCCTCGGCGCCCTGCCCGCGGTGCTGGCGACGCAGGACCGGCGGGCGCTGGCCGACAACATCGCCGGCGGGGCGGCCGTCGACCAGGGAGCGACGGTGCTGGCGATCCTCGCCGCCGGCACCCTGCTGGCGCTGGGGCTGTTCTGGCTGCTCCGTCGGCTCGAGCGGCGCGACCACGAGGTCACCGGCCGGGCGCTGGCGATGTCGCGGAACCCGACCGTGCTGAAGGCGGTGGCGGCCGGGCTGGCGGTGCTGGCGATCGGGGCGGCGATCGCCGTCGGCGGCCGCGCCTGGGACCAGTTCACCAGCCCCGACGTGCAGTTCACCAGCTACCCCGAGAGCCACTTCAACGACTTCTCCGGCACCGGCCGCAGCGAAATGTGGCGGGTGGCGCTGGACGCCTTCGGCGAAGACCCGGTCGCCGGCCACGGCGCCGGCACCTACCGCTTCTCCTGGGACGAGCTGCGCCACATCGACCTGAAGCTGCTCGACGCCCACTCGCTCTACCTCGAGAGCTTCGCCGAGCTCGGCCTGATCGGCGGCCTGCTCGTGCTCGGCCTGATCGGCGGCCTGCTCTGGACCGGCTTCGCGGCCTGGCGCGCGGCGAGCGGGGCCCGGCGGGAGCTTCACGCGGCGCTGCTGGCGGTCTGCGTCGCCTTCGCGGTCGGGGCCGGGATCGACTGGCTCTGGGAGATCGCCGCCGTCGGGGCGATCTTCTTCCTCGCCTCGGGCGCGCTGGTCGCCGCTCGCTGCGGCCAGCTCGTCCGCGCGCGGGCCGTGGCCGAAGGCCAAGGCGAGCAGCGCCGCTTCGGCCTCGCCGTCGCCGGCCTCGCGACCGCCTGGCTCGCCGCCCTGGCGCTGGTCGGCCCCCTCCTGGTCGACCGCGAGATCGACGCCAGCAACGCGGCCGCCGCCGAAGGCGACGTTCCCGCCGCGATCAACCACGCCGACACCGCCCGCTCGATCGAGCCCTGGGCGGCCACCCCCTACGTCCAACTCGGGCTGCTCGCCGACTCCCAGGGCGACTACGCCACCGCCGCCGAGCGCCTCTCGCAGGCGATCGACCGCGAAGAGGGCAACTGGCAGCTGTACTACCTGCGGGCGCGGGTGAGGCGGGCCGGGGACGAGATTCCCGCCGCTGCCGCCGACCTCGCCGAAGCGCGGCGGCTGAACCCGCGGGAAGCCTGCCTCTACGAAGGGTTCACGGGCTGCGGATGAGCCGGATCCCCGACACCAAGCGCACCGAGCCCGCGGCGCCTGCAGCGGCGGCGAACCAGCCCGTCGCCTCGGCGGGGCGGCGGCCGGAAGGGCCCGGCGCGATCGAGTCGCGGCGGCGGGGGGCGCTCCTGCGCCGCCTGCTCGCACTCGGAGATTGGGCGGCGCTCCTCGCCTCCCTCTGCGTCGTCACCGCCGCGACCTCCAGCACCGACACCGGCACCTTCTTCTGGGCGGTCCTCTTCAGCCCGTCGTGGATCCTCGTCGTCAAGCTCCACGGCCTCTACGACAACGACCACCGGCGGATCCGCCACAGCACCCTCGACGAGCTGCCCTCGCTGGTCTCGGCGAGCGTGCTGGGCACGCTCGTCCTCGACGGGCTGCTGGCGATCAGCCCCACCGGCCCCCTCTCCCCCGCCAGCGCGATCGGGGTCGGGGTCGGCGCCCTGCTCGCCAGCTTCGTCGCCCGCGGCGTCCTCCGCTTCGGCTTCCACCGCCTGACCCCGCTCGCCACCGGCGTCGTGGTCGGGGCGCCCCATGCCGCCGACGTGGTTGCCCGCCGCGTCTCGACCCACCCGGAGACGCGGCTGGAGCTGATCGGCTACCTCTCGACCGAGCGCGAGGAGAGCGCATCCGAGCTGCCGCGGCTCGGATCGCCGGCCGAAATCTCCCGCGTCGCGCAGGAGCTGCGGATCGAGCGAGTCGTCGTCACCGAACTGCAGTCGAGCGAGGTCTACGCCGAGCACCTGATCGAGGAGTGCAAGGCCGAGGGCCTGGCCCTGACCTTCCTGCCGCAGCACTACGGGCTGCTCGGCCCGGGGATCGAGCTGAACCGGCTCGCCGAGCTGCCGGTCCTCGACTTCCGCTTCAGCGACCCGCCGCGCTCGACGGTGGCGATGAAGCGGGCGATGGACGTGGCCGTCTCCGCCCTGCTGCTGGTCCTGCTCTCGCCGCTCCTGATCGGGATCGCGATCTGGATCCTGCTCGACGACGGCGGTCCGGTCCTCTTCCGCCAGCGCCGCGCCGGCAAGGACGGGGTGCCGTTCACGATGGTCAAGTTCCGGACGATGGTCAACGACGCCGAGCAGCGGCTGCCGGAGCTGGTCGACATCGAGAACCTCGAGCAGCCGGCCTTCAAGATCCCCGACGACCCCCGCGTCACCCGCAGCGGCCGCTGGCTGCGGCGGACCAGCGTCGACGAGCTGCCGCAGCTGCTGAACGTCCTCCGCGGGCAGATGTCGCTGGTCGGGCCGCGGCCAGAGGAGGAGAGCGTCGTCGCGCTGTACGACGAGCGCCAGCGCAGCCGCCTGGCGATCAAGCCGGGGATGACCGGGCCGATGCAGGTCTACGGCCGCAGCGACCTGACCTTCGAGGAGCGGCTGGCGATGGAGCGCGACTACCTCGACAACCTCTCGCTGCTGACCGACCTGGAGATCCTCCTGCGCACCCCGCGGGCGATGGTCCGCGGCGAAGGCGCCTATTAGCACGCTCGCCTGTTCCTTCTTGGCGAATGGCAACAGAAAGGAACAGGCGAATGGTGGCGCTTGAGGTCGCGATCGTCAGTCACGGCGCCGAGGCGCTGCTGCGGCGCTGCCTGCGCTCGCTGGCCGAGCACCCGATCGGCGAGGGCGAGATGCGGGTCACGGTCGTCGACAGCGGCAGCCCCGACGGCACCCCCGACATGGTCGCGCGCGAGTTCCCGCAGGTGCGGCTGCGGCGCGAGGCCAACATCGGCTTCTCGGCGGCGAACAACGTCGTCCTGCGCGAGAGCGAGGCCGAGGCGGTGCTGCTGCTGAACCCCGACACCGAGGTCTACGCGGGAACCCTCGACGCGGCCCTGGCGCGGTTGCGCTCCGAGCCCCGGATCGGGATGGTCGGGGTGAAGCTGGTGACCGAGAGCGGTGAGCTCGACCACGCCTGCAAGCGCTCCTTCCCGACGCCGGCCAGCGCCCTCGGGCACTTCACCGGGCTCGGCGGCTCCCAGTACCGGGCGGCGGACCTCGGCGAGGACGAGCCGGGCGAGGTCGACGCGGTCAACGGGGCCTTCATGCTCTGCCGGGCAGAGGCGATCCGCGAGGTCGGGCTCCTCGACGAGGGCTACTGGCTCTACATGGAGGACCTCGACTGGTGCCACCGCTTCTGGGACGCCGGCTGGAAGGTGTTCTACGAGCCGGCGGGCGTCGCCCTCCACGTCAAGGGCGGCTCCAGCGCCTCCCGCCGCGCTCCCAAGCAGGAGATCGCCTTCCACCGCGGCATGGCCCGCTTCTACCGCCGCTTCGACGCCCCGCGAAGCAACCCGCTGCTGAACGCGGCCGTCTACGCCGGCATCGGCGCCAAGCTGGCGACGAGCCTGGCGATCACCGCCTACACGCGCGCCAGGTAGGCGTCCTGGAGCACCGGCTGCGCCGCCGAGCCGAGGTCGAAGCGGCGGACCTCGGCGAAGTCGGCGAGGAGGGTCTCGACGCAGGGGCGCGGGTGGTAGACGGTGCAGAGGTTGCGACCCGCCATCCGCGGCCGCTGCACGACCAGCTCGCCGCAGTCGAAGCGCCGCTGCTCCTCGACCGAGAGCCGGTGGCGCATCCGCTCGCCGAGGACGCTGACCACGAGCAGGCCGCCGGGGCGCAGCAGCCGCCGGAACTCGGCCAGCCAGCCGCGCTGCAGCACCGCGTCGAGATGGCTGAAGACGGAGAGGGCGTAGATCAGGTCGAAGCTGCCGGTCACGTAGGGCGTCGGCGGCGCCAGCTGGTTGACGGTCGCGCGCACGCCCGGGAGGTTCGCCGTGCACCAGGCGACGAGATCGGGGTTGTAGTCGCAGCCGTAGACCTCCAGCCCCGCGTCGCGAGGCCAGTGCCGGGCGACCCGGCCGCAGCCGCATCCGAAGTCGAGGATCGCGCGCATCCGCTCCACCGGCGTCCCGGCCGCGGCGAGCGCGCCCTGGATCGAGTCGCACATCTGGGCGCCGAGCCGCAGAAACGCCTGGGCGTCGCCGGTGCGGCCGTCCACCAGCAGCCGCAGCCGCGGCGGCGGCACCGGCAGCCCGTCGGGGCCGGTCGCCTCCCGCTCGTGGACGCGGTGGGTGAGCCAGCCCTCCCGCAGCCGCTCCGCCGGCCGCAGCAGGTAGGTCCGCTCGAGCCCGTCGGCTATCCGGCTTCGCGTCTGCTGGCGCATCCCAGCAGCTTCAACATCACCGGATGGGAAAAGTCTCGCTAAAGGCGGGCGCTGCGCTCAGAAGGGGAGGGAGTCGCGGACCTCGGCGAGGGTCGGAGCGCTTTCGTCGCGGGCCGACAGCAACGGATCGCTCACCTGCCACTCGACGCCCACCTCGGGGTCGTCCCAGGCGATGCCGGCCTCGGTCGCCGGGTCGTAGTAGCTGGAGACCTGGTAGCAGACGTCGGCGCTCTCGCTGAGGACGGCGAAGCCGTGGCCGAAGCCGACGGGGACGAAGAGCTGGCGGTGGGCGACGTCGTCGAGCCGGTGGGCCTCCCACTGGCCGTAGGTGGGCGAGCCGCGGCGCAGGTCGACGGCGACGTCGAGGATCTCGCCGCGGGCGCAGCGGACCAGCTTCGCCTGGCCCGGCTCGGTCTGGAAGTGGATCCCGCGCAGGGTCCCGCGCGAGGAGCGGGAGTGGTTGTGCTGGACGAACTCGACGTCGACGCCGAGCTCGCGCCAGGCCTCGCGGCTGTAGGACTCGAGCATGAAGCCGCGCTCGTCGCCGTGGACGACCGGCTCGACGAGGACGACGCCGCCGAGCTTGGTCTCGAGGCGCTCGGGCACTAGCCGAGGGCCTTCCCGTACTGCTTCTCGTAGTACTCGCGGTACTCGCCGGAGCGGATCGGGCCCCACCACTCCTCGTTCTCGCGGTACCACTCGACCGTGCGCTCGAGGCCCTCGGCGAAGTGGACCTGCGCTTCCCAGCCGAGATCCTCCTTCAGCTTCGCCGAGGAGAGCGAGTAGCGGCGGTCGTGGCCGGGGCGGTCCTTGACGTACTCGATCAGCGACTCGTCGCCGCCGGTCAGCTCGATCACCCGCTTGACGACGTCGATGTTCTCGCACTCGTCGGGGCCGCCGACGTTGTAGGCCTCGCCGGCCTTGCCCTTGGTCAGGACCGTGTGGATGCCGGTGCAGAAGTCCTCGACGAAAAGCCAGTTGCGGACCTGGCGGCCGTCGCCGTAGACCGGCAGCGGGTCCCGGTGCAGGGCGTTGAGGGTGATCAGGGGGATCAGCTTCTCCGGGTACTGGCGCGGGCCGTAGTTGTTGGAGCCGCGGACGATCGAGGCGTCGACGCCGTAGGTGTGGAAGTGGGCGGAGACGAGCAGGTCGCCGGCCGCCTTGGTCGCCGAGTAGGGCGAGGAGGGGTCCAGCGGCGAGGTCTCGGTGAAGGAGCCGGACTCGATCGAGCCGTAGACCTCGTCGGTGGAGACCTGCAGGTAGCGCTCGACGCCGAGCTCGCGGGCCGCGTCGAGCAGCGTCCCGGTGCCGATCACGTGAGTGCGGGCGAAGGCGTCCTGGTCGTCGATCGAGCGGTCGACGTGGGACTCGGCGGCGAAGTTGACGACCGCGTCGGCGCCCTGCATCGCTTCGCGCACGACCGCCGGGTCCTCGATCGCGCCCTCGACGAGGTTCGTCCCCTCCGGCAGGTTCTCGCGCCGGCCGGCGTAGGTGAGCTTGTCGAGGACGACGACGTCGTGCTCGTCGCCGACGAGGCGGACGTAGGTGGAGCCGATGAAACCGGCGGCGCCGGTGACGAGGATTCTCATTCCGTTCCTTCCTGCGCTTTGCGTTGGGCGAGGTAGCCTGCCAGCCCGTCCTGCCAGCTTGGCAGCCCGATCGCGTGCTCGCGCTGGCTGACCAGCGCCGAGAACGGGGGTCGCGGGGCGGCGGCGGCGAATTCGTCGCTGGTTATCGAGAGCACTCTGCACTCAACGTTCGACTGCTCGAAGATCTCGCGCGCGAACTCGTACCAGGAGCACTGCCCGGCGGCGGCCATGTGGTGGATGCCGTACTCGATCCCCTCGATCAGGCGGACGATGCCGTAGGCGAGGTGCCAGGTGTAGGTCGGCGAGCCGACCTGGTCGCGGACGACCGTGACCTCGTTCTGGGCCTCGGACAGACGCAGCATCGTGTCGACGAAGTTGCGGCCGCCGATCCCGAAGAGGCCGGCCGAGCGGACGATGAAGTGGCGCTTGTTGGCGGCGGCGACCGCCTCCTCGCCGGCGAGCTTGGTGCGGCCGTAGGCCGAGAGCGGCGCCGGCTGGTCGCTTTCCACGTAGGGCGCCCCCTTGGCGCCGTCGAAGACGTAGTCGGTGGAGACGTGGAGGATGCGGGCTTCGATCTCGCTCGCCGCGGCGGCGACGTTGCCGGCGCCCTTGCCGTTGACCGCGAACGCCGCCTCCTCGGCGGTCTCGGCGCCGTCGACGTCGGTCCAGGCGGCACAGTTGACGACCACGTCCGGGCGGGCCAGCTCGAACCGGCGGGCCACCGCCCCCGGATCGGTGACGTCGAGCTCGGCGCGGCCGTAGCCGATGACCTCGTGGCCGGCGTTGCCGGCGGCGAGCATCACGTCCCGCCCCAGCATCCCGGCGGCCCCGGTGACGAGCAGCTTCATCGCGGCTGCACCGCCACTAGACGAGTTTGATCTCGGAGCGGTCGCCGACCAGGAGGCGCAGGGTCTTCGGCATCCCCTCGCTGCGGGTCAGCTTCACTTCCTTGCCCAGCAGGCTCGCCTCCATCCGCGTGCCGAGGTCCTCGACGACGGAGCCGGCGAGGACGATCGAGTTCTCGACTTCGGAGCGGCGGACGTGGACGTCGTCGCCGATCGAGGTGTAGGGGCCGATGTAGGCGTCCTCGACCACGGCGCCGGCGCCGATCACGGCGGGGCCGCGGACGACGGAGCGCTCGAGCCGGGCGCCGGGGCCGAGCACCACCCGGCCCTCGACCTTGGAGTCCGCGTCGACCTCCCCCTCGATCTCGGTCACCAGCTCCTCGAGCACGAGCCGGTTGGCCTCGAGCATGTCGGCCAGCTGGCCGGTGTCCTTCCACCAGCCGCGGACGACCTCGGAGCGGACGGTGCGGCCGTCGTCGATCAGCTTCTGGATCGCCTCGGTGATCTCGAGCTCGCCGCGCCAGGAGGGCTCGAGCGAGCGAGCCGCGTCGAAGATCAGGTTCTGGAACAGGTAGACGCCGACCAGGGCGAGGTTCGAGGGCGGGTCTTTCGGCTTCTCGATCAGCCGCACGATCCGCTCGCCGTCGAGCTCGGCGACGCCGTAGGACTGCGGGTCGTCGACCGGGGTGAGGAGGATCAGCGCGTCGGGCTCGTGCTCGGTGAAGGTCGAGACCAGGCCGCGGAGGCCGTCGCGCAGGAGGTTGTCGCCGAGGTACATGACGAAGGGCGAGCCGCCGATGAACTCCTCCGCGGTCAGCACCGCGTGGGCCAGCCCGGCCGGCTTGTCCTGGACGATGGAGGTGATCTCGGCGCCGAACCTGGAGCCGTCGCCGGCGGCCTCGCGAATCTCGTCCCCGGTCTCGGGGGCGATGATGATCCCGATCTCCTTGACGCCGGCGTCGACCAGCGCCTCGATCCCGTAGAAGAGCACGGGCTTGTTGGCGACGGGCACGAGCTGCTTCGCCGAGGTGTGGGTTATGGGGCGCAGGCGGGTGCCGGCGCCGCCGGAGAGAATCAATCCCTTCAAGGGCTCCATGCGAGGCTGCAACCCTACTGCGCAGCGAAAAGAGCGTGCCACCAGCCGTTTACATCCCGAACTTCAACGGCGCCGCCCAGCTGGGCCGGGCGCTGCGCGGCCTCGCCGCGCAGACCACCCCTGTCGAGGTCGTGATCGCCGACAACGGCTCCCACGACGACTCCCTGGAAGTGGCCCGGCGCGAGCTGCCGGGGGTGCGGATCGTCGAGATCGGGCGCAACATCGGCTTCGGGCCGGCGCTCAACCGCGCGATCGCCGAGCACCCGGCCGAGCGGCTGATCCTGCTCAACAACGACGCCGATCCCGAGCCGCGCTTCGTCGAGGCGCTGCTCGACGGGCTCGGCGCGGGAGTCGACTCGGTCGCCGGGGTGCTGCTGCAGGAACGCGCGCCGGAGCTGATCGACTCCGCCGGGGTGGTCGCCGACCAGACCCTGATGGGCTTCGACTACCTGCACGGCGAGCCGGTCACCGAGGCCATGGGTGCGGCCGACCCCCTCGGGCCGACCGGCGGCGCCGCGCTCTACCGCCGCGACGCCTTCGAGGCGGTCGGCGGCTTCGACGAGCGGATCTTCCTCTACTACGAGGACCTCGACCTGGCGCTGCGCCTGGCCGCCTCGGGAGGCCGCTGCCGGCTGGCGCCGGAGGCGCGGGCGCTGCACGCCTACTCGGCCAGCCTCGGCGCCGCCAGCGCCTTCAAGTACGCGCGGACGGGCTGGAGCCGCGGCTACATGCTGCGGCGCTACGGCGTCATGCGCCACCCCCGGCAGGCTCTCCGCGCCCTCGCCTGCGAGGGCGCGATCTGCGCCGGGCAGCTGCTCAAGGACCGCACCGTCGCCGGCTTCAGCGGGCGCCTGCGCGGCTGGCGCGAGGGCGCCGGCGGCGAGCGCCGCGACGCCGGCGACGCGCCCCTGCTCGAGATCGGCGCCCGCGAGGCGCTGGCGCTGCGGCGACGGCGGCGCGGCTGAGCTGGCCGCCGGCGCGGCGCTACTCCCGGTTCAGGAGCTTGCCGCGCGCCCGGCGCATGAAGCCGAAGAGGCCGGCGCTGAGGCGGGCGATCTCGGCTGCCATCTCCTGGTTCTGCCGCTCCAGGCCGGCCCGGTCCTCGCGCACCCCCTCCAGCTCCGACCGGGCCGCCTCCAACTCGGCCTGGAGCGCGTCGCGTTCCTCGATCAGGCGGCCGAGCCGACGGGTAGTCGGCATCCCGGCCGGCCGCGGAGCGTCCGCGTAGCCGAGGGTGAGGTTGCGCACCTCGGCCGCCAGCTCGGCGTTGACCCGCAGCAGCTCCTCCACCCGCGGGTCCTCCCCGCGCCGCTCGCTCATCCCGGCACCTCGGCGGTCCAGCGGACGGCATGGGCCCCGATGCGTTCCTCCGATTCGCTCCAGCTCCGGTCCTGCAGCCGCTCGCTGTAGCCGCGCATCAGCGAATCGGGCAGGACCCGGTAGCGGGCCAGCCGCTCGGGGATCACGGTGCCGAAGCGGCCGGCCTCCCGCAGCCACCGGTAGAGCTCCCAGTCGGAGTGCATCGACCCTTCCGGGTGGTATTCGAAGCCGAGCTCGGCGAAGACGCGGCGGGGCAGCATCGCCAGGGTGTCGCCGTCCCAGTTCTCCTCGTAGCCGGCGAGGACCGCGTTGCCGAGCGGGGCGAAGCTGGGATGGAGATCGGTGTCCTCGTTGTCGGCGCCCACCATCCGCAGCCAGCAGGTGACGTAGGCGAGGTCGGGCTCGGACAGCAGCACGGCGAGCGCGCGCTCGCAGAAGGTGGGCTCCAGGAGGTTGTCGGAGTCGAGCATCACCACGTACTCGCCGCGGGCGACCCGGGCGCCGAGCGTGCGGACCGTGCCCTCGCCGCGATTCACCTGGGTCACGACGGTCACCCGGGGATCGTCGTCGAACTCGGCCAGGACCGCGTCCTCGGGGGCGAAGGAGCCGTCGTTGACCACCAGCACCTCGACCTCGGGGTAGGTCTGGGCGAGCAGCGAGCCGACCGCGTCGCGCACGTAATCGTGGGCGCGGTAGTAGGGGACGATCCCGGTCACCAGCGGCCCGCCGGCCGCCACCGGCCTCACCGGCACGGGGCGGGCGCCGCTGCCGAGCAGCTCGTCGTAGGCGTCGAGGATCGCGGTGGGGTCGGCGAGCCGTCGTGCCCGCTCGGCGGGACCGCCGGAGTCGCGCACGCGCTCGAGCTCGCCGCGGTCGGCCTCGAGCCGGCGCAGCGCCGCGCCCAGCGCGACCGGCCCGGTCCCTTCCGCGTGCCAACCGGAGACCCCATCCTCGACCGCCTCGACCAGGTCGCCGACGGGGGTGGCGAGCACCGGCACCCCGGCAGCGAGCGCGGCGAGCGCCTGCCCCGCGAAGGCGTCCAGGCGGGAGGGGACGACGAGCAGGTCGGTGGCGGCGAGGCGCTCGCCGAGCGCCGCCGCGTCGAGGCTCGGCGCGAACTCGATCCGCGGGTCTTCGCCGCCGCAGACCTCGAGCGTCTCCCGGATCGACTGCCCCATCCCGGCGGTCGTCGTGTCCTCCCCGGCCAGGGTCAGGCGCCAGCTCTCCGGCGGCAGCGAGCGGCAGGCTTCGACCAGGTCGAGGACGCCGCGCGAGCGGCGCAGGTCGCCGACGCAGAGCAGCCGCAGCGGCCCAGCGTGAACAGGCGCGGCGGACTTCCGGGGGACGGGAAGGGCCAAGGCCGGTCTGATCCGCATCCCCTCCGGCAGCGCCTCGGCACCGTAGTAGCGGCGGTAGAGCTCGAGGCAGTCGCCGCCGGACCAGAGCAGCCGGTCGGAGCGGCGCAGCTGCTCGCGCTCGATCTCGGCCAGGCGCCGGTTGCCGGGCAGGTGCAGGGTCCCGTCCTGGAGGTTCAGCAGCTCGGTGCTGGGCGAGATCCGGGTCGCGATCGTCGTCGCGGCGAGCAGCGGGTCGCCGCCGCGGCGCGCCTGCAGGGCGACCAGACCGTGGCCGCGGAAGTCGGGGGCCTCGACGTAGTCGGGCCCCCCGTCGGGATAGAGCGCGCGGATCGCCTCCATCGCCGCCGCCGAGTGGCGGTGGTCCTCGCAGGCGAACTTCAGCGCCGCGAGCCCCTCCGGCAGCTCGGCGTAGACCTCGCGGAAGCTCGCGCCCGCCGGCACCGCGGAGCGCTCCTTCCCCCAGCCGCTGTGGATCAGCGTCACCTCGTGGCGCTCGGCGAGCAGCGCCGCGAGCGCCCAGGGGGAGTGGGCGACGGCGCCGGCGGAAGTCGGGGCCGGGGCGATCAGGCAGACCCTCATCGGCCTAGCCTCTCACTCCGAGCCAGCGCTGGGCGAGGCTGAGGTCGCCCTCGCGGCGCAGGCGGCGCCGCTCGCGCAGCAGCGCCGGCAGCCAGCGCAGGGCGGCGAGCTTGCCGGCCAGGGTCGCGCCGAAGCGTCGCTGCCGCGCCGCCCGTGCCAGCGCCCCGGCCTCCACCGCGGCGATCCGCGGCAGCGCCCGCGCCGGCACGAACTTCGCCTGGGTGGCGAGGCGGTTGCGGGCGACGAGGCGGGCGTTCCAGGCGCCGGGGCTCGGCGCCTCGGCCATCCAGCTGGCGTTGCCGACGTGCCAGACCACCGCCTCGGGGACGTAGGCGAAGCGCCAGCCGGCGATCCGGGCGCGGACGTTGAGGTCGACGTCCTCGTAGAAGGCGAAGTAGCGCTCGTCGTAGCCGCCGAGCCGCTCGAACAGCGGGCGCCGCAGGAGGCAGGCGGCGCCGCAGACGCCGAAGACCTCGCGCGGCGTCGCGCTGCGGGCGTCCTGAGCTTCGCCCGCTCCTTCCTCGAAGGCGCGCCCGTCGGCGCTCAGCGCCATCCCGCGGCTGTAGAGGCGGGCCCGGTCGACGGCGCCCTCTGGCGCTGGCTCGAGCTGGAGGATCCGCGGCTGCACGCCGCCGAGGCCGCTGTCGGCGGCAAGCGCCTCGGCCAGGTGCTCGACGCACCCCGGCTCCAGGACCGTGTCGGCGTTCAGCGAGAGCACCAGGGGCGCCTCGGTGCGGGCGACGCCGAGGTTGACCGCGGCGGCGAAGCCGACGTTCTCAGGCAGCGAAACGTGCGGGACGCCGCGCTCGCGCAACAGCTCGAGGCTGCCGTCGCGGGAGCCGTTGTCGACCACCATCGGCTCCAGCTCGACTCCCTGGCCGGCCAGTGAGTCGAGGCAGCGCGGCAGCAGCCCAGCTGAGTTCCAGCTCGGGATGACCACGGCCACGCTCAGCTCGCTCGCCACAGGCCCGCAGCCTAGTCACCGGCGCCTCCCCGACCGCCGTTATCGTCCGCCGCCGATGCCGGGGCCGTCGAGATCAAGGTTCGCGGCTCTGCGGCGGGCCACCCGGACTTGGCTCTTTCTCGAGCCCCGAGCCGGGACTCGGACCCGGAGCGCTGGCCGGCTGACGCTGCTTGCGGCGGCGCTGATGGCGCTGGCCGTCGTCCTGCAGCTGGCCCGGGTCGGAGTCGGGAACGCGCTCGAATCGCTTTGGGCCGAGGACGGCCCGATCCTCCTCGAAAGAGCCTTGGAAGGCGGCTTTCTCGAGACGGTCTTCTCGCCGTACTCCGGCTACCTGATCGTCGTGCCGCGATTGATCGGCGAGGTGGGAGCCGCCGTGCCACTCGAGGATGCCGCAGCCGCGATCGCGATCGCCTCGGCTGCGGTGGTCGCGATCAGCGGCCTCGTCGTTTGGGTGGCCGCCGCCGGACACGTTCGCAACCCCTACCTGCGCGGCTCGCTGGTCGCGCTCACGGTGCTCTCCCCCGTGGCCTCTCTGGAGTCGGTCGCCGCCGGCTCCTACGTCCTCTGGTACATGCTCTTCGCCAGCTTCTGGGTCCTTCTCTGGATGCCGCGAACCACGCTCGCCGCCGTGCTCGGTGGCGTCTTCGTCCTCGCCACCGGCCTCAGCACGCCCGGCCTCTGGTTCTTCGCGCCGCTGGCGGCGCTGCGCCTCCTCGCCGCCGCCGACCGCCGCGACGCTGCGATCCTCACGGGCTACGCGATCGGCGCCGCCGTCCAGATCCCGGTCCTGGCAAGCAACAGCGCGGCGGCGACCGACCCCCGCTGGAGCGAGGACATCTGGACCAGCTACCTGCAGCGTGTGCTCGACGGCGGCCTGCTCGGCGAAAGGCTGGGCGGAATCGGCTGGGATCTCTTCGGCTGGGCCCTGCTGATCGCCCTGCTCGGCGCCGCGCTTGCCGGGCTCGCCTTCGTCGCCCGGCGCTCGTCCCCTCAGATCCGCTGGTTCGTCTCGATCGCGGTCACGACCTCGCTGCTGATGTTTGCCGCCTCGGTCTACCAGAGGGCCGTGGGCACGCCGATGATGTGGCCTCCGGACATGCATTTCGGCCACGCCGGCCGCTACGCGATCGTCCCGGCGCTGCTGCTGGCCAGCGCCGTCCTGGTCGCGATCGACCGCTGGCCTCGTCCGCTGCCGGGACCCCGGCAACTGCCCTGGGCGGGTGCGTTCGCCGTCGCGGTCGCAGCCGGGGCGATCGCCACCTCCTTCTACGTCGGCGACACCGCGGTGCGGGGCACCCCGCGCTGGCACGAAGGGATCGAAGCGGCTGCCCGCAACTGCCGCGAGGAAGGCCTCGTCATCGCCCCGGTGAAGATGTCGCCGCCCGGCTACGGGATCTTCATCAGCTGCCGGAGCCTCTCGGACGCCAGTCGCGAGCGGTAGCGTTCCCTCGTTCTCGGGTTAGCGCCTAGATGCCACGCGACGCCACCATGCCCACCAATCCCCTCACCGCCACCCCCGCGATCCAGGTCGATGGCCTGCGCAAGACTTTCCGCATCCCGACCCTCCGGGTCGACTCGCTGAAAGAGCGCGTCGTCCACCCCTTCGCCGGCCGCGAGCACCGCGACCTGCACGCGCTGCGCGGCGTCTCCTTCGAGATCGGCCAGGGGGAGTTCTTCGGGATCGTCGGGCGCAACGGCTCCGGCAAGAGCACGCTGCTGAAGCTGCTGGCGAGCATCTACCGCGCCGACGCCGGCACGATCCGGATCGCCGGGCGGCTGGCGCCCTTCATCGAGCTCGGGGTCGGCTTCAACCACGACCTCACCGCGCGCGAAAACGTCGTCCTCAACGGGGTGATGATGGGCCTGACGCCGCGCGAGATGCGCCGCCGCCAGGACGCGATCGTCGAGTTCGCCGAGCTCGAGGAATTCGCCGACCTGAAACTGAAGAACTACTCCTCGGGGATGCTGGTGCGGCTCGCCTTCGCGGTGATGATGGAGGCCGACGCCGACGTGCTGCTGATTGACGAGGTGCTGGCGGTCGGCGACGCCGCCTTCCAGCAGAAGTGCGCCGACGCCTTCCACCAGATGAAAGGCGAGGGCAAGACGATCGTCCTCGTCACCCACGAGATGGCGACGGTCGAGGACTACTGCCACCGGGCGATGCTGATCGCCGACGGCGAGATCCAGCACCTCGGCGACCCGGGCGAGGTCGGTCGCGAGTACCTGCGGATCAACTTCGGGGGCGGCGGCGAGCGCGAGGGCGCGACCGAGGCCGAGGAGGTGCGCCTGGTCGAGGCGCGACTGGAGAATGCCCGCGGCGAGCCGACCGCCAACGTCGAGCACGGCGAGGAGATCCGGCTGCGGCTCGAGCTCGAGGTCAAGCGCGACCTGCCCGGCGTCGACGTCGGCTTCCTCGTCGCCAATGCCGACGGCGTCAACGTCTTCAACTTCGGCATCCCGGTAGGCGAGCGGGAGGGCAGGCGGGCGCTTCGCGCCGGCCAGCGGGTCGCGGTCACCGCCGCCCTCGACAACAAGCTCGCCGCCGGCCGCTACTTCGTCCACTGCGGGATCAACCGCGCCTACGAAGGCGGGATCGCGCTCTACCTTCAGAACGCGATCGACTTCGTCGTCTTCGGCGGGCCGCAGACCCGGGGCGCGGTCTACCCGGAGCTGGAGATCGAGGCGACGGTGGAGGGCGAGGGCGGATGAGCGCCGAGGCGACCCCCAGGCCCGAGTTGCGCGAGGTCCGCGGGCCCTCGGCCCTGGGCGGCGGCTCGCGCCGCTTCTTCGACCTGCTCTGGCTGATGTCGGTGACCGAGTTCAAGCGCGTCTACTTCGGCACCGTGCTCGGCTACGTCTGGTCGCTGGTGCGGCCACTGGCCCTGTTCGGCGTCCTCCTCTTCGTCTTCACCAAGGTCTTCCGGATCGGCAGCGAAACCGCCGAGCACTACCCGGTCCTGCTGCTGCTGGGGATCGTCCTCTTCACCTTCTTCCAGGAATCGACGACCAACGGGGTGACCTCGGTGGTCGCCCAGGAGGGCGTCGTCCGCAAGACCCAGTTCCCGCGCCTGGTGATCCCCCTGGCGACGGTGGTCACCGGCGCCTTCAACCTCGCCCTCAACCTGGTCGTCGTCCTCGCCTTCGTCCTCGCCTTCGGCGTCAGCCCCGCCTGGACCTGGCTGCTCTTCCCGCTCGTCGTCGCGGTCCTCTTCGTCTTCACCGCGGCGGTCAGCATGATGCTCTCGGTCCTCTACGTCCGCTTCCGCGACGTGGCGATCATCTGGATGGTCTTCGCCCAGGCGCTCTTCTACGCGACCCCGATCCTCTATCCCGTCGAAGCCTTCGAAAACGAGACCTACGAACACCTGCTGATGATCAACCCCCTGGCGGTGATCTTCGAGCAGGCCAGGGTCTGGGTCCTCGAACCGAATGCCCCGACCGCGGTCGACGCCGCCGGCGGCGTCCTCGGCCTGCTGCCGGCGCTGGCGATCTTCGTCGGCGTGCTCGCAATCGGCGCCTGGACCTTCAGCCGCCAGGCACCGCGCATCGCCGAGGACCTCTGAGCGAAGGCTGAGCCGAAGGGCGGCTTGCTGTGGCAGGTGAGTGGTTCCATCTTCGTAATGAGATGTTTGACGTCGTATTTCGAGATGTCCGACATCGCAACCAAGGACATCGTCGCGCTGGACCCCGGCCCCACCCTCTAACCCTAGGGGCAGACGCGCACCGGCTGCGCGGCCTCGACCTGGAGGAACCAGGGCTGCGAGGACCTGTCGCGAGGGATGGTCAGCAGGGTGACCGCACCGCCGTCGGAGCCCGCCGTATGCACCGGATGTTCGCCGCTGGCAAAGCGGCGGAGGGAGATGTCGGCGTGCGGACCCGGGGCGACTTCGATGCGGGTCACGCCCGGCCCCGCTTCGACCTCTTCTCCCGAACCGGGTTCGACGCAGCCCGAGCCACCGCTTTCGCTGTAGGCGCCGGGTTGGGATTCGGTCGAGAGCGGCAGCGCCTGGCCGAGGACGATGTCGGCCTGACGGCGGGCGTAGTCGGGCGCGGCGAGCAGCTCTTCGGGCGTGTAGGCGGGCGACCCCTCGTCGTGCACGGTGTCGAGGTAGCTCCCCGCTTCGATCGCGATCAGCGAGCCGGTACCGGCGATCTCGGGAGCCAGCCTGAAGGTGTCCGGAACGGTCGGCTCGGCGATCTCGATCGCGGCGGTGTCGGCGCGGGTCAGGACCGAGAGGTTTTCCAGCCAGTCCTTGCCGTCGCGCAGGAGGGCGATGTTGGAGGCGACGGCGAAGACCGTCACCGCCCCGCCGATCAACAGCGCGTTGCGGCTGAAGCGCACCCCCCGGAGCAGCTCGGCAGCGATCAGGAGGACGAAGACGGCGCCTGCGTAGCCGTAGCGGCCGGCGACCGGCGGCCGGCCGGCGAAGTAGTTGAACCCGGCGAGCAGCCAGTAGCTCGCCGCGGCGCCGAGCACCGGCCAGAGCCGCGATGAGAAACCCCGATTTCTCCTCTGGCCCCAGATGACCAGCCCAACGGCGACGATCAGCAGCGGCCGGCCCCAGACAGGTTCGCCCATGTCGTTGACGTCGATCGTGCTGAGGCCGAGCAGCGAGTCGATCGAGGAGGCGAAGCCTTCCAGCATGTAGACGGGCGAGCGGAGGACGTTGTTCAGGCTGAGGTAGTTCTGCGCCTCGTGCCCCCAGCCCAGGTACCAGGCGACGTAGACGAGCAGCGGCACGACCGCGATGTAGGCGCGGCCGAGGAATCCCCGCTCGCGGCGCCTGACCAGCACGTCGACCGCGGCGCCGAGGGCGAAGGAGACCCCGATCGCGGAGAAGAGGACCGAGAGGACGGTCAGCACGCAGGCCCAGGCGTCGCCGGCGCGGTCGTCGCGATCGAGCATCATCAGCGCCCCGACGCCGCAGAGGACCGAGCCGACGATCACCGTCTGGAACCCCCAGAGCAGGATCATCCAGGACGGCCCGAGGAAGCTGAGCAGCGTCGCCGCGATCACCGCCGGCCAGGGGCCGACCCGCCTGCGCACGTAGAAGAAGACCATGGCCGCCGTCGCCACCAGCATCGCGGTGAGGACGACCCGTTCCGGCAGCGCGGTGGCCGTCCCGAAAGCGGCGACGAGGAGCTTCTCGATCACCACCGGGATGACGACGATGTGCTCGTTGTGCGGCTCGAAGTAGGTGTCGAGGGAGCTTCCCCGCCGTTCCAGCAGGAAGTTCCAGGTGTCCTGGATGAAGGTGAAGTCCCTGCCCAGGTAGAGGAGCAGGGCCGCGGAGGCGAAGAGAACGCCGGCGAGCGCAGCCGTCGGGGCGTTCCACCTCTGCCGAGCCATCAGGCGCGCGAGTCTAGTGCGAGGACGGCGAAGCCACCGAGGCCGAGCGCCGCGAGGAGGGCGGCGAGGGCCGAATAGGAGCTGTTCGGCGGTGGCAGCTGGGCCGGTACGTAGAGAACGAGGCTGATCAGCGCCCACAGGGCCACCCAGCCGAGAGCGAAGCGAGGGAAGCTGGCCCGCAGCCCCACCACCGCCCCTGCCATCGCCAGGACCGGCAACAGGTAGCTGCCGACGTGAAGCACAGCGCGCAGCGCTTCGTTGCCGAAGATGAGCAGCCCCCAGGCGACGGCACCGATGCCGACCGCGGCGAAGCAGACGAGGGCGAAGCTCCACTCCGCGGCGGGCGGGCCGCGGCGGCGGGCGATGAGCATCGCCACGGGGGCGAGCAGCAACAGCCCGAGGGAGGGGAAGAGGTCGAAGAAGACGATCGTCTTCCCGGCGCCGACGAGGTCGCTGGCCTTGCCGCTTTCCAGCGCAATCCTTGCCGTCTCGATCATCGGCCCGCCGCCGGCCATCGTCACGAAGTTCTGGCCCTTGTTGTGAAGGGTGCCGTCGAGGCCCGCTTCCCCGTAGGCGTCGGCGATCGTCTCCAGGGTGCCGCGATCGTCGATTTCGACCACCCCCGCCAGGGTCCACTTGACGAGGCGGTTGCCCGGCGGGTCGGCGTATTTCTGGTAGGCGGACCAGGGCGCCATCAGCGCCAACCCGACCAGGGCGGCGACCCCAACCCAGCGCCAGCTGGGCAGCCCCCGGCATGCCGCGACGAGGGCGAGGGGGATGACGCCGAAAACGCTGCCGCCGTGGGCGAGCATGGCGAGGGCACAGAGCGCTGCCACCAGCCCGGCCCCCCACAGGCTCCGCCGCAGCTCGTCCCAGAGTGGCGTCAGGACCAGCGCCGCGACGGCGAGCAGCAGTGCCGCGGGGAGCATCTTCGGCCAGACGTAGAAGCCGTTGACGATCGCGAGGCCGCTGACCAGCACCGTCACCATCACCAGCGCCCGGGTGACCCGGCCCACCCGGGCGGCCAGCAACAGTGCCCAGAGGCCGACAATCCAGAGCTGCTGCAGGAGCACGCCGAGCACCTGGTAGTGGGTCTTGCCGGCATCCCAGCCGAACGGCCGCTGGGCGAGCGCGTAGCCGACCTGCAGCGGCGGCCGGTCGCTGGACAGCCATTCGCCGGGAAACAGAGGGGGCGTGCTGTCGTGCCCGTGCAGGTAGAACCATTCGGCGAAGTAGGCGGGGATGTCGTTGTCGGCCGGCAGCGGCCCGATGAAGCGGCTCGCGGCGGTGCTCAGCGGGGCCTCGGTGCCGCCGTGGAGGAAGCCGAGGAACAGGAGGAAGAGCGAGCCGAGGGCCCACAGCGCCAGCGGCGTCAGCAGCTGCCGTAGCAACTCTCCCGGCAACCGCCGCTCGTAGAGCAGCCAGGCGGTCAGCCCCGCCGATGCGAGCGCGGCCAGGAAGGAGAGGCTTTCGCCCGCCAGCGGATCGGCGTAGTAAGCCCAGAACGAGAACATCGCCAAGCCGCCGCTGGCGACCAAGCCGATGGCGAGAAGGACCGGCGCGCTGCGAACTCCGAGCCGCGCCGCCAAGAGCGCCCCCGCCACCCCCGGCAGCGCCGTCAGGACCAGGTGGAGGACGAGGATGAGGAAGAGCTCGGGATTGCTCATCCCCTAGGCCGTGTCGACCGCGGCGGGTCGATGATCGACGGAGACCTCGGCGGCAGCCGGCTCCCTTCGCACTCTCACGGCTTGGATCAAAGTCCACGAAGCGTCGATCGCCGCGATCACAAGGGCGGTACTACGGATCACGGCATTCGCGGGTGACTGGTAGAGGCCGGCGGTGAGGACGATCGCTCCGACCACGATCCAGGCAGGCCTTGCCAATCGGGTCCGGCCGGTGGTCAGGATCACTCCCGAGAGGCCGACCATCCAGATCATGAACTGGGGGCTGAGGACCCGGCTGGTCACCAGGAACAAGAGGACGATGGTGAAAACGAAGTCGCGGGCCAGCGCCTCGTCAGCGAGATCCTCGCGCCCGTTGCGTATAGCCCGGTCGCGCATCCACCACCACCAGGCGGCAGCGAGGAGGATGAGGAACGCGGCGACGCTGAGGGCCTTGCCAACGGCGTCAGCAAGATCCGAACCAATCTCGAGCGTCCCGAACCGGCCCACCAGAGGCGCTGGGGTTTCGGTTATCAAGGTCCTCAGCTGCCAGGGCGTGGCGGCGACGGACTCGATTTGCAGGCCGCGGTCTTTCTGGTTGTCGATGAAGCCGGTCTGGTCGCCGAAGATGATCTGAGAGACGGCGAAGATCGCCACCACGACCGCGGCCGCCGCCGCGATCGAGCGCAGCAAGCGTTTTCGGTCCCACTCGGCGAAGAGGACGAAGGCCGGCCAGACCTTGATCATGGCGCCGAGGCCGACCAGGGCCCCGAACCAGACCGGCCGACGATGAAGGACCAGCAATGCTGCGATCGCGATCACCGTCGGCACCAGGTCGAAGCGGAGGACAGGGAAGGCGAACAGCAGGGGCATCGCCAGTAACCAGATCCAGACGCCGGCGTCGCGCTGCTCCCGGCGAGCCAGCACCGTCATCAGCCAGAAGCCGATCAGGTCGACGATCACCATCAGGACGACAAAGGACGGTTTGTAGTCCAGCGGGCCCAGCCGAGGGATCAGAAACAGAAATGCCGCCCCTGGCGGGTACTGCCAGGTTTCTTCCTGCGGCATGAGACCAGTCGAGGAGATCCAGTTCGACCATGCTTCGTAGGTGTTGACGTCCTGATATTCGGCTCCGGCGTGTTTCCAGAAGCCAACCTGGACGACCATGAAGGCCCGGGTGACGATCCAGACCGCAATCCAGATCGGGATCTTGAATCTGGTGGCGAGGCGCATCCCGAGCGCGGACCCTTGCAGATCGAGCCGACAAGCACCGAACAGTCCAGCGCTCCTCACTAGACTCGCCGCGATGGACGAGGTCTCCGACCTGCGGCGGGAGATCGAGGAGCGTGACGCGGAGATCGAGCGGTTGCGCGCGCTTCTGGTTGCCCGGGACGTGGAAATAGGCGAAGAACGAGGGCGGCGGCTGGAGCTGGAAAGCTACGCGCTGCGGCTGATCGCCTTCGGGCGGCTGGGGAAACTGGCGCTGACCCGGCCGGGGTACGTGCTGCGCAAGCTGCGCGAGCGCTGGGGTCGCGAGCGTGGCTGATGCGCCCCGCTTCTCGGTCATAACGCCGGTCTACGACACCCCGGCCGACGTCTTCTGGGCGATGGTCGGCTCGGTGCGGAGGCAGGGGCTCGAGGACTGGGAGCTGTGCCTGGTCGACGACTGCTCGCCCGCTCCGCACGTGGCGGCGCTGCTGGACGAGGCCGAGGCGCTGGACCCGCGGATCCGGGTCGCGCGCCGGGCGGAGAACGGCGGCATCGTCGCCGCCTCCAACGACGCGGTGGCGATGGCGCGGGGGGAGTTCCTCGCCCTCCTCGACCACGACGACGAGCTGCACCCCGACGCGCTGATGCACGTTGAGCGGGCGCTGCGCGAGGAGCCCGAAGCCGACTACGCCTACACCGACGAGGACAAGATCGACCGCGCCGGCCGCCACTCCGGGCCGTTCTTCAAGCCCGACTGGTCGCCGGAGCGGATGCGGACGCAGATGTACTCCTGCCACCTCAGCGTCTTCCGCCGCTCGCTGGTCGAAGCGGTCGGCGGCTTCGACCCCGAGTTCGAAGGCTCCCAGGACTGGGACCTGGTCCTGCGGGCGACGGAGCGGGCGCGGGCCGTGGTCCACGTCCCCCGCGTCCTCTACCACTGGCGGATGCTCGCGGGCTCGACCTCCGGCGCCGACGAGGCGGCGAAGCCGTGGGCGTTCACGGCGGGCACGCGGGCGGTCCAGGCCCACCTCGAGCGGATCGGGATGCCGGCCCGGGTCACACACGACCCCGACGACCGCGGCGTCTACCACCTCGACCCGGTGCTGAGCGAGGAGCCGTCGGTCAGCATCGTCATCCCCACCGCCGGCCAGGCGCGCGAGGTCCGCTACCAGCCGGTCACTCTGATCAGCCACTGCCTGCGCAGCATCGTCGAGACCTCGACCTACGGGAACTACGAGCTGGTGGTCGTCGCCGACGCGACCGCCGACCCGGCCCTGCTGGAGGAGCTGCGGGAGATCGGCGGCGAGCGGCTGCGGCTGGTCGACTACGACAGGCCGTTCAGCTACTCGGACAAGGTCAACGTCGGCGCCGCCGCCTCGCGCGGCGAGCACCTGCTGCTGCTGAACGACGACATCGAGGTCGCGACGCCGAACTGGATCGAGCGGATGGTGATGTACTCGGGGATGGAGGAGATCGGCGCCGTCGGCGGCCGCCTGCTGCTCCAGGACGGGCGCCTGCAGCACGTCGGCGTCCGCTTCCAGAACGGGCTCCCGGGTCACCCCTACTGGGGCTTCCGCGGCGACTTCCGCGGCTACGCCAACGCGGCGCGGATCGCCACCAACTGCCTCGCCGTCACCGCCGCCTGCCTGATGACCCGGCGCGAGCTGTTCGAGCAGCTCGGCGGCCTCAGCGACCGCTTCCCCGTCAACTACAACGACGTCGACTACTGCCTGCGGCTCTGGCGGCAGGGCAAGCGCGTCGTCTACGACCCAGACCTGAGGATGATCCACTTCGAGTCCTCGAGCCGCTCCTCGGAGGTCGAGGAGTGGGAGAAGCAGCTGTTCAAGGAAATCTGGCTACCGTTCACCGCCGTCGACCCCTATTCGAATCCGCAACTGCGCCACGAGCTGCCGCGGCCCAGCTCCAAAGTCAGCTGGATGCGCCGCCGGCCGCGGCTCCGGCGCCGCCGCCTGAAAGGACAACCTGCCTGACGTGAACTACGAGCGCCTCTACAGCTTCCGCTTCCGCGACATCGACCAGGACGGCCGGATCGCGGTCTGGCAGCAGATCAGCCCCCACGTCCACGGCCTGATGGGAAGCCCGCAGAAGGTCCTCGACCCGGCCGCCGGCCGCGGCGAGTTCATCGGCGCGATCCCGGCGAAGGAGACCTGGGCGGTCGACGCGGTCAGCTACGACGAGGCCGCCCACAAGCCCGACACGAAGGTGATCACGGCGATGATCATGGACGCCGAGCTGCCCAGCGACCACTTCGACGGCGTCTTCGTCTCCAACTTCCTCGAGCACCTCTACGACCAGGAGGCGATCGCCGCCTTCCTGGAGAAGATGCACGGCTCGATGGAGGCCGGCGGCCGGATCGCGATCATGGGCCCGAACTACCGCTACTGCTCCGACGAGTACTGGGACTGCGCCGACCACTACGTCGCCCTCACCCACGTCGCGATCGAAGAGCACCTCTACGCCGCCGGCTTCGAGATCGAGCGCGTCGTCCCCCGCTACCTGCCCTACTCCTTCCGCGGCATCCTGCCGCCCTCGCCGGCGCTGACCCGCCTCTACCTGAAGACCCCTCTCGCCTGGCGGCTCCTCGGCAAGCAGTTCCTGGTGGTCGGTCGCAAATAGTGCCCCGGATCCTCGTCATCGGCTGCGGCTTCATCGGGTCCAACGTCGTCGAGCAGCTGGCCGCGAGCGGCCGGCCGCCGGCGGTGCTGACCCGCTCGGCGCCGGCGCCGGATGTGGCGGCCAAGATCGCCCCCGGCGACCTGATCGTCGGCGACGCAACCGACCCCGAGACCGTGGAGCGCGCCCTGGAGGGCGTCGACCACGTGGTCTTCAGCGCCGGCGGTCTTCTGCCGGCGGCCTCCGAGGAGAACCCCGAGGAGGACGCGCGCCTGACCCTGGGGCCGGTGCGGACGGCGCTGGAGCGCCTGCGGGCACATCCCGGGGTCGGCCTCACCTACCTCTCCTCCGGCGGCACCGTCTACGGCGAGCCGAAGACGATCCCGGTCCCCGAGGACGCGCCGACCGCGGCCTTTGGCGCCTACGGCCGCCTCCACCTGCAGTGCGAGGGCGAAGTCCTGGCGGCAAGTCGCGAGCACGGGCTGCCGGCGCGGATCCTGCGCTGCGCGACGGTCTACGGCGAGCACCAGCACCCCGATCGCGGCCAGGGCGCGGTCGTCACCTTCCTGCACCGGATCGAGCGCGGCGAACCGATCGACCTCTACGGCGGCGGGGCGACGATCCGCGACTACGTCTACGTCGGCGACGTGGCGCGGGCGGCGATCGCCCTGGTCGACGCGGGCGGCCCGGCGGTGATCAACGTCGGCAGCGGCAGCGGCACCTCGCTGCTGGAGCTGCTGCAGATGGTCGAGCGCGAGGTCGGCCGCCAGGCTCAGGTCCACCGGCACGAGCCGCGCGGCTTCGAAGTCCACCAAATCGTTCTCGACACGACGCTGTTGCATCAAACCGTGGAGCTCGAGATCACCGGCCTTCGCGCGGGCATCGCCCGCACTCATCGCTGGCTCGCGACTGGGCGGGCGGAGCGGGTTTGAGCGCGGGCGGCGAAAGGTTCGGCGGCCTGCGCTGGCGGCTGCGGGCGAGCCGCGCGCTCTGGCGGCGGGGGGCGACCCCCGACGCCGTCGCGGGCGCGATGCCCACTGGCCCCAGGAGCTCCGAGCCGGTCGCCCAGCTCGATGAGCCGGAGGCCGGCGACTCGGTCGAGGGCGCCCTCCACGTGCGCGGCTGGCTCTTCTTCCCGGAGGAGGCGACGGCGCGGGTCGAGGTCTTCCTCGGCGGACGCTCGCTCGGCCTGGCACGGATCGGGGCGCCGCGGCTCGACGTCGCCGAAGTCTGGGATGCATCCTACGCCGCCGCCGGCTTCGAACTGGACGCCGACCTCGGCGGCTGGGACGGCGGCGAGGGCGGGCACGACCTGACCGTCGTCGCCACCAGCGTCGCCGGCGAGCGCCACGAGATCGAGCCGGTGCGGGTGACGGTCGGCGCGCCGCCGGGGCGGTCCGAGCAGCCGGCGCCTCCCGCGGCGCCGACCGGGGTTCCGGGCTCCGACCGGCGGCCCCGCGTCCTCGTCTTCACCCACCAGCTCACCCTCGGCGGCGCCCAGCTCTACCTGCTCGACCTGCTGCGCCAGCTGACCCGCGCCGAGGCGGCGAGCTTCACCATGGTCACCGCGATCGACGGGCCGCTGCGCAGCGAGGTCGAAGCGCTGGGGATTCCGGTCCACATCAGCCCCCTCGCCCCGTACGACGATCTCGGGCCCCACCTCGGCCGCGTCGAGGAGCTGGCCGCCTGGTCGGGCGCCCAGGGCTTCGACGCCGCGCTGCTGAACACCGCCACCGCCTGGACCGTGCCGGGCGCCGAGGCCGCGGTCGAGATCGGGGTCCCATTCGTCTGGGCGATCCACGAGAGCTTCCCGCTGAGCGTGCTGCTCGCCGACTTCGCGACGGAGGTCCGGGAGCGGGCAGAAGCGGCGCTGGCGCGGGCCTCCGCCCTCGTCTTCGAGGCCGAGGCGACGAAGCGCCTGTACGAGCCGGTAGCCGGCGCCGAGCGCTGCGTGATGCATCCCTATGGACTCGACCTGGAGCCGATCGACGCCCACCGGGCGGAGTTCGACGGCGCGGCCGCCAGGCGCCGGGCGGGAATCCCGGCAGACGCCGAGCTGATCGCCTGCGTCGGCACGGTCGAGCCGCGCAAGGCGCAGGCGATGTTGGCGCAGGCCTTCGACCTGGTCGCTGCCCGTCACCCGCGCGCCTGGGTCGCCTTCGTCGGCGGCCGCGACGACGACAACACCGAAGCCCTGCGCCGCTACGTCGAAGCCTCGCCACAAGCGGAGCGAATGCGGATCGTCCCCGTCACCCCCGAAGTCGAGGCCTGGTACGGGATGGCCGACGTCCTCGTCTGCGCCTCCGACATCGAGTCGACCCCGCGTACCGTGCTGGAGGCGATGGCCTGGGAGACGCCGGTGCTGGGGACGCGCGTCTTCGGCCTGCCGGAGCTGATCGACGACGGCGAGACCGGCTGGCTCTGCGAGCCGCGCGACCTGCCGGCGCTGGCGGCGGCGCTGGACCGGGTGCTGTCGCTACCGGCCGAGGAGCGGCGCCGGATCGGCGCCGCCGGCCGGCCGCTGGTCGCCGAGCGCCACTCGCTCGAGCGCTACGGGAGCGAGATCGCCGCCCTGCTGGAGCGGGCGGTCGCGACGGGGGCGGAGCGGTGAAGGAACGAATCCGCAATCTCAGCCCGGCCTGGCGCTGGGCCCTGATCGTCGCCGCCGGCTGCGTCGCGATGGCCGCGATCAACGTCTGGTGGGTCGCCACCTACCGCCACGGCTACCCCCTGGACGTTGACGAGAACGGCTACACGATGATCGGCATCATCGACTTCTTCGGCTTCGAAAACGGGGGAGTCCACGGCTGGTGGGAAGCGGTCCAGAACCAGACGCCGAACGCCCCGCTGCTGCCGGCCCTGACCTCGATCGTCCTCATCTTCAGCCCGGGCGTCCTGCAGGGCTTCGGCGTCCTGATCGCCTTCGCGGCGCTGCTGACGCTGGCCACCTACGGGATCGGCGAGCGCCTCGCCGGGCCGCGCCTCGGGGCCCTGGCGGCGCTCGCGGTCGGGACCAGCCAGGGCGTCTTCGTCTTCACCCGCGAGTACATCTTCGCCCTCCCCACCGCCGCCTTCCTCGCCTGCTCGGTCTACGCGCTGATCCGCAGCGAAGGCATGCGCCGGCGCTGGTGGGCCGTCGCCTGCGGCGCGGCGATCGGGCTGATGCTGCTCTCGCGGACGATGGCCGTCGCCTTCGTCCCCGGGGTCGTCGTCGCGGCGCTGCTGACGATCGCCGTCGCCTACCGCGACGAGCTCGCCCGGCGCGCCCTCAACTTCGGGCTGGCGGTCCTCGCCGCCGTCCTCGTCGCCGCCACCTGGTACTGGAACAACCTCGACCCTGTGGTCGACTACCTGACCGAATTCGGCTACGGCTCGCAGGCGAAGAACTTCGGCGAGTCGAGCTCGACGGTCTCCTGGGACCGGTTCAAAACCGTCGCCGAGAAGATCATCCAGGGCGATCTGCTGGTGCCGATGTCCCTGCTGGTGACGATCGGCCTGATCGCCCTGGCGGTCGCCGTGGTCCAGCGGCTGCGCGCCGCCGAGGACCGCCGCGCCGAGGCGCTGCGCCTGCTCGGCAGCAACACGATGGCGCTGTTCGTCGTCGCCGGGGCGGGCTTCGCGGCGCTGATGAGTTCCCAGAACGGCGGCAACGGCTTCACCTTCCCGGTCGCGGTGCTGCTGCCGACCCTCGCGGTCGTCGCCCTGCGGCGCTACCCCAAGGCGGCCGTCCCGGCGACGGTGGCGGTGGTCGCGATCGCCGCCGTCAACCTGCTCGCCAACTCCAACCTCTCCGACGGCATCTCCAAGCCGCGCCTCGTCGAGGTTCCCGCCTTCGGCTACCTGCCCTGGATCAGCGGCGAACCGCACGCGGTCGGCAACGTCCGCCAGCAGGCCGAAGGTCCCCGCACCCGCTTCACCGCAGAGGACGCCGGCTACGTCGCGACCGACCTCGCCCTGGCCAAGGCCCTGCTCGAACCGATCGCCCCCGAAGGGACCCCCCGCCTCGTCGCCTTCGCCTCCCGCAACCGCGTCGTCAGCACCAACAGCGTCGGCCTCGCCGGCCTCGTCAACTACCGCCGCGGCATCCCCTTCACCCAGCTCCTCGCCGAACCCGACTCGGTCGCCCACTACGAACGCCAGATCGTCGGCCCCGAGCTGGGTCGCCCGACGACGGTCGTCACCACCAGCACCGAGGCCGGCGACTTCGAACCCCTGGTCACCCAGGCCAAGGTCGAGACCGCGCTGCGCAACCTCCACTTCCGCCTCGTCCGCCAGGTCCCGATGCCCGACGGCCGCCGCCTCCGGGTCTGGGTCTGGAGCGGCGAGGAATCAACCTGAGAACCGGCCTCTCCTGCTCCGGCCAGAGCTACTCCATCCGCGCTACGGTTCAAGCATGGCTGCATCCGTAGATTTCACGATCGCGTTCGACAATCCGGATGAGACGGGCTGGATCGTCGCGCGGGTCCTCGAGGTGCCTGGCGCAATCAGCCAAGGGCGCAGTCGCGAGGAAGCCCGTGAGAACGTCCTCGACGCCCTTCAAACGGTCTTGACTCCCGACGAGGAGCTCGCGGGAGAAGCTGCCGAGGCAGACCGGGAGCATCTGCGCTTTACCGCCGCGGCGTGAAGCGCCGGGACTTCGAACGTCACCTTCTAGACCACGGCTGCCGGCAGATCGGCGGCGCGAAGCATGCGAAGTGGAGAGGCCCGCAAGAGCAGGTCTCAGCCATTCCAGGGGTCCCCACCCCAAGGAATCCTCGCTGAGAGACGACCGGCGCGGAGAGAGGGCGGAGAGCTCAGCTCGAGACGGAGCTCTGGCGCCGCGAAGGCTCGTGGCCGTTGCGGCTGAGGGCCTTCTCGAGGACCTCGATCCTCGCCTGCGCCTTTTTCAGCTCCTCCGCCTGGACGGCGTAGGCGCCCCTGACGTCGGCGTCGAGGCCGCGCAGGTGCTCGTCGACGCTGCCGAGCTCTGACTTCAGCTCGTTGACTCCGGCGACGCGGCGCTGCAGGGCCGCCAGCTCGAAGGCGAGCTCGTCGATCGATTCGCGCAGGCTGAGGTCGATGCGGCGCTCGTGCGCGGCGTAGGGCCGGAGGACGCGCATGTAGAGGCGCTTGAAGAAGCGCTGGACCCGGCCGGAACCGGTTCGGCTCGGGGCCTGCTCGAACTGGAGCAGGTGGTCGAGCAGGGCCCGGCCCGAGCCGGGGCTGACATAGTCGGGCACGCTGGCAGGCGCCCGCGAGATTGCCGGCGAGGCCGCCGAACTGGCGAAGGCGCGGTGACGGTGGAGCTGCACGAGCCGCTCTTCCAGGATCTCCCCGGCGGCCTCGGGAGAGTGGCTGGCGCGGATCGCGGCCGCCGCGCGCTCACCCTTGCGCGCCGCCTCCTCCCGGTCCTCGAAGACCTCGCGCATCAGCTCGGCGGCGTGCTCGACGCTGGGCTCGGCCCAGCGAGCCTCCGGCGGATAGGGCTCCGCCCCCTCGCCGATCTCCTCCAGGTCGTAGTCGACCAGGTAGGAGCTCTCGTCGGTCATGAAGTCGAGGTTGCCCGAGTATCCGGTCGCGATCACCGGCTTGCCGAAGTACATCGCCTCCGCCATCGTCAGCCCCAGCCCCTCGGAGCGGTGCAGCGAGAGGTAGCAGTCGCAGGCGGCGATCATCGCGTTTTTCTCCGCCGGCGGCAGCACCCCGTCGAGCAGGTGGACGTCGTCGTGCTCGGCGGCCGCGGCCGCCAGCCGCTCCGCCTCCTGCGGCCACTTCTCGCCGCCGACGCTCTTGATCAGCAGCGAGGCGCCCTCCCCCGGCTCGAAGGCGCGGCGGAAGGCCTCGATCGCCCCCAGCGGGTTCTTGCGGCGGAAGACGCTGCGGAAGTCGAAGACGTAGAGGAAGCAGAACCCGGGCGGCATCGAGAGCGACTCGCGGTCGGCGTCGGCCGGCTCGACCGGGGTGACCGGGACCCTGATCGTCGAGACCGGGACCGGAGAGGCCGGGCGCAGCGCCTCGGCGACGAACTCCGAGGCGGTCCAGACTTCGTCCAGGTACTTGAACGACTCGTGCCAGCGCTCGGGGAAGCGCTCCACCTCCCAGAACCAGAGGCCGGCGGTGCAGCGCCCCTGGAAGAAGCGGGGCGGCATCGCCCCCGCCACCGCCGGCAGCATGTCGGCGTTGACGCAGATCAGGTTGACCTCGTGGGGATGGTCCTCCGGCGCCAGCCGCTCGAGGGCGGCGGCGAAGTCGACCTCCTTGACCGGGACGTCGATCTCCGGGCACGGCAGATTCCGGGCGGCGAGCGCTTTGCCGACCTGGCGGGCGGCCTCGCCGACCCCCAGCTCGGCGCTCATGTACCCGGCCAGGTTGACCCCCAGCTGGCCGGGATCCCGCGGCCCGGTCGCGCCGATCTGGACGCCGGCCTCCGGCCGCAGCTGCGGCGGAAGGTCGATCGCCTCGGCGTTCTGGAACAGCCAGCGGTTGAACCCGGCGGCATCGCGGCCGTCGAGGTTGGGGAAGGCGCGGCGCAGGTCGGGGCGGCATTCCCAGAGCGACCTCGCGTAGCGGCTCACGCCCTCGCCCTCCGGCATCTCGGTCAGGTAGGAGGTGAAGCTCTCGGCCCCGCGCTCGCCGAAGACCGAGCCGGTGGCGACACCGCTCTCCACCGCCTCCCGGTAGACGCGCCGCGCCGGCACGTCGAGCCGCAGCCCGTTCGGGAGCGAGTCCCACCCGTAGGGCCAGCCCCGCGCCTCCCGCTGGCCGCTCTCGAGCAGCAGCTCGGCGTACTCGCGGCAGATCCGCGCCAGCGCCCGGTCGTCCTCGACCTCGATCCGGTCCTGGTGCTTGCTCAGGTTCGTCGGCCGGGCTGGGTCGAAGCCGCTGAAGTGGAAGAAGCGCAGCGGCCGGCCGTCGACCCGGTAGCCGTCGCCGTCGATTTCGAGCTCTCGCGTCGGCAGGTTCCAGTAGGCGATGTTGAAGCCCGGATCGCGGAGCACGTGGACCTGCGGCCAGATGCCGGGCACCAGGTCGATCCAGCGCTGGTCGACGAAGAGGCCGCCGCCGGGATCGATCACGCAGTCGTTCTCCAGCCGCTCCGACCACCAGTCGAGCAGCTCGCTCGCCGCCTCCCCGGCGCCGAGGGAGATGAAGCCGAGGTTGTAGGTCCCGGCGATCAGGATGTCCTCTTCGGAGGGCCTGCGCTCGTCGCGCGGCAGCGGCGAGGTGAAGTGCGGG
Organism: Solirubrobacterales bacterium; assembly: GCA_035712025.1. Lineage (GTDB taxonomy): Bacteria > Actinomycetota > Thermoleophilia > Solirubrobacterales > 70-9 > VAYN01. Next base: position 32,685 of record DASTBO010000082.1, read on the forward strand.
GTCAGCACGATCTCGTGCTCGAGCGCCAGCTCCTCGACCCGGACGAGCGAGTCGGTGACGAGGATGTCGGGGTCCAGGTAGGTGACCGCGTCCCAACCCTCGCGGGCCAGCAGGGACCGCAGCAGCCAGGGCTTGACCGCGGTGGAGAACTCGGTGACGTCGTAGCTCGCCGCCATCCGCTCCGCGTCGGGCAGGTCGATGTCCTCGAGGCGGATCAGCTCGAACGGCTCCTCGGCCGGATCGAGGAAGCCCTCGTGGTCGTCGACGACGAGGACGGCGCAGCTCCCGTCAGGGTGCTCGGCGAGGAAGGAGCGGGCCAGTACGCGGGCGTGGGCCACGTAGTTCTTGGCGACGATCGTGCAGATCTTCAACCGCGGCCGCCCGCCCTCATGACTCGAAGCCGAGCTGCTCCAGCTCGCTCCCCATCGCTCCCCAGAACAGCGCCGCCACCTCGGGGGACATCTCCCGCCGCCAGCGGCCGACCGACTGCTCGATGCTGCCGGCCGTCACGTGACCGGCGTACTCGCCGCGGCGGCGGGCGACCGCCTCGGCGTCGAGGTGGACCCCGAGCCAGGCGCCGATCCGCTCGGCCTCCCCCGGCAGGTCCTTGATCAAGCTCTCGTACCGGATCACCGGCGCTCCCAGCCGCTCTTCCACGTTGGCGAGCCAGCGCAGGCGCTGGCGCTGGTCCTCGATGAACCGCTTCAGCAGCTCCTCCTCGGACTGGTCCGCGGAGAGCGGCAGGAAGCTGTCGCCTTCGGCGGCGCGGCGGTGGTGGAAGGCGACGCTCGAGACCCAGACGTCGCGCGGATCGCGCAGCAGGCACATGAGGCGGAAGTCGGCGACCTCCTGCAGCGGCAGCGCCCAGCTGTCGGCGCTCTTCTGGGCGTAGTAGCGGACCGCGAGAGACTCGTCGCCGAGACGCGTCCGCACCGCCTCCGACGCCCTCCTCGAGAAGGCCCCCCAGGCCGCGGCAAAGGTCTCCTGCCAGAACGCCGGGCCGCCGTTGCCCGAGATCAGCGAGCGCTCGTGCC
>DASTBO010000083.1:0-3974 GCA_035712025.1 Solirubrobacterales bacterium
CGGATGGAGGTGCTGGAACGGGAGATCTGGCGGATCGCGGTCGAGAACCTCGACTACCCCGAGCAGCACGCCTGGGCGGCGCTGGCCGGGGCCCGGGTCAACACCCAGGGCTGGCGGCGGGCGCGGGCGATGCTGCAGAACGACCGCACCAAGGAGCTCCGCCGCCGCTTCCTGCTCACCTGCGTGCAGCGCAACCGCAACGCGCAGCTGCGGCTGAAAGCGCTGAGCGAGATCGCCGACCTGGGCGATCCCGAGGCCTTCGACGACGCGATCGACATCGTCGGCACCTGGAGCCGCGAGGACAAGCGGGCGGGAACGAAGACGCTGCTGCAGGCGCTGATCGACAAGCGGATCGGCCGCCGCGACCAGGCGCAGGCGTGGGTCTGGCGGCTCGCCTCCTACACCCGCGAACTGCACGAGGAGTACGCGGTCCAGCGCTGGCCGGAGACCAAGCGCCTGCTCGGCCTGCTGGTCAACTCCTCCGGCCGGGCGCACGGGCGCAACGCGCGCCGTCTCGTCCACGCGGCGCGCAAACAGGACCGGCGGCTGGCGGTGGCGCTGCTGGCCGCGGCGGTCTCCCACACTCCCGAGGGCGAGGAGGTGCTCCGCGGCGCGCGGATGCGGATGGCGCGGAAACCCTCGGCCGTCGCCCGCGAGCTGCTGAAGAACTTCCCCAAAGGCGGCAAGCGCCGCCGCAAGCGCAAACGCAAAGACGGGCAGAGCGGGCAGGGCGAGAACGGCGGTCCGCCCGAGGGGGCCAAGGCCGAGGCGGAGAAGAACGGCCGGAGCGCGTCCAGGCCGGCGCGCAAATCGCGGCGGCGGAAGAAAGCCGAGTCAGAAGCGGGTGAGGTGGACCTCGCCGGCGCCGACGGCGATGCGGTCGCCGCTGGGGGTGACGACGACGAGGTAACCGCGGTCGTCGACGCCGTCGGCGACTCCTGAGCCTCCCTCCCAGGCGACCTCGCGGCCTTCGAGCGCGTCGCGCTTGCGCCAGGCACTGAGCACTTCGTCGGGTCCTGCCTGTATCCAGTGGCTCAGGCGGTTGTTGAGGGGACCGGAGGGAGGGGGTCCGGCGGACGACAGCGGGGAGGGTCCGGCGGACCCCCTCCCTCGGGGCCGACGATCGGCGGTGCAGATCGAGGTGGCCGAGTCACGGAGCTCCGGGGGGAACTCGTCGGGCTCGATCGTGAGGTTCAGGCCGATTCCGATCACTGCCCAGCCGTCCTGGGGACGGGCCTCGATCAGTATCCCTGCCAGCTTGCGGCCTTCGACGTGGACGTCGTTTGGCCACTTGACCTTGCAGTCGAGGTGGGGGTTCAGTTGCTCGGCGGCCTCGCAGACGGCTAGGGGGACGGCGAGGGGGAGCATCGTGTGGCGGTCCTCCAGGGGGCGGACGATCGCGGAGTAGAGGAGGGCTTTGTTGGGCGGGGCGGTCCAGGTGCGGCCCTGCCGGCCGCGGCCGGCGCTCTGCTCGCCGGCGGTGACGACGGTCCCGTGGGGCGCCCCCGACGCGGCCAGCTCCCGCGCGCGGGTGTTGGTCGAGTCCGTCGCGCGGTAATGCCTATGCGGAGTGCCGAACATCGTCGAGGAGCGCTGCGAGCAGGCCGTCGACGTCGTGGCGCTCGGCCTCGACGTCGACCTTCAGGCCGCGGGCGCGGACGGTTTCGCTGGTGATCGGGCCGATCGAGACGATCCGCGCCCGTGTCGGGAAGCGGTCGCCGAGGGCCTCGGCCAGGTTGGTCACGGTCGAGGACGAGGTGAAGGTGACGTAGTCGGCGCCCTGGGCGGCCTCGATCTCCTCGGCCCGCGGCTCCTCGCGCACGGTCTCGTAGAGGGCGACGACGTCCACCTCGGCGCCGCGCTCGCGCAGCGCGTCGGGGAGGACGTCGCGGGCCTCGGCGGCGCGGGCGACGAGCACGCGGGCGCCCGAGATCTCCTCGTCCTCCAGCGCTTCGATCAGCCCCTCGGCGACGAAGCGCTCGGGGACCACGTCGGCGAGGACGCCGCGCTCCGTCAGGGCGCGCGCGGTCCCGGGGCCGATTGCGGCCACGGTGACGCCGGCCAGCGCCCGGGCGTCGACGCCGGCGGCCTCCATCGCCTCGAAGAGCAGGCGGACGCCGTTGGGGCTGGTCAGGCAGATCAGCTCGTAGACCCCGAGCGCGCCCGCGACCCTTCGCACCTCGTCGGTGTCGATCTTCGGCTCGATCCGGATCGCCGGCAGCTCGACCGCCTCGGCGCCCAGCGAGCGCAAGGTGGCCGCCAGGCCGCTCGCCTGGGCGCGAGCCCGGGTGACGACGACGCGGCGGCCGTGCAGCGGCCGGCGCTCCAGCCAGGCGAGCTGCTCGCGGCGGCGGGCGACCTCGCCGACGACGATCAGGGCGGGCGCTTTCACGGCGTCGCGCTCGACCGCCTCGGCGAGCGTCCCGAGGGTGCCGGTGACCGTCCGCTGCCCCGGCCAGGTGCCGCGTTCGATCGCCGCCGCCGGCTCGTCGGGGTCCCGCCCGGCGGCGATCAGCGATCCCGCGTTCAGGGCCAGCCGTTTGACCCCCATGTAGAAGACGAGGGTGCCGGGGAAGCGGGCCAGCGCCTCCCAGTCGAGCGCGCTCTCCTCCTTCTCGGGGTCCTCGTGGCCGGTGACGAAGGCGACCGCCGAGGCGTCGTCGCGGTGGGTGACGGGGATCCCGGCGTAGGCGGTGGCGGCGACGCCGGCGGTCACCCCGGGCACGACCTCGAACTCGATCCCCGCCTCGCGCAGCGCTTCGCCCTCCTCGCCGCCGCGGCCGAAGACGAAGGGGTCGCCGCCCTTGAGGCGGACGACGCTGCGGCCGGCGCGCGCAGCCTCGATCATCCGCTCGCCGATCTCCGCCTGCGGCACCGAGGGAACGCCGGGCTGCTTGCCGACGTAGACGAGCTCGGCGTCCTCGCCGGCGCCGTCGAGCGCCCCGGGCGGGATCAGGCGGTCGTAGAAGATTACGTCGGCGCTCGCAATCAGCTCCAGCGAGCGCGCCGTCATCAGCCCGGGGTCGCCCGGACCTGCGCCGACGAGATACACCACTCCCCTCATTCGTCTGTTCCTTTCTGGTCCAGGGCAACGAAAAGGAACAGGCGAATGATCATGCTTGCGCCTCGGCGCGGTCGAGGAGCTCGCGGGCGCCGGCGGCGAGCAGGCGCTGGACGAGTTCGGCGCCGGCGAGCGCCGGCTGCTCGGCGCTCGCCTCGATGCGGTCGCGCAGCCACTCGCTGCCGTCCGGCAGGCCGACGAAGGCCTCGATGGCGATGGTCGACCCCTCGATCTGCGCGTGGACGCCGAGCGGGCTGGCGCAGGTCGCCCCGAGCAGGGCGACGGCGGTGCGCTCCGCGGTCAGCTCGCGCATCGCCCGCAGGTCGTTGACCGCCGCGGTGGCCTCCGTCGTCGCCTCGTCGTCGGTGCGGACCTGCAGCGCCAGGGCGCCCTGGCCGGCGGCCGGGACCATCAGCTCGACCGGGATCGCGAAGCCGATCTCCGCCTCGCGCCCGAGCCGGCGCAGGCCGGCGGCGGCGAGGACGATCGCGTCCAACTCGCCTTCCGCCAGCTTGCGCAGGCGGGTGTCGACGTTGCCGTGCAGCTCCTCGACTCGCAGGTCCGGCCGCGCCGCCAGCAGCTGGGCGCGGCGGCGCAGGCTGGCGGTGCCGACCCGGGCGCCCTCGGCGACCTCCTCGAGCGAAGCGCCCTCGCCGACCCAGACGTCGGCGGGGTCCTCACGGGACGGGACCGCGGCGATCTCCAGCTCCGCCGGCAGCTCACCCGGCAGGTCCTTGGCCGAGTGCACCCCGACCTCCGCCTCGCCGGCCAACAGCGCCCGCTCCACCCCCCGCACGAACCGCTCCTTATCTCCCACCTCGCCATCGGAGGACACTTCGACCAGCTCGGCCCCGCCGACCAGCTCGGCGACCTGGCGTGCCTGCGCCTTGGCCAGTGCACTGTTGCGGGTGGC
>DASTBO010000084.1:0-7290 GCA_035712025.1 Solirubrobacterales bacterium
GCCAGCCGCACTGGGCGACCGCGTACTTGGCCGCCCGCGCCTCGCTCGCGACGAGCAGCAGCACGGCCAGGGCCAACGCGACCCCGAGCGCCGCGATCCGGCCTCGCCCGCCTCGCGTCCCCGACATCGCCCCTCCTTCGCTCGCCTGCATTGGGGCGCATAAGGGCGCGGCGCGCCCGACCTCTCCCCCCTGCGAGAATGGGCACCATGCCGACCAAGGACCAGATCACCGAGAAGCTCCGTGCCGTCATCGACCCCGAGCTGCGCCGCTCGATCGTCGAGCTCGGCATGGTGCGCTCGATCGAGATCAGGGACGGCGGCAGGGTCGAGGTCGTCGTCTCGCTGACGACCGCCGGCTGCCCGATCCGCTCCCACTTCGAACAGGCCGTGGCGGCGCAGGTCTCCCAACTCGAGGGCGTGACCGAGGTCGCGGTCGGCTTCGACGTCCTCTCCGACGAGGAGAAAGGCCAGCTGCAGCAGACGCTGGGCCGCGGCAAGCTGCCGCAGGGCGCGCTGGCGAAGGTGAAGAACGTGATCTGCGTCTCCTCCGGCAAGGGCGGCGTCGGCAAGTCGACGATGACCGCCAACCTGGCCGCGGCGTTGACCGCCGAAGGCCACCCGGCCGGGGCGCTCGACTGCGACGTCTACGGCTACTCGATCCCGCGCATGCTCGGCGTCAACCGCAAACCGGAAGTCAACGGCGAGCGGAAAATCCTGCCGCTGGACTCGCCCAGCGGGGTGAAGGTGATGTCGATCGGCTTCTTCGTCGAGGACAACTCCGCTGTCGTCTGGCGCGGGCCGATGCTGCACAAGGCGATCCAGCAGTTCCTCGAGGACGTCGCCTGGGACGAGCTCGAGTACCTGCTGCTCGACCTGCCGCCGGGGACCGGCGACGTCTCGATGACGCTCGCCCAGCTGCTGCCGCAGGCCAAGTTCCTCGTCGTCACCACGCCGCAGCCGGCGGCCCAGTCGGTGGCCCAGCGCGGCGCCGAGATGGCGAAGAAGTTCGACCTCGAGATCCTCGGCGTGATCGAGAACATGTCCGGCTTCACCACCCCCGACGGCGAGCGCTTCACGATCTTCGGCGAGGGCGGTGGCCAGCTGCTCTCCGACGAGCTCGACGTGCCGCTGCTCGGCAAGGTGCCGCTGTCGGAGCCGTTGCGCGAGCACGCCGACAACGGCTCGCCCCTGGTCATCGACGATCCCGACGCCCCGGCCTCGCAGGCGATTCGCCAGGCGGCGCGCGGCATCGTCGCCGCCACGCCGCAGGAGCTGCCGGTGCTGCAGGCGACGCCCAGCGCCGCCGAAGCGCCGCCGGTCAGCGGCACCCCGCTGCCGGTCGTCCAGTAGCGCCTGTGTGATCAAGCCCACACAACCGGCCGAAACTTCCTTCATCCTCCTGGATTAAGGAATGCACATAAACGCCTAATCCCTGGCTCAGAGAGCCGGGGAGCGGGGGACCCGAGTTTCTGGGGCTAACCCACCTTCGAGTGGGGGCGCAGGCTCCTTCAGCGCCAGCCCGACAGCTAACCCCGCCGGCCGACGAAGGAGGAGTGAATGACGAACGCCCTTGGGGCGGCCAGGAAAACGCCCGCCCTCTGCATCTCCATAGCTGTTCTGGCCATGGTTGCGATCGCGACGGTCCTCGCGGCCCCGGCCAAGGCGGAAACCCCGGGCGGGGTCTCCTCGACGCCTCCGCCCCCGGTGACCGAACCGACCGCCCCTCCCGGCAAGGCGATCCTCGTCAACGGCCGGGCGATCCCGCCCGCCGACGCGCCGCCGGCCGTGAAAAAGGTGATCGCGGCGGCGAACAAGATCCGCACCAAGCCCTACATCTACGGCGGCGGCCACGGCCGCTGGTGGGACGCCGGCTACGACTGCTCCGGCGCGGTCAGCTTCGCCCTCCACGGCGGCAGCCTGATCGACACGCCGATGCCCTCCGGCTCCCTGGCCGGCTGGGGCAGCACCGGCAAGGGCCGCTGGATCACCGTCTACGCCAACGGCGGCCACGCCTACGCCATCATCGCCGGCCTCCGCTGGGACACCGCCGGCAACACCCGCGGCACCGGCCCTCGCTGGCACAAATCCCTGAGGGCGGCAGCAACGGGGCCCTTCACCCCCCGCCACCCCGACGGCTACTAACCGCTACAGGCGAACAAACCGGTTGTCGGGAGGGACGGTAGTCCCTCTCCAGACACCCAACATCGAGCCATAGCGAGATGTGTCTGGGGAGGGACTACCGTCCCTCCCCCACAATCACGCAGCCTGATTCTTGAAGTAGTTCGCGTTGATCTCAGCGTATTTGGCCCACTCGGCCGGCAGCTGATCCTCGGCGAAGCAGGCGTCCACCGGGCAAGCCTCGACGCAGGCGTCGCAGTCGATGCACTCGTCCGGATCGATGTAGAGCTGCTCGACGTTGTCGTAATCGGCCTCGTCAGGCGTCGGGTGGATGCAGTCGACGGGACAGACCTCGACGCACGAGTTGTCCTTCTGGCCAATGCACGGCTCGGCGATGACGTAGGTCATTCGAGAAGTTCTCCTAGCTCGTATTTCCGGGTGCCTGCCGGGGGCCCCGGCCAAGCGCGAGCGCACATTTTAGGGATGATGCGGACATGCTGCTGTTGACGGGGGCCACTGGAAGCATCGGTTCGCGGCTGCTGCCGCTGCTGCTCGAGCAGGGCGAGGAGGTGCGCTGCCTGGTGCGTGAGCCGCGGCGGCTGGGCGGGCGGCGGGTCGACGTGCAGATCGCGCTCGGCGATCTCGGCGAGATGTCGGATCCCTACCTGGTTCGCCAGGCGCTGCGCGGGGTCGACCGGGTGATCCACCTGGCGGCCTCGATCCGCGACCAGCCGCCGAAGCGGATCGAGGAGTTGAACGGGCTGGCGACGGTGCGGCTGCTGCGGGCAGCGGAGCGCAGCGGGGTCGAGAGCTTCCACTTCTTCAGCGCGCTCGACGCGCAGGCGGCCCAGCGCACTCGCTTCTTCCGCGCCAAGTGGCTGGCCGAGCGCGCGGTCCTCTCCTCCTCGCTGCCGACCACGGTCTTCGCGCCCTCGATCGTCTACGACCACAGCGATCCCTGGATCACCCTCCTGCGGCGCTTCTCCTTCCTGCCGGTGCTGCCGGTCTCGGGCGAGGGCGTGGCGCGGTTCCAGCCGATCTGGGCGGCGGACGTGGCGCGCTGCGTGGTCGGTGCGCTGGAGCGGGAGGGCGGCGGCGAGGCGCGGACGCGGCGCTACGAGCTGGCCGGGCCGGAGACGCTCAGCTACGACCAGATGTCCGACCTGGTCAGCCGCGTCGCCGGGCGGCCGCGGCCGCTGGTCCACCTGCCGCTGCCGTTCGTGCGGGCGGGGCTGATCGCGCTCCGCAACCTCTTCGGAGAGGCCGTGTTCGCTACCTGGGAGGAGGCCGAGCTGATGGAGGTCTCGATGACCAGCGAGCGGGGGCCCGCCGACGCGCAGGCACTCGGCGTCGAACCGCGAAGGATGAGCGATGTACTGGAGAGCACTTAAGCGAGTTGCGTTGGTGGCGGCCTGTGCGGCCGTCCTGATCGCGCCCACCCAGGCCTCGGCCTACTTCTGGGTGCCGCCGAAGCCGAACGTCTTCCTCGGGGTCAGCGACCGCGGCACCACCGCAGAGTTCAACCAGTTCGCCGAACTCACCGGCAAGCACCCGGCGCTGCTGCAGACCTTCCACCCCTGGGGGAACAGCCTCAACGAGGCCTACGAACGCTGGCGGGAAACGGCGACGCGGCCGATCCTCCACATCTCCACCGCCGACGACCAGACGCTGGCCGAGCTGATCACCCCGCAGCAGATCGCCCTCGGCTACGGCGACGACTACCTCCTGCAGCTGAACGACTTCTTCGCCAGCAAAGGGCTGCCGGCGTACATCCGGCCGCTGGGGGAGCCGAACCGCTGCCTCAACGCCTGGACGGCGGTCGACTGCGAAGGGAACCAGCGGGGCGGCGAACACACCACCGGCTGGTACAAGCAGGCCTTCCGCCGGATCTCGGCGATCGTCCGCGGCGGCCAGAGCCTGGAAGGCGTCAATGCGACGCTGGCGGAAATCGCGCTGCCGCCGGTCACTCGGACCAAAGGGCCGCCGCCGACCGAACTGCCGGCGGCGCCGGTGAGCATCGTCTGGAGCCCCCTGCCGGGCGGCTCCCCGAGGGTCAAAGGCAACTTCCCGGGCAACTACTGGCCCGGCCGGCGCTGGGTCGACTGGGTCGGGACCGACTTCTACTCCGAGTATCCGGTCTGGAAGGACCTGAACCGCTTCTACGCGGGCAAGCAGTGGAAGGGGATGCCGGTGGCGATGACCGAGTGGGCGGTCTCCGGCGAGGACGACCCGCGCTGGGTCAAGCAGACGATCGCCTGGACCGTCAAGCACCCCCGGGTACGGATGCTCGTCTACTACCAGGGCTTCGGCCCCGGCAACCCGTACGACATCCGCCTCTACCCCCGCACCCTCAACACCCTGCGCAAGAAGATCCGCCGCCCCAACTTCCTCGAAACGGCGGACTACAACGCCAGCCTCTTCCCCCCGCTCCCGCCCAAGCCGCGCAAAAAGTAGCCCGCCGACGGGCCGATTTCCGCTGACGTGGAGCGGTTTTCGGCCCGTCAGCGAGGAGGTTGGTGGGAGAGGAGGGTGCTGAGGGTCTTGACCAGCTCGGCGGGTTCCTCGCGAAGTTGGCGCCAGGTGACGCGAATGACGGTGTAACCAGCCGCGGCGAGGATCTGATCCCGGCGACGATCCTTCTCGAACGCGGCAACGGTGTCGTGAACGCGTCGGCTGTCGGCTTCGACGATCAAGCGTGCGTCCCGCCAGAGGAAGTCAGGCATCATCGAGATGCCGTGGGCGACGAGATGGCCGTTGACCTCCGGCCACCCGGCCCGCTTGAAGAGACGCAGCAGCCTCCGCTCGAGCTCGAGGCGGGTTTCCTGTTCCTGGGGATCGTGATCCGCGATCGCCAAGCGCAGACGCCCCACCCCGCGGCGGCCCTTGTTCCTCTTCAAAAGCTCGACGACCTCGCCGAGATCGAACTTCCGCTCGACTTCTGCTTGCCTGATGGCGTGGCGGAGACCACGGTCCTTTGCTGCCGCCAGATCCAGCAGCGTCCGGGCGATGCCGGTGCAGGGAACGCGATCCACCGTCTTCCGATCCCTTGCGGTCAGGGTTCCATCGCGGTGAGCAGCGATACCCGCCGGCGATCGTCCGCGGCGGTTCGGGGCGATCACGTCGATGCGGGATCCCACCCCGTCCAAGAGCCCATGGAGAACCGCCGCCGCCCGATGAGACAGGACCGCCTGTGGCCCGCACGCCAGCACCGCCGCAAGCAGATGCCCATTGCGCGGCAACTGGCTGTGGCCGACCGCGTAGACGCCCTGCTGAACGCGATGGAGGCTGCCGGATTTTGCTCGCTGCCTTGCCAGATTCTCGTCGAGATCGGGAAGCTGCCAAAGCGCAACCAGGCCGTACTGACGATCTGCCACCTCCGCCAGACGTCGGTCGAATCCCTGCCGCTTCGGTCGATGGGCCGATTTCCGCTGTGACCGAGCGGTTTTCGTCCCGTCGGCGGGCGGTTGGTGGGGCGGACGGGGGGTGGTCTCGCGCATGGGGCGAGGGTGACGAGTGGGGGCGCGCTTTTGGTGCGCGGAACGTGGCGACTTCGAGGCGGGATTCACGCTGGAGTGTCACTCGCTCCTTGGCGGCAAAAAGAGAGGCCCGGTTGCCCGGGCCTCTCGGAACTGCTCCCCGTTGGGGGTGGGCTACATCATGCCGCCCATGTCCGGCATGCCGCCCGGCATGCCGCCGCCGGCGCCGTTCTCCTCCGGCGGTTCGGCGATGATCGCCTCGGTCACGAGGATGTTCTTCGCGATCGAGGCCGCGTTCTCCAGGGCGGAGCGGGTGACCTTGGTCGGGTCGATGACGCCGGCCTTGATCAGGTCGCCGTACTCGCCGTTCGCCGCGTTCAGGCCTTCGCCCTCCTTCAGCTCCCGGACCTTGTTGACCACGACCGAGCCCTCGAGGCCCGAGTTCTCGGCGATCTGCCGGACCGGCTCCTCCAGCGAGCGGTGGATGATCCGCGCGCCGGTGACCTCGTCGGCATCGTCGAGCTTCTCCGGGTCGAGGCCGGCCTGCGCGTTCAGCAGAGCCACGCCGCCGCCCGGCACGACGCCCTCCTCGAGCGCGGCGCGGGTCGCCTGCAGCGCGTCCTCGACGCGGTGCTTTTTCTCCTTCATCTCGGTCTCGGTGGCGGCGCCGACCTTGACGACGGCAACGCCTCCGGCGAGCTTGGCGAGGCGCTCCTGGAGCTTCTCGCGATCGAAGTCGGAGTCGGTGTTCTCGACCTCCGATTTGATCTGCTTGATCCGGCCCTTGATGTCCTCGGCCTCACCACCACCGTCGATGATCGTGGTGTTGTCTTTGGCGACGACGACGCGACGCGCCTTGCCGAGCTGAGCCAGCTGGGTGTTCTCCAGTTTCAGGCCCATCTCCTCGGTGATCACCTCGCCGCCGGTGAGGATCGCGATGTCCTCGAGCATCCGCTTGCGGCGGTCGCCGAAGCCGGGGGCTTTGACGGCGACGCCGGTGAAGGTGCCGCGGAGCTTGTTCACGACCAGGGTCGCGAGGCACTCGCCCTCGACGTCCTCGGCCACGATCAGCAGCGGTTTGCCGCCCTGCATGACCTGCTCGAGCACCGGCAGGATGTCCCGCACGGAGCCGATTTTCTGGTTGGCGATGAGGATGTAGGGGTCGTCCAGCACCGCCTCCATGCGGTCCTGGTCGGTGACCATGTACGGCGAGATGTAGCCCTTGTCGAACTGCATCCCCTCGGTGAACTCGAGCTCCATCCCGAAGGTCTGGCCCTCCTCGACGTTCACCACGCCGTCTTTGCCGACTTTCTCGATCGCGTCGGCGATCACGTTGCCGATCTCGTCGTCGCCGGCGGAGATGGCGGCGACACGGGCGATCTGCTCTTTGCCCGCGACCTCCTTGGACTGCTTGTTGCGGAGGTTGTCGACGACCTCCTCGACCGCCTTCTCGATCCCGCGGCGCAGGGCCAGCGGGTTGGCGCCGGCGGCCACGTTCTTCAGGCCCTGACGGACGATCGTCTGGGCCAGCAGGGTGGCGGTGGTGGTGCCGTCGCCGGCGACGTCGTTGGTCGCGGTCGCGACCTCGCGGACGAGCTGGGCGCCCTGGTTCTCGAAGACGTCCTCGACCTCGACCTCGCGGGCGATGGTGACGCCGTCGTTGGTGATCGTCGGCGCGCCGAACTTTTTGTCGAGC
>DASTBO010000085.1:0-6795 GCA_035712025.1 Solirubrobacterales bacterium
AGATCGCCTATATCCAGGCCGCGTGGCACACCGAGATCACCGACCACTGCAAGGAGGCGTTCGTCGCCGAGCTGGCGCGGCACGGCCACGACAAGAGCGCCGTCGAGTTCTTCTCGGCGCCGGGGAGCCTCGAGATCCCGCTGATGGCCAAGAAGCTGGCGCTGACCGGACGGTACGCCGCGGTATGCGCGAGCGGGTTCGTGGTCGACGGCGGCATCTACCGGCACGAGTTCGTCGCCGAAGCGGTAATCGGCGGCCTGATGCAGGTGCAGCTGGAGACCGGCATCCCGGTCCTTTCCGCGGTCCTCACCCCCCACCACTTCCACGAGCACGAAACCCACCGCGGCTTCTTCTTCGACCACCTGGAGACGAAGGGGATCGAGGCGGCGCGGGCCTGCGCCCATACCGTCGCCGCGCTGGAACGGCTGCCCTCAGTCGCCTGAAGCGAGGACCCGGGTCACCGAGTCGCCGACGAAGCACGGCTTCTCGCCGCCCTCGACCTCGAGGGTGAAGCGGGTGACGACCTCGTACCAGCCGCCGCCCTTCTCCTCGACCGAGACGACCTCGGCCTTGGCGCGGATCCTCGAGTCGACCGGGACCGGAGCGGGGAAGCGGATCTTGTTCCAGCCGTAGTTGACGCCGAGGGCGAAGCCGGTGGAGGAGATCAGCTCGGTGCGGAAGCCGTCGACGGTGGCGAGGGTGAGGTTGCCGTGGGCGATGGTGGTGCCGTAGGGGCTCTCGGTCTTCGCCCGCTCGGGATCGACGTGGATCCACTGATGGTCGCCGGAGAGCTCGGCGAAGGCGTCGATGTCGGCCTGGGCGATCGTCCGCCACTCGCTCGGCCCGACCTCCTGGCCCAGCAGCCCCTTCATCCCCTCGACCCCGTCGACCTCGGCGGCCGGCATCAGTCGGTCCAGAACTCGGGGTTGAGCGAGCCGTCGCCGTCGCGGCGGGGGCCGAAGACGATCACCTCGAGGCCGTCGTCGCCGGCTTCGAAGGCGCGGGTCACCTCCGGTGAGACCCGGATCGCGTCCAGCGTCTCGACCTCGATGATCTCGTCGTCGAGCTTGAACAGGCCGTCGCCGCGGACGATCACGTAGACCTCCTCGGCGTCCTCGTGCTTGTGGCCGAACGGCTGCCGCTTGTTCGGCTTCAGGCGGTGGAAGCTGAACCCCGTGTCCTCGGTCTCGAGGTCTCCCTTCGCGAAGCGGGCCTCCATCGCGTCGCCGTGGCCGAAGTCCTCGGCTGAGTTCTTGACCTCTTCCAGCTTCTTATGGGTGAAGGGATTGCGCATCCGGTCCTTTCGGTCGCTGCCGTCAGAGGCAAACTACCCGGGCGGGTAGCCTTGACGCGTGGCCGGTCCCGTGAGTCGCGTCCTCTCCAGCGCCCAGCTGGCGACGCTCGCCGCCCACGGCGAGGAGCGCAGCGCAGACGTCGGGGAGAAGCTGTTCGAGATCGGCGACTCGACCTACCCCTTCATCGCCATCCTCGAGGGCGAGGCGGCGGTGCTCGACGGAGCCGGCAACGAGATCGTCCGCCACGGCGCCTCCGGCTTCCTCGGCGAGATGAACCTGCTCTCCGGGCAGACGGTCTTCCTCACCGCGGTGGTCACCGAGCCGCTGCGCTACGTGGCGGTCGAGCGCGAAGCGCTGCGCAAGCTGCTGCTCGAGGACGGGCCGCTCTCCGACATCCTCCTCTCCGCCTTCGTGCAGCGCCGCGAGCTGCTGCAGCAGCGACAGGGCATCGGGGTCGAGATCGTCGGCGGGCGGGACTCGACGCCGACCCGCCGGCTGGTCGACTTCGCCAAACGGCAGCGGCTGCCGTTCACCTGGGCCGATCCGGCCGAGAGCGAGGAGGCGGGGCGGGCGCTCGAAGGCCTGGAGCCGTCCGAGATCCCGCTCGTACGGCTTCCCGGCGGCGCCGAGCTGCGCGCCCCGAGCGCCGGCGAGCTCTCGCGTGCGCTCGGGATCGGCCTCGAGCTGGCGCCGCGCGAGGAGGTCGACCTGCTGGTGATCGGCGGCGGGCCGGCCGGGCTCGGCGCCGCCGTCTACGGCGCCTCGGAGGGACTCGACACGCTGGTGGTCGAGAGCACCGTGCTGGGCGGCCAGGCGGGAACCTCGCGGCGGATCGAGAACTACCTCGGCTTCCCGGCCGGGATCACCGGCAGCGAGCTGACCAGCCGCGCCGTCACGCAGGCGCGAAAGTTCAACGCCCGCACCGCCACCCCCTACCGGGCCCGAGCTCTGGAGCCGGGCGACGGCCGCCACCTCGTCCGCCTCGAGGAGGGCAACGAAATCTCCGCCCGCGCGGTGGTGATCTCCACCGGCGCCGAATACCGCAAGCTGCCGGTGGCCGACCTCGCGGAGTACGAGGGGCTGAGCATCTTCTACGCCGCCGGCCCGCCCGAGGCGCAGATCTGCGGCGGCCAACGCGTCGGGGTCGTCGGCGGCGGCAACTCGGCCGGGCAGGCCGCTGTCTGGCTGGCGCGGGGCGGCGCCCTCGTCACCCTCCTGCACCGCCGGGCCGACCTGGCCGAGACGATGTCCAGCTACCTGCTCGACGAGCTCGACCGCTTCGGGGTGCAGGTCCGCGACCGCAGCGAAATCGCCGAACTGCACGGCAGCGACGGCAGGCTCGAGGCGGTCACCCTGACCGACGGGACCCGCCTCCCCTACTCGTTCCTCTTCCTCTTCCTCGGCGCCTCCCCCTGCACCGATTGGCTCGGCGAAGCGGTCGAGCGCGACGAGAAGGGGTTCATCCGCACCGGCACCGAAGTCGGCGCCGAGGGCCTGCTCGAGACCAGCGTGCCGCGGGTCTACGCCGCCGGCGACGTCCGCGCCGGCTCGATCAAGCGCTGCGCGATCGCCGTCGGCGAGGGCGCTGCGGTGGTTCGCTTCGTCCACGAGCACCTGGAGCCGAGCCCGGTCAAAGGCTGAACGGGACCGACTCCGCCTGCGAGTAGAGCTCGCCGTCGCGGAGGGCGTGGATCGCGAACCCGGGCGTGTCGAGCACCTGGTACTCGGCCTCTTCCTCGAAGTCCGGCCGCACCTGCCAGTAGGTGCTGGGCGCGGCGAGGACCGGGCGGCCGGCGAGGCTGGAGGCGGCAACCCGGTGGAGATGGCCGCCGCAGATCCCCCGCAGCTGCGGGTGGCGGGCGACGACCTCGGCCAGCGCTTCGCGCTGCGGCACCGAGAGGTTGATCGCGTCCCACTCGGGGATCCCGGTGGCGAGCGGCGGGTGGTGCAGCGCCAACAGGGTCGGCGCCTCCGGCTCGGTCGCCAGCTCGTCGTCGAGCCAGCGCAGCCGCTCAGGCGGGAAGTCGCCCGGGTCCTGGCCGGGGACGATCGAATCGAGGGCGACGAGCCGCAGATCTCCCACCCGCACCGAGTAGTTGATCGGCTCGCCGCCCGCACCCGGCAGCCCGAACGCCTCCCGCAGCCGCGCCCGGTCGTCGTGGTTGCCGGGGAGCACGTGCAGCGGCAGCTCGAGCCCGGCGAGCATCTCCCGCGCGACCGAGCAGCTCTCGGCGGAGCCGTCGTCGGTCAGGTCGCCGGAGATCAGCGCCGCGTCCGGCCGATTCGGCAGCGAGCGCACCGCCTCGATCACCGCCCGGAGTCGCGGGAGCGGGTCGAGACCCTGCTCGTTGCCGCCGACGTGGAGGTCGCTGAGCTGGACCAGGAGGGTGGGTCGAGGCATTGTCAGAGAGGCACCGGAACCGGGACCACCTCTAGCCCGTCGATCCCTTCGAAGTCGCGAGGGTTGCAGGTGTAGACCGGCAAGTCGTTGGCCAGCGCAATCGCCGCGATCATCGCATCCTTCTGGCGAGACTCCATCCTCCGTCCCGTCTGACGCAACGAAGCAGCGACGCTTCCGAACGCCCTCGCGGCGTCGGTGTCGAAGGGAAGAGGATTGAAGCTTGCCTCGAGCTGCTGGAGATGAGCCATTCGACGAGCACGCTCGACCTCGCTCTTGACGATCAACGGTCCGACACTGAGCTCCGCCAACGTGATCGTGGTGACCACCGACACCTCTGGGAGCAACCCGACTTCCTGAAACCGGTTGAAGTGGATCAGAGTCGAGGTGTCGAGGATCCCCCGCTGGTGCTTACCCCCGGACTCACTCATCGAAGATCGACGCTCCCATGACCTCGTCCACATCGGCCCGGAACTGCTCGTAATCGATCGGCGGCAGGTGGCGCCACCGCTCGAGAAGAGCCTCGGTGGTTAACTCCGGGCGCAGCGGGCTCAGTTCGGCAACCGGCCGCCCCCCGCGGGTGATCGTGATCCGCTCGCCGTTAGCGGCCCTGTCCACGATCTCGCCACCCTGGTTTCTCAATTCTCTGATGCTCACGTTGCTCATTCCTCCAATGTATCACCGGTGATACGGGCATATATCCTCTATTCCACGAGGCGCACCTCGAAGCTCGGCATCGCGATTGCGCCGGCGCCGCCGATCAGGGCGAGGATGCGGGTGACGTAGGCCTGGGTCTCGGGGTAGGGCGGGATGCAGTCGCAGGCTTCGACCGGCGCGGGGCCGGCGTTGTAGGCGGCAAGGGCGAGCTCGGGGGAGCCGAACTGGCGCAGGAGGTCGGACATCAGGTGCGCCTCGGCCTCGATCGCCGCGACCGGGTCGTACGGGTTGGCGAGGCCGTAAGCGGCGGCGGTGGACGGCATGAACTGCGCGATGCCCTGTGCCCCGGCCGGCGAGCCCGCGGTCGGGTCGAAGCCCGACTCCGCCATCAGCTGCCCGGCCATCAGCGCCGGCGGCACGCCCCAGCGCGCCGCCGAGCGGAGGATCGGCTCGCGGTACTGGGCGGGGACGAAGGAGGGCAGGCCGGTCGGGGAGAGGGACGCAGACCCTCCCCCGCCGGCCGTAGCCGTTTCGCCCGCGGCCGAGCACGGTGCCGGGCCGGCCGCGAACCCGAAGTGCCAGGCCTCCCACGAGTAGCGCTGCACGAAGCCGAAGCGGCCGGCGTTGGCGGCCAGCCAGGCGTAGGCGGAGGACGGGCCGAGATCCAGCTCGGTCGCGCAGCGATGCAGCGACTGCCCCGGCGGCGCGACCCAGGTCGGATCCGGATGGGCGGCGAACAGTTCCGCCTGCTCGGCGTCGGAGCGGAACCCCGACACCACGATCAGGGCGATTCCGTCGCCCTGCGCGGCGAGGACCATCCGGTCGTACGCGGCCGCGGCGTCAGGCCGCATCCCCTCGCCGTCGCGCATGACCAGCGTCCCGCCGTAGCCGCCGCCGGCGGCGATCGCGGTCGCGCCGGCGCTCCCAGACCCATACGCCGCGCCCGCTTCGGCGACCGCCGAAGCCTCCGTCCGATGCCCACCGCTATCCCGCAGCACGGCGACGATCCGCGCTTCGGCTCGCACCGGCGCGAACGAGCCTGCGTCGGGGAAGCGGATGCGGACGCGGTCCGGGTCCACCCCGTTCGCCCGCGCCGCCAGCAGCCCGGCGGCGCGGGCGCGGGACAGGTAGTCCGCCTTCGGCATCCACTCCGGATTCGAGCTGCCGTCTCCGCGGCGCGGCGGCGCCAGCAGCCGCGGCAGGTCGTCCCGCATCGAGCGGACCGTCGAGATCGCCACCAGGTCGGCGGCGCGCTGGACCCTGCCCTTCCCGGTCACCGCAGCCGCGATCGCGACCAGCGCCAGAGCGGCGGCGATCAACGCCAGCGCCCCGCCGAGGGCGAGGATCAGGGCCTGACCGGCCTCGCCCCGCCACCTCATCGCGCCACCCCCGTCAGGCGCCGAACCAACCGCTCGGGCAAACCACCGGGACCGCCGGGAGGCAGCACCCCGAACAGCGCCCGCCGCTCGGCGACCCAGGCGAGCCGGCGCTTGAGGACCATTGCCGGCAGGCCCCTGCCGAGGAGATCCCGCACCGCCAGCGCGACCAGGGCGCGGTCGCTGTCCAGGTCGGCCCGCAGGAGCACGCCCGAGGGACGCCAGGCGGAGGCGATGAGAACCTCGTGCAGCAGCTCGGGCGGCAGGTGGACCACCGCTCCGGCCTCGCGCGCGACCGTCGCCGCAGCCGAGCCGAGGTCGAGCCCCTCGGCCTCCGCCGCGACGGCGAGGTGGCAGACCTGACCCCGGGCGGCGACCTGCGCGTCGGGCAGGTGGACCTGGATGCGCTCCTCCAGCCGCCGCGCCGCGGCCGAGGCGACCAGGGTCGGCCGCGGCGCCCTGCCGCCGACGTCGACCAGCAGCGGCGCCAGGTCGGCGTCGGCCCCGGCGCAGGCGAGCGCCGCCGCGGCGCCCCGGGCTCCCTCGGCCGAGCCGACCGCGGTGACCAGCACGGTGGGTGCGGACTTCAGCGGGTTGAGGAGGACCGTCACCGCGCCGGCCTCGCCGCGGCGCTGCTCACCACCGTCAGCTTGTCCGCCACTGCCCGGAAGGGAGACGGCGGCCGCAGCCGCACCGAGACCGTCCCACCCTCGACCGAGACCGAGACGTCGTCCTTCGCCCATCCTGGCAGCGCCGCGCGCGCCGCCTCGGCGCCCGGGCCTCCAGAAGCCAGCGCCAGCGCCCCCGCCTCGGCCGCCCCGTCGGCGAGCGTCAGCGCGTATCCCGCGACGAGCAGTTGCAGCGCCACCAGAGCGGCCAGCAGCAGCGCCGGCAACGCCGCGACCAGCTCGACGGTCGCCTGCCCCCGCTCAGCCACCGCCGGCCTCCAGCTCGGTCCGCGCCCCGACCCGCAGCTCCGGCAGCGCCGGGAGCAGCCGCGGCACCAGGACCCGCACCGACACCCCGTCCCCCCGCGCGACCTCCGCCTCCCCCCTCAGCGCGGGCGGCA
>DASTBO010000086.1:0-20166 GCA_035712025.1 Solirubrobacterales bacterium
GTTCTGCAGCATCGCCCGCGCCCGCCGCCAGCCCTGGGTGTTGACCCGGGCCCCGGCCAGCGCCGCCCAGGCGTGCTGCTCGGGGTAGTCGAGGTTCTCGACCGCGATCCGCCAGATCTCCCGTTCCAGCACCTCCATCCGTTTCTCCTCGACGTCGGAGACGGGGACGATCCGCCGCTCGACCCGGACCTTGCGCCCCCGCCCGCGGCGAACCGGGCCGACGACGATCGCGCCGCCGCGGTAGACGTCGCGGTCGAGCAGGCTGTGCAGGGTGACGATCGTCTCGTCGTGGGTCGTCGCCGGGTGGACGAAGTCGAGCACGATCCCCGCCTCCTTGCCCGGCGCCCGGCGGGTGACGCGGCCGACCCGCTGCTGGTAGATCCGCCGCGAGGCGGTCGGCGCCAGGTGCATGCAGATCGTCGCTCGCGGACTGTTCCAGCCCTCGGCCAGCAGCATCGCGTTGCAGAGCACGTCGACGGTGCCGCGCTCGAAGCCGGCGAGGATCTCGGCCAGTTCGCGCTTCGGCGTTTCGCCGGAGACCGCCTGGGCGTTGATGCCGGCGTCGCGGAAGGCTTTGGCGACGTTCTTCGCGTGCTGGACGCCGGCGGTGTAGACGACGCCGGGGATCTTGCGGAAGCGGGAACGGTAGAGGTCGGCGATCGCGACGTTGAAGGGCTCCTGGTCGAGCAGCGCGGCCAGCTCCTCCTGGTCGAAGTCCTGGTCGACCTCGCCCTTTCGCAGCGGCACCTTGGCGATCGTCCGCACCCCCGGCCCGGGCGGGATTCGCAGGCAGCGGAGCGGCGCGATGACCCCGCGCCGGGCCGCCTGGGCGAGGTCGAAACGCGAGGTCTGGGTCGGGAAGAGGTCGGCGACGTGGCGCGCGATCAGGGCGCCGGTCGCGGTCATGCCGATGTAGACGGGGCCGTTCCACTGGCGGATGCAGGCGCTGGTTTTCTCGCCCAGCGCGGTGTGGGCCTCGTCGCAGATGACGATCGAGTAGGCGTCGGAGACTTTCTTGTGGTTGCGGACGAACCACTGGTAGGTCTCGACCGTGACCGGCCCTTCGGGGTCGTCGCGGTCGCCCATCAGCGGCGGCCGCAGGCGCTCCTTGTAGCCGCGGTCGGAGATCTCGCCGATGAACTGGTCGACGAGGTTGCGACGGTGGGTGAGGATCAGGACGCCACCGGTCTTCGTGGCCTCGATGAAGCCGACCGCCGCGACGGTCTTGCCGGCGCCGGTCGCGTGCTCGAACCAGAAGCGCCGCTCGGCGCCGGGGTCCTCGGGGGCCTCCTCGACGACCTCCTCGTCCTCCTCGTCGGGCTGTTCCTCCCAGTCCTGCGGCTCCTCGTCGGGAGCGACCTCGTCCTCGTCGAGCTCCGCCTCCCCGCCCGGCCCGGCCCCGTCACCTGCCTCGGCCTCGGCGCCGTTGCCGTTCTCGCCGACGGCGGCGCCCGTCTGCTGCTGACCCATCAGCTCGGCGAGCGTCCCGGAGAGGGCGTCGACCTGGTGCGGGTTCAGTTCCGCGCCGTCGCGCAGCTTCGGCGGCTCGTCGGCGAGGAAGCGCTCGAGTCCGAGCAGCAGGGAGAAGTCTCGTCGCCACTGGATCGAGGGATGCTCGGCGCCCTCGTCGAGCTCCTTCAGCGCCGCGTCGAGGGCGCGGCGGCGCGCCGTTCCCGGCGCCAGCGCCTCGGGACCCTCGCCGTCGAGCAGGAAGGGCTCGCGCGCGAACGCCGCCGCACGCTCGATGTCGGCGCTTGAAGGAACTGCCGCGTCCGCGGCAACGTCGCTGGTCTTGGCCATGAATGGCTTCCGGGGATTCCGTCCCCACCGCACACACGTAAGAGATGCGGCTGAGACAAGTGAACGAGGCTGCGAGGGCTCGACTGGCGTCTCCCCCGAGTACTCAGCGCGATCCGCGAGCCGCGAACCGAACGTACGTATTGTACCCACTGAGCGGATGGCCGGGCGATCGAGACCACTCTTCGCGGCATGCGCGCTGGCGCTGGCGGCATTCCTCGGCGGCGGCTGCGGCGGCTCCGAAGGGGGCGACTACGGCGGTCCGCCCCCCGACTACGCCAAGGCGCTGGCCGGCTCGCCGCCGCCGCTGGCGGCCCTGCACGAGCAGGCGAACGAGCTGCTCGGGGGAGGAGGCGACGCTTACGAAAAGCGGATCGAGGGGCTGCGCGGCTATCCGGTGGTCGCCAACGTCTGGGCCTCGTGGTGCCTGCCCTGCCGCCAGGAGTTCCCGGTCCTGCAGCGGCTCTCGGCCCGCCACGGCAAGAAGGTCGCCTTCCTCGGCGTCAACTCCGAAGACTCCGACGACGCCGCCTCCACCTTCCTCGGGGAGGAGCCGGTGCCCTACCCCAGCTACACCGATCCCGACAAAGAGATCCTCGCCTCCCTCGGCGCCGTCAGCCTCCCGGACACCGCCTTCTACGACCGCTCCGGCAACCTCGTCTATCTCAAGCAGGGCCCTTACCGGGACGAGTCCGAATTCGAAGCGGACGTCCGCCGCTACGCGCTGCAGGGCGGATAATCCCTGGCATGGAGGCCTACGTCGTCATCGCCCTGATCGGGATCGGCCTGCTCCTCGCCGAGCTGCTGCTGCCGACCGGCGGGGTCCTGGCGGTGCTCGGGGTGGCCGGGCTGACGGCAGCCGGAATCGTCGCCTTCAACTCCGACAGCGACAGCGCCGACTTCGCCGGCGGCGCGTTGATCGCGCTCGGCGTGGTCTCCGGGATCACCTTCTTCTTCGTCACCCGCAAGGTGCTCGCCGCCCACCGCAGCGAGGACGTGCGGACCGGAACCGAGGAGATGGTCGGCGCCACCGCCGAGGCCCGCAGCTCGATCGACCCCGACGGCACGGTCTGGCTCGGGGGGACGACCTGGAGCGCCCGCCTGGCCGCGGGGGCGACCCCCGTCCGGCTGGGGGATAAAGTCAGGGTCGATGCGGTCGACGGACTGACCCTGGTGGTGAGCCCGGAGCCGCAGACCGCGGTCAGCTCGAGCGAAGGAGGCGGTTGATGGACGTCGTGGCGGGAATTCTCATCGTCCTCCTGTTCTTCGGGGCGATCTTCCTGGGCGCCTCGGTGCGGGTCCTGCGCGAGTACGAGCGCGGGGTGATCTTTCGCCTCGGCCGCCTGATCGCCCAGAAGGGGCCGGGCCTGATCCTGCTGATCCCCCTGATCGACCGGATGGTCAAGGTCGACCTGCGGACGGTGACCCTCAACATCCCGCCGCAGGAGGTGATCACCCGCGACAACGTCCCCTGCCGGGTCAACGCCGTCGCCTACTTCCGCGTCGTCGACTCCAACCGGGCGGTGGTCGAGGTCGAGAACTACCTGGTCGCGACCTCGCAGATCTCGCAGACGGCGCTGCGCTCGGTGCTCGGCAAGGCCGAGCTGGACCAGCTGCTCGCCGACCGCGAGCGGCTCAACGAAGAGCTGCAGAAGATCATCGACGAGTCGACCGAGCCCTGGGGGGTCAAGGTCACCGCGGTCGAGATCAAGGACGTCGAGATCCCCGAGCAGATGCAGCGGGCGATGGCGCGCCAAGCGGAGGCCGAGCGCGAGCGGCGGGCGAAGATCATCAACTCCGAGGGCGAGTGGCAGGCGGCCCAGAAGCTCACCGACGCCGCCGACATCATCAGCACCAACCCCGCCTCGCTGCAGCTGCGCTACCTGCAGACGCTGCTGGAAATCGGCTCCAACCAGAACACGACCGTGGTCTTTCCGCTGCCGATGGACGTGCTCGAGCCGTTCGTCGGCAAAGGCGCGTCCACGCGTGCCGCCGGCACCGAGCGGCCGGCCCGGCCCCCTGCCTCTCCGCAACCGCCGCCCGAGCCACCCGTCGACGATCCCGACGTCGGCGACCTCCCCCCTTCCCGCTCCTGAGCTCCCCCGAGATCCGCATCGACCAGCTGACGGGGCTGAGGACGATCCTCGCCCCCGGCCGGGCCGCGCGCCCGGACAGCTTCTCGGCGCGCGCCAGCGAGCCGAAGGGACCCGACAACTGCCCCTTCTGCGAGGGGCGCGAGGACCGCACCCCGCCGGAGCTGTACGCGACGCGATCGGGGGGCGGCGAGGCCGACACCCCCGGCTGGACGACCCGGGTGGTCCCGAACCTCTACCCCGCCCTCGGCGGCGATGGAGATCCGGCCTCGCCGCCGGCGGCGGAGGCCGGAGCCTTCGCCAGCGCCGGCGACCCGCTGCTGGCGAGCAAACGCGCCGGCGAACCGGACCTCTTCTCCTCCCGCCCGGCCGCGGGGACGCACGAGGTGCTGATCAACTCACCCGAGCACGCGACGGCGATGGCCGAGCTCGACGACAGGCAGTTCGCCGCCGCGGTCGAGACCTGGCGCCAGCGCATGCGCGCCCATCCCGAGGCCTCCTACCTGCAGCTGATCGTCAACGAGGGCGGCGGCGCGGGCGCCTCGCTCGAGCACACCCATGCCCAGCTCTACGCCCTCCCCTTCGTCCCGGCGGCGGTGGCGCGCGAGCGCGAGCGGGTCGGCGCCTACGGGGAACGCACGGCCGGCGGCGGGCTGCTCAGCGACGTGCTGGTCGAGGAGGTGCGGCGCAAGGAGCGGCTGGTCGCGATCGACGACGAGGCGGCGCTCGTCTGCCCCTGGGCCTCCCACTCCCCCTTCGAGCTGCGGGTGATCCCGCGGCGGGAGACGGCCCGCTTCGAGGAGGACGGCGCCGGCGCCGCGATGATCTGCACCGCGCTGCGCGCCCTCGCCAAACTCTTCGACGGCCCGCCGGAGCTGAACCTCTGGGTCCGCACCGCGCCCCGCGGCGCCGAGCAGTTCCACTGGCACGTCGACATCGCGCCGCGGCTGACGATCAAGGCCGGCTTCGAGCTCGGCACCGGCGTCGACATCGACGTCTACCCGCCGGAGCGAGCGGCATCCGACCTGAGAGAGTGCCTCTGATGCGGCCGACCCCCCGACCGATCCCGCGCTTCATCGCCGACACCACCCAGGAGGGGATCCCGCACGGGCGGTTCGCCGAGCGCCTGCGCGAGGAGCTGATCGAGGCCGTGAAGGGGATCGAGGACCTGCCCGCCGGCGCCGAGGTGCCGGCCGAGGTCGACTGGTTCCCCGAGCGCGCCTGGGGCGGCCGCGTCTGGGTCCCGTGCTCCGCCCAGGCGGAGAGCGAGGAGGGACGGCTGGAGCTGTTCGGGCACGTCTCCTATGTCCAGCCTCTCGAGGGCGAGCCGACCGACTTCGCCGCCAAGGCCGACTTCACCGACATCCTCGCCGCCGACAACCCCGACTGGCGCATCGACCTCAACGACGACGTGATCGGCCGCTGGCGGGGAGAGAACGGCCGCGCCGGCGCCGTCACCCTGGTCTGGGGCCGCCCCCTCGTCCGCGGCGCCGTCGCCGCAACCGCCGTACTCGAGACCGAGACCGTCGACCAGGAGCTGGTCTCCCAGGACCGATTCACCCTGATCGCGCTCGACGCCCTCGAGGGGTACGGAGACGACGTCTACATGGAAGTGAAGCTCTGGAGCCGCCGCGCCGACGAGCTCGCTTCCGAGACCCTCTACGCCTGAAGACGCCGCGGAGCGCTAGGCGAGCACCTCGATCGGCAGCTCGACGCCGGAGCGGGCCAGCCGCGCGTCGAAGGTGAGCAGCGGCTCGTCGATCGTCAGCGCCAGGGCCACGTAGAGGCCGTCGTAGAAACTGAAGTTGTCGCGCAGACCCCAGGCGACGTGGATCAGGAACTCGTGCTCCACCCGTTCGATCGGGAGCTCGTCGACTTCCCAAAGCGCCAGTCCCGCCGCCTCTGCGGAGAATTCGCCCAAACGAACCGATCGCCGCAGCGCATGACCGATCTCCGCATCGATCAGATGCGGTGCGCAAAGCGTGTGTTCTTCAGCGTCGAGACGCTCTCGGGCTACGTCCGCATGTGCTCCGTGACTGAGAAGCTCGACGAGCACCGACGCATCTACGACGGCCATCAGTCACCGCGAGCTTCGCGGATGATGTCCACGATTTTCTGCGTGGTCAGGGTCGACCCGGCGCTCCTACCCCTACTCCTCGCGTGGATCTCGTTGATCGTCGCTTTTCGGCTTTTCCGGCTCAGCTCCCGCTTGATGTAGTCGGACATGCTCATCCCGGCCAGAGCCGCCCGCTGCTTCAGTTCCCGGTGCAGGTCGTCGGGGACGTTCCTGATTTGGATCATCTTGGACATGTTCTCCACATTAACCCGTGCGGTGGACATGTCGAATATCTGTGCGGTCTCCATGCAAGCGATCCTGCCGAGGAGGGTCGCGCGCGTGGCGCGCACTTCGGGCCAACTTCGACAAGCCTTCGCCAACTAAGCGAGAATTCAGCTCCCGCCCCGATAGCTCAGATGGATAGAGCGATCCCCTCCTAAGGGATAGGCCGCTGGTTCGAATCCAGCTCGGGGCACTCGCGCGGTTGCAGGCTTTCGCCCGGGAGGCCGCGACTTTTGACCCCGCGGCCCGGTTGTACCGAGAGTGCAGTTCGTGACCCCCCGCCTCCGCTTCCTGGCCGCGCCCGGCCTCGCCGCCCTGCTGCTGGCGCTGCTCCTGGCGGCCGCGCTCGCACCCGCCGCAGGCGCGGCCTCGCGCAGCGTCCACTTCGACGGCCGGGCCGTGCGGGTTCCGGCGGGCTGGCCCGTCTTCCGCCTCGATCGGGCGCCGCGGATGTGCGTGCGGCTCGACCGGCGAGCGGTGTACCTGGGGACGCCCTCCTCGCGGCAGAGCTGTCCCGCCGCGGCGATCGGTCGGCGCCGGGCGATCCTGGTCGAACCGCGGAGCGCCGCTGCCCCGGCGCTGCCGCCCCTGGCCCGTCGCGCCACGGCCTCGGCCGGCGGATCGGTCTTCACCGGGCTCGGCTTCGACGCCTGCGCCGCGCCGTCCTCGCGCTCGATGGCGGCCTGGGAGGATTCGCCCTACCGCGCTGTCGGCGTCTACATCGGCGGCATCAACCGGGCCTGCTCGCAGCCGAACCTGACCGCGAGCTGGGTCGCCCAGCAGACCGAAGCGGGCTGGCACCTGATCCCCACCTACGTCGGCCTGCAGGCGCCGACCAGCGCCTGCTCGAGCTGCGCCAAGCTGAGCGCCAGCCAGGCGACCGCGCAGGGCGCGGCCGCCGCGCTCGACGCGATCGAAGAAGCGGGCGCGGTGGCGATGGGGCCGGGCAGCCCGATCTACTTCGACATGGAGTCCTACAGCCAGACTTCGAGCGCGACCGCGGCGACCCTCGCCTTCCTCGAGGCCTGGACCGAGCAGCTCCACTCGCTCGGCTACGTCTCCGGCGTCTACAGCAGCAGCGCCTCGGGAATCGAGGACCTCGCCGGCCAGGTCGGCAGCGGCTACACGCTTCCGGACGACCTCTGGATCGCCAACTGGAACGGGCAGCAGAGCACCGCCGACCCGGTGGTCCCGGCCACCGCCTGGACCCCCCACCGGCGCATCCACCAGTACCGCGGCGGGCACAACGAGACCTACGGCGGGGTGACGATCAACATCGACAACAACTACGTCGACGGCGATACCGTCGGCTCCGCCACCCTGGTCGCCGGCGACAACCCGGTCGGCTACCTCGACCTCGCGCAATCGCCCGCGCCGGGCCAGGTCCGGGTCCGGGGCTGGGCCTTCGACCCCAACGCGCCGACCGAACCGCTGGCGATCCGCCTCTCGGTCGGCGGCAAGGAGGGGACCGCGGGGGCGGCCGCCTACGACCTCGGCGCGGTTGCGACCCGCTCCCGCCGCGACGTCGCCCTCGAGTTCCCGGAAGCGGGACCGAAGCACGGCTTCGACCTCAGCCTGCCGACGATCAAGTCCGGCCGCCAGCGGATCTGCGCCTATGCCGTGAACGTCTCCTCCGGCGAAGATCGCCTGCTCGGCTGCAAGGGCACCACGATCCCGGTCGCGCTGCGGCTCTCCAACCTGACGGCGAGCCGGAGCAAGGTGCGGGTGCGGGTGGCGTGCCTCTGGCCAACCGGGACCGAGTGCCCCGGCCAGATCCTCCTCCGCTCCCGCTTCCGGATCGCCAGCCACTCCCGCACCGGGCCGGGCACGCGGCCGGTGAAACGGGTGATAGGCCGGGTGCCGTTCCGCCTCACCGGCGGCGAAGCCCGTGCCATCAAGGTTCCGCTCAGCGCCGGGGGCCGCGCGCTGCTGCGTCAGCGCGGCGCGCTGAAGACCCACGTCGTGGTCGCGATCCCCGGCGGCCGGCGGACCGCGGTGGTCGGGCTCCGGGACTAGGCGACTAGCGGCGGTTCAACCGCCGAGCGCCGCGCGCAGCCGCGCGACCTCGGCCCGCAGCTCCCCAAGCTCGCGCTCCAGGCGGTCCAGGCGTTCCTCGAGATTGCGATCGGACCCCTCTGCGGTGTCGGATCGCAGGCTCGACGGCTCGACGGCCGCCGACGACGCGACCTCCGCCCTCGGCGCCGTCTCGTCCTCCTCCCCGCCGAGCACCTGCTCGTAGCGCTCCTCCTTCTGGCCCGGCCGACGCGGCTGGCGGCTGACCATCTCGCGCTCGATCAGGCGCTCGAGCGCCTCCTGAACGGCACCGAGATCGGCGAACGCGTACAGGCGCTCGCTGCGCTGCTTCAGCTCCCCCGGCGTCTGCGGGCCGCGCAGCATCAGGACCGCGAGCAGCGCCAGCTCCTCGTCGTCCACCCCCAGCGCCTCGGGCAGGAGGTGGCGGTACTTGCGGGCGCGGCTGCCGGCGCCGCTGGCGAGCCGGGTCCAGCCGCGCTGGGCGAGGCGGCGGAGCGCGGCGCTCACCGCCTCCTCGTCGTAGGCGACGACCGGGTCGCGGTTGGTGGACTGGTTGCAGGCGAGCCGCAGCGCGTTGAGCGAGAGCGGGTAGGCGTCAGGCGTCGTCCGCTGCTTCTCGACCAGGCAGCCGACGACGCGAAGCTCGACCGAGTCGGGCTCCATCAGCCGCGGTCGGGACGGTCCGGATAGATCTCGTCGATCGTCAGCAGCGCCCGGTAGGGCGCATCCGCCGCGGCTTCGATCTTCTCGGCCCCCCCGGCCAGCCGGTCGACGACGGCGACGACGCCGGCGACCTCGAGCCCCTCCTCGCGCACCCGCTCGATCGCGGTCGCGGTCGAGCCACCGGTGGTCACCGTGTCCTCGACGACGAGGCAGCGGGCCCCGGCCGCGACCGGCCCCTCGACCCACCGCTGCAACCCATGCTCCTTGCGCGACCCGCGGACGAAGAAGGCGACCAGGTCCTGTCCCCCGGGCGTCGCGATCGCCGCGCAGGCAGGCGGGATCGCCGCCGTCGCCGGCCCGCCGACCGCTTCCGCCCCGCGCGTCGCCGCCTCCGCCGCAATCAACTCCCCAGCGGCCCGAAACCCCGCCGGCCGCATCAAAGCCCGCCGCGCATCGACGTAGTACTGCGCCACCGCCCCGCTCGCGAGAGTCACTTCCCCGAGGATCAGCGAATGCTCTTTCAGCTCCGCTAGGAGAGTTGCCTTGGCGGCAGCCAGATCCGTCACGCGCAGCATCCTAAGCAGAAAGAAAAACGGTCGGTGGGGAGGGGCGGGGAGTCCGTCGCCAGACACTCAACACCGAGCCGTAGGCGAGATGTGTCCGGAGAGGGACTCCCCGCCCCTCCCCTCCACCTACCAAATAAAAATGTCCTCGCCGAAGAAGATCCGCTCGTAGATCTCCGGCTGATCGGCGATGAAGGTCCGCAGGCAACCGTGGCTTGCGGGGTAGTCCGGCACCGATTCGTAGCCATGGACCGCGTAGCCGCCGTAGAAGTAGAACGAGTAGTACATCCCGTGGGAGTTGTAGCCCGGTTCCTGGCGGATGAACTCGTAGTGACCGGTGACGGTCGGAGTCGAGGACTTGCCGGAGGAGATCGGGTAGATGGCGAACGGCTTGTCGCCCTTGGCGAAGACCAGGACCTGCTTGGAGAGCGGCGCCTCGACGTGCTCGCCGGCGCCGGGATGGCGGACGGTGTAGCCGCCCTTGCCGGCGAACGCCTTCTGCACCAGCCCGGCCCCCGCCCGCATGCTGCGCGACATGCCGTTGACTTTGCGGTAGGCGAGGACGCCGCGGGCGGTCTTGCCGCCGAAGCAGCGGCCGTCGTTGGCGATGTAGCCCATCTCCCGCATCGCCTTCTTGAAGCCGACGACGACGTCGCCGCACTGGCCCTGATGCAGGGCCGGGAAGCTCACCTTCCAGCTCTTGCGGACGGTGCTGTCGGCGCCCAACGCGGGCGTCGCGACGTGCTTGGCGGCGACCGCGTACTTGCCGTCGTCGCGAACGGTGATGCTGGTCTCGAAGACGCCCTTGCCGCCGGACTTCCGCACCGGCAGGTTGCGGCTGAAGAGGATCTTGCCGTCGAGGTAGAAGGTGACCTTGACCTTCTCGCCGGCGACGAACGGCGCCAGGGTGCCGTCGACCGGCACCGTCTGCATGATCTCGGCGCGGCCCTTCTTCAGGTTGCCGACCTTTACCTTGACCGTCGCCTCCGGCACCGGAGCCGGCGCGGGCTTGGGCTTCGGGGCGGCAGCCGCGGAGGCCGGCAGCACGAGGGCGCAGACGAGCACGAGCAGGGACGCGAGGCGGCGATTCACGCGCGTGATCCTACTGAGCGAGGAGGGCGGCAGAGTTGTTCAACGCGTGCAGCAGCATTCCCGGCACGATCGAGCCGGTCTTCTCGTAGAGCAGGCAGAGAACGAACCCGAAGGCGATCAGCGGCGGCACCGCGCTGAGCCCGGTGAAGGCGTGCAGGACGCCGAACACCGCGCCCGCGATCAGCGCCGCCGGGACCTTCGGCAGCTTCTCGCGCAGGCCGCCGAAGAGCATCCCCCGGAAGCAGACCTCCTCGGCGATCGCGGCGCCGAGGACGATCAGCAGGACCTGGACCGGGACCGGCCCGAAGCTCTCGGCGATGTCTTCCTGTTCGGGTTCGAGGATCAGCGCCGAGTAGGCGATCGCGAAGGCGAGGTAGGCGCCCACGGCGGCGGCCATCCACTTCAGGGCCGAGGGACGGAACTGCCGCACCCCGAGCCGGCGCAGGCACTCGGCGAGGGTGCTCGCGCCGCGCGAGTGGGCGAGCGCGAGCGGTACCCCCAGCAGGCCGACGACGAGCCCGACCTGGGCGATGACGTTGCCCGCCGTGGTCAGGTCCCCGGCCGAATCGGTGAAGGCGATCGCCGGCAGCCCGAGGACGAGCCCGACCACGATCGCCAGCACCGCCCCGAGCAGCGCCCCCGAGGGGCCCCAGTTCGACGGCGGGAACGCCCGCTCGACCGGCTGGGCGACGGGCGCGGTGGCTAGGTTGCCGTCCATGTCGCCGGCAGTCTCACAGGTCTCGCGCTCGACCCGGACGCGGCTGCGCATCCTCCGCCGCCTCGCCTTCCTCGCCGTCTGCCTCGTCGTCGCGATGTTGGCGCTGAGCCAGTTCACCGAACTGAAGCAGCTGGCGGCCGGGGTCCTCGCCTCGACCGCGCTGGTCGTCGCGGTCGTCGGCTTCGCCGCCCAGCGCACCCTGGCCAACATGATCGCCGGCATCCAGATCGCGGTCTCGCAGCCGATCAAAATCGGCGACCGGGTGGACTTCGAAGAACGGGAGGGCCGGGTCACCGACATCACCCTCTCCTACACCTACATCGACCCCGGCGACGGCAGCTCCGTGGTGGTCCCGAACCAGCTCCTGGTCGAAGGGATCGTCCACAACCACTCGACCGAAGACACCGTCGCCTGACGAGCGCGGGGGCGAAGTACCCTCTGCTCGATGACGCAGCGCACTCGGCGACGTCAGCGCCGGCACGGGGGGATCGGCGCCAAGCTCATGATCGTCTTCGGCGGCGTCTTCGCGCTGCTGGCGATCGCGGCGATCGCCGTCACCTCCTGGGTTCTCGACGTCGCCGCCGACGCCCCCTCGCTCGCCACCTGCAAGCCGATCGACAAGGGCGGCAACACGGTGGTCTACGCCGCCGACGGGTCGAAGCTGGGAACCGTCGCCTCGCCGCAGGTCCGCTCGCTGGTCTCGATCGACCGCGTACCCAAGAGCTTGCAGCTGGCGACGGTGGCGATCGAGGACCAGCGCTTCTACGAGCACGACGGCCTCGACTACGAGGGCATCCTGCGGGCCGCGGTCAAGGACCTGGAAGCGGGCGAAGCGGTCGAGGGCGGCTCGACGATCACCCAACAACTGGTTCGCAACCTCTGCATCGAGAACCCGCAGCGGACCCTGGAGCGGAAGATCGAAGAGGCGCAGCTGGCGATCGAGTACTCCGAACGCCACAGCCGGCGGGAAATCCTCGGCTCCTACCTCAACGTCGCCTCCTACGGGACGGTCGAAGGGACGACCGCGGTCGGGGTCGCCGCCGCCGCGAAGATCTTCTTCTCGAAGTCGGTCTGGAAGCTGAAGCTGCCCGAAGCGGCGCTGCTGGCCGGGCTGCCGCAGGCGCCCTCGGAATACAACCCGCTGCTGGCGCCGGCGGCCGCGAAGGCGCGCCGCGACCAGGTCCTGCGCCAGATGGCGAAGCTCGGCTACATCAGCGAGCAGCGGGCGCGGGCGGCGATCGCGGGCGGCCTGCGGGTCAACCTCGACGAGAGCTACTTCGAGCACCGCGAGCCCTACTTCTTCGACTACGTCGAAAGCAGGCTGATCGAGGAGTACGGGGCGAACACCGTGCGCCGCGGCGGCCTCGAGGTGCAGACGACGATCGAGCCCGAGCTGCAGGAAGTCGGCCTCGAAGCGATGCGCTCGGCACTCCCCTACTCGACCGACCCCTCCTCGGCCCTCGTCTCGATCGACCCCCGCAACGGCCACATCCGGGCGATGGTCTCGAGTTCCGACTACGAAGCGAGCAAGTTCAATCTCGCCGCCCAGGGGCACCGCCAGCCCGGCTCGACCTTCAAGACCTTCGTCCTGACGACGGCGATCCGCCAGGGCATCGATCCCTACTCGACCTACTACACCTCGAAACCGCTCGACCTCTACCTGCCCCACTGGGGGCACTGGACCGTGCACACCGCCGACGAAGGCTATTTGGGGTCGGTCAACCTGCAGCAGGCCACGGTCGCCTCCGACAACACCGTCTTCGCCCAGCTCGACCTCGACGTCGGCCCGGCGGCGGTGGCGGCGACCGCGCACCAGATGGGGATCGTCTCGCCGCTCGACGGGATCCCGGCCGAGGGGATCGGCGGCCTGCGGATCGGGGTCTCGCCGCTGGAGATGTCGAGCGCCTACGCGACCCTCGCCGACGGCGGGCTGCACCGCAAGCCGGTCGCCGTCGAGAAGGTCGTCTTCCCCAACGGGCACGTCGACCGTCCCGAAGCGGCAAAGCCCGAGCAGGCGGTGTCGCCGGCGGTCGCCTGGGAGGTGACCCGGCTGCTGCACGACAACATCACCGAAGGCACCGGCACGGCCGCCTACACCGGCTGCGCCGGCCAGGCGGGCAAGACCGGGACCACCGACGAATACACCGACGCCTGGTTCGCCGGCTACCAGCCCAACCTGGCGACCGTGGTCTGGGTCGGCTATCCCGAGTCGAACGACGTCTCGATGTCGAGCGTGCACGGGAGGACCGTCTTCGGCGGCACCTTCCCGGCCGAAATCTGGCACTCGCTCTACACCGGCGCGGGCGTGCCCTGCGAGGAATTCGAGGAGCCGAGCCAGAAGATCAGCTGGTCCCCCTTCTACGGCCGCTACGCGCGCTCGAGCCCGAGCGACGAGAGCAGCCTGGGCACGGGTGGCGGCGACGGGGAAGGCGACCGAGCGCCGCCGCCGGGCAGCGCCGCGGTCGGCGGCTACGACCCCGACGCCTACGCCCCGGGCGCGGGTCAGGAACCGTACCCGGCGCCAGCTCCGCCGCCCGCTCCGTCCCAGGATGTCGGGGGCGGCGAGGGCGCAGGTAGGTAGGCCGCGAATCGACCCGGGCATCGCCTTCGCCCTGATGTGGGCCGGGTTCGCCGGCTACCTCGGGGTCCTCGCCCTCGCGCCACGGCTGGGGCGCCGGATCGTCTGGGGTGCGATCGCCCTCCTCGTCACCGGGTTCGCCGTCGCCCCGGTCCTCCTCTCCCACGACGTCTACAGCTACGTCGCCTACGCCCGGCTCGGCGTCCAGCACGGGCTCGACCCCTACGTGCACCCGCCCTCGGCCGCTCCCGCGGACCCGGCTTACGCCAAGGTCGCCTGGACCGAAGCGACCAGCGCCTACGGACCGCTCTTCACCCTCGCCAGCTACCCACTCGCCTGGCTCCCGGCGGGCGTCGCCGTGGCGGTCTTGAAGGCGGTCGCGGCGCTCTCGGTCCTCGGGATCGCCGCCACGGCCGCTCGCATCGCCGCCTGGCGTGGCGCCGACCCGCGGCGCGCCGCCGCCTTCGTCGCCCTCAACCCGCTGGTCCTCGTCCACGTCGTCGGCGGCGCCCACAACGACGGGGTGACGATGCTGCTGGCGATGCTCGCCGTCGCCGCCCTCCTCGCCGGCCGCGAGCTCTCCGCCGGCGCCGCCCTGACCGCGGCGGTCGCCACCAAGCTCTCCGCAGCGGTGATAGCCCCCTTCGCCCTCATCGGCGCCATCCACCGCCCTTCGCCTGTTCCTTTTCGGGGAACAGCAACGAAAAGGAACAGGCGAATAGGGGGGCGCCTCGTTTTGGGGAGCCTTGGCGCGATGCTCGCCTTGGGCGTCGCCGCCTGGCTCGCTTTCGGGTGGGACTGGCTGCACGGCTTCGGGCTCGCCGGGGAGAACCAGAGCCGGACCAGCTACATGAGCATCCCGATCCTCGCCTCGCGCCTGACCGGCCTCGATCCCGACGCGACCCGCTTCGCCGCCGCGGTTCTCTTCCTCGCCGCGATCGCCGGTCTGCTCGCCTGGACCTGGCGGGGCGGCGACTGGATACGCGCCTCCGCCTGGGCCACCCTCGCCCTCCTCCTCGCCACCGCCTGGCTCCTCCCCTGGTACCTGATCTGGCTCCTTCCCCTGGCGGCGATCTCCAGAGATCGGCCCCTCCGAGCCTTGACCCTCCTCCTGACGGCCTACCAGCTGGGAGCCCGGATCCCGCTCTAGCCCGACGGCGCCGCAGCCTGGCGCTCCGCCTCTTCCTCCTCGGGCGAGGGATGCAGGATCCCGGTGGGGATGCTCCATCCCTCCCGGCGACCGAGCAGGGTGACGCCGCCGACGTAGATCAGTTCGGCGAGGGTGAGGACACCGCGGGCGGCGATCGCGATCAGCGACCCCAGGGCGAAGCTCTTGCTCGGCAGGGCGGCCTTCATCGCCCAGGCGAAGGCCGCGTCCTTGACGCCGAGGCCGGCGGGCGCGATCAGCGTCACCAGGGCGGCGACGTAGCCGATCGCCTGCGCCGACCCGACCAGGAGGAGGTCCTCGAAGGGGATGAACGTGACCGCGCGGGCGACGCAGTAGAGGCCGAGCGCGGTGACCAGCCAGTTGAGCGTGTAGAAGGCGATCAGGGCGAGGATGCCGTGGAGGGGGACGAACACCGGCAGCGGCTCGCGGCCGAATTTGCGCAGGGCCCAGTTGGCGAGGGGGCCGAAGATCCTCGGATGCAGGACCGCGATCGCCGCCGGAATCAGCAGCAGCACCGCCCAGCGGTAGGGCTCGCCCTGAAGGTCGGGGTGCTTGATGATGAAGTAGGAGGCGACGACCACGGCCGAGGTCGCCGAGACGGCCTGTTCGTAGACGATGCTCGTGATCGTGATCCGACGCGGGATGCCCGCCCGCTCGGAGAGCAGCAGCCGCCCCAGCACGTAGAGGACGCTGCCGGGGACGTAGCGCGCCAGCAGCGGCTGCCCCCAGGCGACCTGGGCGCGGCCGAAGCCGATCCGATAGCCGAGGAAGCGCAAGGTCAGGTCCCAGCCGTAGGCGCTGAGGACGAAGAAGAAGGGGAGGATGACGATCGCCGGGATCAGCCAGCCGACGTGGAAGTGCACGCCCTCGTCCTGGATCTCCGACCACTGGTCGATGACCGTGAGGACGAGGAAGCCGAAGATCAGGACGGCGAGGCCGATCTGGAGGGCGAGACGGACCTTGCGGCTGCGGGGCGGCTTCTTGCCAACCCGCGAACCGGCCTCGCCCACCCGGTGCAGGAATGGCTGGCGGCGCTCCACGTCCGCTCGCACCTTAGTGTCTGGGATAGTCGGACGATGGGCGAGTTCGAGTTGCTGGCGAAGCTGCGCGAGCGTCTGCCGGCGGGCGGGTCGAGGCTCGAGCTGGGCAGCGGCGACGACGCCGCGATCACGGTTCCGGGCGGCGCCACGGCAACCTCGGTCGACGCCCTGGTCGACGGGGTCCACTTCCGCCGCGGCGAGGCGGGGCTGGAGACGATCGGCCGCAAGGCACTCGCCACCGCGCTCTCCGACCTCGCCGCGATGGGGGCCGAGGCGGGCGAGGCCTACGTGGCCCTCGGCGTCCCCGGCGATCTCGGCGAGGAAGATCTCCTCGCCCTGCTCGACGGGATGCTCGACCTCGCGGCGGCGACGGGGACCGCCCTCGCCGGCGGCGACCTGACCAGGGCGCCGGCGCTCACCCTGGCGGTCACCGTCGTCGGCCACGCCGGGCGCGCGGCGGACCTGGTCCGCCGCGGCGGGGCCCAGCCCGGCGACCTCGTCGTCCTCACCGGGGAGATCGGCGCCGCCGCGGCGGGACGCCTCCTGCTCGACGCCGGCGACCTCGCGGCCGCGGTCCCCCCGCCGCTCGCCGCAGACCTCCGCGCGCGTCAGCTCGACCCCTCGCCGCGTCTCGGCTCCGGGCGGGCGCTGGCGGCGGCCGGCGCCCGCGCGATGATCGACCTCAGCGACGGCCTCGCCGGCGACGCGGGCCACGTCGCGAAAGCGAGCGGCGTCGCCCTTCGCCTCGAGGCGAGCCGGCTGCCGCTCGCCCCCGGGGTGGCGGAGGTCGCCGCCGCGGCCAGCCGCGACCCGCTTCGACTCGCGGTCTCCGGCGGGGAGGACTACGAGCTGCTGGCGACGCTGCCGCCGGAAGCGCTCGAGGAGGCCTCAGCGGGGGTCGAGGCGGCCGGGGAGGCCGCTCTCACCCAGATCGGCGAAGTCGCGACGGGAGGGGGGGTCGAGATCAGGCTGCCCGGGGGCGAACGGCTGGAGGCTGAGGGCCATGACCATTTCGCGAAGCCGTCGCGTGGATCCCGGTCAGCAGCTCGCGAACGCCGCGGCGGCTGAGCATCGCGATCGCGACCCGGGCGGGGTCCGGCTTGTAGGTGCCGGCTTCGACCAGAGTTTTCAGTTCCTGCGTTTGCATGGCCTTCGCGGTCTTTATCGGCCCCCCCTTCCAGATCCTTAGTTCTTAGTACTCGCACATGCGTCCAAACCTCCCCGGCAACTACCCTTAAGCCGTGCCGAACGGTTCAGCCCGCATCCTCCTGGTCGACGACGAGCAGTCGATCCAGACCCTGCTCAGCTACCCGCTGCGCAAGGACGGCTACCACGTCACCTCCGCGCTCGACGGCACCGAAGCGCTGCGTCGCTTCGAGGAAGGGCGCTTCGACCTGGTCATCCTCGACCTGATGCTGCCCCAGATGGGCGGCGTCGAAGTCTGCCGCCAGCTGCGCTCGCGCAGCCAGGTGCCGATCATCATGCTGACCGCGAAAGGCAGCGAGACCGACAAGGTGGCGGGGCTCGAGGTCGGCGCCGACGACTACATCACCAAGCCCTTCTCGATGCGCGAGTTCCGCAGCCGGGTGAAAGCGGCGCTGCGGCGCTCGCGGATGGGCGGCGAGACGGTCGAGGGCGGGGCGATCGAGTCGGACGGACTGACGATCGACTTCGACCGGCGGATGGTGACCCTGGACGACGAGGAGGTCAAAGTCACCTACGTCGAGTTCGAGATCCTCGGCGCCCTCGCCCGCTCGCCCGGCCGCGTCCTCACCCGCGAGACGCTGTTGGAGCACGTATGGGGCGACTCCGACTACCGCGATCCCCGCACCGTCGACGTCCACATCCGGCACCTGCGGGAGAAGCTCGAGCGGGATCCCAAAGACCCGGCGTACCTCTTCACCGTGCGCGGGGTCGGCTACCGATTTCGGGAATGAGCGCGATGCGAGGCCTCCGGCTCAGCGACCTCGCCAGCCGCATCACGCTGATCTCGATCGCGATCGCGGTCGGCGCCACCGCCGTGGTCTACGTCTACGCCGTCGCGATCGGCGGCTCGGCCAGCGGCGACGACGCGGTAAAACTGCAGATCCTCACCGGCGGCCTGATCGCGGTCGCGATCGCCACCGCGATCGGCCTCTATTACAGCCGCGCCGCCGCCAACAACATCCGCAGCCTGCAGGACGCCGCCCGCAAAGTCGCCGACGGCAACTTCGAAACCTCGATCCCGGTCGCCTCCGCCGGCCAGCTCGGCGATCTCGCCCGCACCTTCAACGAGATGCAGCGACGCCTGGCCGAGCTCGACAGCGCCCGCAAGCAGTTCATCGCCAACGCCTCGCACGAGCTGCGGACGCCGATCTTCAGCCTCGGCGGCTTCGTCGAGCTGCTCGAGGACGAGGATCCGAGCCCGGAGGAGCGGGCCGAGTTCGTGCGCACGATGCGCCAGCAGATCGAGCGCCTGACCAAGCTGACCACCGACCTCCTCGACCTCTCCCAGCTCGACGCCGGCGCGGTGGTGATGCGGGCGAGCAGCGTCGACCTCAGCGCCCTCGCGCGCGAGGTGACCAGGGAGTTCGGTCCCCGCGCCGACCTGCGCGGCTCGCGCCTGCAGCTGCGCACGCCGGAGCAGCCGGCGATCGCCCTCGGCGACCCCGACCGGGTGCGCCAGGTCATCCGTATCCTGCTCGACAACGCCCTCACCCACACCCCCGAGGGCACCGACGTCACCGTGACCACCTACTCCGCCAACGGCCGTGCCGAGCTGACCGTCTCCGACGCGGGGCCGGGGATCCCCCAGCGCGCCCAGAAGCGGATCTTCGAGCGCTTCTACACGGCCGACAAAGCCGGTGGCTCGGGGCTCGGGCTGGCGATCGCGACCGAGCTCGCCCAGCGGATGAAGGGCGAGATCACGATCAGCTCCAGCCGCCGCTTCACCGCCTTCACCCTCGACCTGCCGCCGGGGCCGCGCTCGGTGGTCGCACCGCGGTCGACCCGCGCCCCGGTCAGGGTCGGCACGTGAGGCGCCTCTCGGCCATTCTCGCCCTGCTCTGCCTCGGGCTCCTGGTCGGCTGCGGAGGGAGCGACGAGACCTCCGACTCGACCGGGGGCAGCGCGAACGCGGCGACCGCCGCCCCCGAGCCGGAGGTGGTGATCCAGGCCTCGAGCCCGGGCTTCGACGCCACCGAGGTCTACGAGGAGGCCTCGCCGGGGGTGGTGACGATCCGCTCGGTCTTCGACGCCGGTGCCGCCGAAGGGTCGGGTTTCGTGCTCAACGCCGAGGGCGAGATCGTCACCAACGCCCACGTCGTCACCGAAGAAGACGGCGACGACCGCTCGACCGCCGAGCAGGTCTACGTCGAGTTCCCGGACCGCAACGTGGTCCCGGCCGAGATCGTCGGCTTCGATCCCTTCGTCGACGTCGCCCTGCTGCGGATCGAGCCCGACGGCTTCGACCTGCACCCGCTGGAGTTGGGGGACGACCGCGATCTGCGGGTCGGCCAGCCGGTCGCCGCGATCGGCAGCCCGTTCGGCGAGCAGCAGTCGCTCTCGGTCGGCGTCGTCTCCGCCACCGACCGCGCCGTCCAGTCCCTCACCCAGTTCGAAATCGCCGGCGCGATCCAGACCGACGCCTCGATCAACCCCGGCAACTCGGGCGGGCCGCTGCTCGACGCCGGCGCCCGCGTGATCGGGATCAACCAGCAGATCGAGACCAATTCCGGCGCCAACGACGGAGTCGGGTTCGCGGTCCCGATCTCAGCCGTCAAGCGCTCGATCGCCCAGCTGCGCGAGGACGGCGAGGCCGAATACGCCTACATCGGGGTCTCCAGTCAGCCGCTCTATCCCCAGCTGGCCCGCAAGCTCGACCTCGACGCCTCGTTCGGAGGCCTGGTCGCCGACGTCTCCTCCGGCAGCCCGGCGGAGAAGGCCGGAATCAAGGGAGGAAGCGACAAACTCGCCTTCCAGGCCGGCCGCTACCGGACCGGCGGGGACGTGATCCTGCAGGTGGACGGGCGCGACATCGTCAGCCCCGACGACCTGGCCGAAGCGGTCGCCGAGCGGCGGCCGGGAGATGTCGTCTCGGTGAC
>DASTBO010000087.1:0-15572 GCA_035712025.1 Solirubrobacterales bacterium
AGAACCCGCTCAACCGCGGCCGCGCGATCACCCTCACCCGCGACCAGTTCAGGTACGGCTGGGCCAACGCCCTCGACGACGAGGAGGCGAAGGAGCTTTACGACACCTTCCACGTGGCGGCGCCCGGGGTGGCGCTGATGCAGATGGCGAACGCGAACCTGAACCCGTTCACCGAGGCCAAGCTCGACCCGAACAACCCGGCGCGCGGTCCGCTCCTGATCATCGACGGCGAGAAGGACCACACCGTGCCGTGGGCGATCGCCAACGCCTCCTACAAGCGCCAGAGCCGCAACCGGGCCGTGACCGAGATCGAGAAAGTCCCCAACCGCGGTCACTCGCTGACGATCGACAGCGGTTGGCGCGAGGTCTGCGACCGCGCGATCGCCTTCGTCAGGCGCTTCGTCGAGCCCTCGCCGAGTTAGCCCGCCGACAGGCAGGTCGACTCAGCGAACGCCGGGGTGCCGCACCGCCGCGGGGTCCGGCAGGTACAGGTCCGTGCCGCAACGGGGGCAGACCTGGACGTAGAGCTTCACCGCCTTGTGGCAGTTCGGGCACTGGCGTTCCGGTTCGTCCTTGTCGACCCGGTAGAGGATCACCGCGATCAGGCCGAGGGGCGGCACGACCATGCCGATCACGAACCAGATGAAGAAAGAGCTGCCCTTGCCGCGGCCGATGACGCCGGTGGCGAGGCCGAAGAAGAAGGCGATGACGAGGTACTCCACGTACCCATTCTTGCGCCTCGCGGCGTAGACCTAATGTCCAGCGGCCGCCGGCGGCCCTTCAATTTCGGCGCCTTGCTGCCGACAAACCCTGCAAGGCCCCCGCAGGGGCCTGCTTGCACATGGCGGTCCCGCAGCAGAAACCAGTCGCAGCGAAGCCGAAGCATCGGCGGCGCAAGCGACGCCGCGTCTGGAAGGACAAGCACTACCGCTGGGTCCCCGAC
Organism: Solirubrobacterales bacterium; assembly: GCA_035712025.1. GTDB lineage: Bacteria > Actinomycetota > Thermoleophilia > Solirubrobacterales > 70-9 > VAYN01. Next base: position 944 of record DASTBO010000087.1, read on the forward strand.
GGCCAGGGCGACTGGCGGGTCCAGGGCTTCGTCTTCCGCCACCGGCACAAGCCGAAGAAGGGCCACTCCCGCGGACCGGGGCCGAAGCCGCCGCGGCAGGCTCCGGCCGTCGCGCCCGCGGCAAGCTCCGACCCGCGCCCGCCCGGCGCCTTCCAGGGCGCCTTCGGGCACGCGCAGGCGGTCCGCCTGCTGCAGCGCGCCGGCTTCGGGCCGGTTCCGGGGCAGGCCGACCAGCTCGCCTCGCTCGGGCTCGTCGGCGCGGTCCAGTCGCTGACCCGGCCGAGCGGCGCCGCCCACCTCAGCGGCCCCTCGCCGCGCGACGGCGACGGCAACCCGCTCGCCCCCGCCGACGCCTGGGGCCACGACCACCTCTGGTGGCTCGACCGCATGGTCCGCACCGACCAACCGCTGGTCGAGCGGATGGCGCTGATCCTCCACGACTGGTTCGCGACCTCCAACGCCAACGTCTCGACGACGCAGCAGATGATCGACCAGTCGAACCTCTTCCGCGCCCGCTGCTTCGGCTCGTTCCTCGACCTCTTCAAGGCGGTGACGACCGACCCGGCGATGCTGCAGTGGCTGAACGGCAACGAAAACTACAAATGGGCCCCGAACGAGAACTACGCCCGCGAGATGATGGAGCTGTTCTCGCTCGGCGCCGACCGCGGCGCCTACAGCGAGGACGACATTCGCGAACAGGCCCGCTCCCTCACCGGCTGGCGCAGCGAATGGTCGAGCGAGGAGGGCGAGCACAACTTCCGCTTCGAGCCGCAATGGCACGACGCCGGTACCAAGACCGTCTTCGGCAAGGCCGGCAACTGGAGCTGGGAAGACGCCTGCCGGCTCTGCGTCGAGCATCCCCTCCACCCCTCGTTCTTCGTCGCCAAGCTGTGGAGCTACTTCGTCCCGGTCCCGCCCTCGAGCTCGCTGCGCCAGTCGCTGGAGCAGACCTACGTCTCCTCCGGCTGGCAGATCCGCCCGGTCCTGGAGGCGATCCTGATGAGCCCGGAGCTCTACGAAGGCCCGCCGATGGTGAAGCCGCCGGTCGTCCAGCTGGCGACGATGCTGCGGGCGCTGGGGCGGCCGATCGACACCGAGGCCTGGGTCTGGCTCTGCGAAGAAGCGGGGCAGCGCCTCTTCTGGCCGCCGAACGTCTCCGGCTGGGACGACGACCGCTGGCTCGACACCTCGCGGATGCGGGCGCGCTGGAACATGGTCACCTACGCGCTGGAGGAGGTCTCGGTCGACGCCTGGAACGACGACTACAGCACCACCGAGACCCCCGAGGAAGCGCTAGCGCGCGCGGTCGCCGCCTGGGGCTCGCCGGAGCTGCGAACCGAGCACCGCGACGAGCTGCTCGACTTCGGCCGCCGCAGCGAGAGCCTGATCCTCGCCAACTGGCAGAAGGGCCCCTACCGGGCGCTGCGCCAGAACGCCCTGCTGCAGCTGATCGGCGTCAGCCCGGACACGATCCTGCAATGAGCCCAGGCCCCCGACACCATTCCTGCTGCGACGGCTACACCCGCTCGCAGCTGCTGCGCTCGGCCGCCGCGGAGGCCGGCATGGGGTTGCCGGCGATCGAGCCCGGGATGCCCGAGCCGGCCGGCACCGGGCTCTCGCGTCGCAAGTTCCTCTCCCGCGGCGCCGGCCTGGCGCTGGCGGTCTACGGCGCCTCGAAGATCCCGCTCTCGGCCTTCGAGACCGGGATCGCCCAGGCCGCCCAGGGGGACAAGATCCTCGTCTCGGTCTTCTTCGACGGCGGCATCGACTCGCTCAGCCTGCTGGCGCCGGTCGGCGACTCGCGCTACGCCCAGCTGCGCCCGAACCTGGCGCTGCCCTCCGGTGCCGGGGCGCCCTTCGCCGAGGACCCGAGCCTGCAGTGGCACCCGGCCGCGGCGGCGCTCGCCACCCTCCACGGCGAGGGCAAGGTCAGCGCCTTCCCGGCGATCGGCTACGACCATCCCGACCAATCGCACTTCACCTCCCGCCACTACTACGAGATCGGCGAGCTGCAGGTCGGCTATCGCACCGGCTGGCTCGGCCGCTACCTCGACGCGGTCGGCGACGAAGAGAACCCGCTGCAGGGGCTCTCGCTCGACGGCTCGCTCTCGCCGATGATCGCCACCGCCGAGAAGCCGGTGGCGGCGATCGAAAGCGTCGACGGCTACGACCTCTGGTCCCGGGTCAGCGACCCGATCGAAGCGGAGATGTTCCGCAGCTTCGCCCGCTTCGGCTCGCTCCCGGCCGACTCCCCCGGCCTCTCGCAGGTGCGCCGCGCCGCCTCGCAGACCGACAAGCTGCGCCAGGACCTGGCCGGGGTCGGCGGGTTCTCCAGCCCGGTCGCCTATCCCGACGACTGGTTCGCCCACAAGCTCGCCGGGCTCGCCGCCTACATCGCCGTCGGCCTGCCGATGCGGGTGGTGACGGTGCGGGCGCCGGGCGGCTACGACACCCACGCCGACCAGGCGGGCGACCTCGAAGGCAACCTGCGCCAGACCTGCGAGGCGATCCTCGCCTTCCAGCGCGACCTCGAGGCGCGCGGGCTCGCCGACCGGGTCCTGATCGAGCTCTGGAGCGAGTTCGGCCGCCGGCCGGAAGAGAACGGCTCGCTCGGCACCGATCACGGCGCCGCCGGCTGCGCCTTCGTGATCGGCTCCCAGGCGAAGGGCGAGATGGTCGGCGAGTTCCCCGGCCTCGCCAGCCTCGACGAGGACGACAACCTGCGGGTGACGAGCGACTTCCGGGCGATGTACTGCTCTCTGCTCGAGCAGTGGCTCGACTTCGACGCCGAGGCGATCATCCCCGGCGCCGCCGGGTTTGCGCGGCCGGCGCTGGTGAAGGCGTGAGGCGGGCTGTCGCGGCGGTCGTGCTCGCCGCCGTACTGCTGCTGCTGGGCATGGCGGCGAGCACGACCGTGACTCCGCAGCCGCTGTCAGGGACGGCGAGCGCGAGCGAATGCACCTGGGAGCGGCACTCGAAGCGGGTCGTGAAGCGCGTGAAGCGGCACGGCAAGGTCCGCAAGGTCGTGCGCAGGCGTCACTGGTGGACCTGCGCGCCGATCGCGGCCGCTCCTGCCCCGGCGCCACCACCCGGCGCGACCCCCACCCCTGATCCCGAGCAGGAACCAGAGCCGGAAGCGAACCGTCTCTCGGCGCGAGCGGCGGAGTTCTACTGGGTGCTCTCCCGTCCCAAAGTCAAAGCCGGCGAGATCACGGTCGAGCTCAACAACCAGGGAGAAGACCCCCACAACCTCAACCTGCGCCGCGAGGGCGACGAAGGCGAGCCGCTTCAGATCCCCGAGACGGACTCCCAGGAGCTGTCCGCCGCCAGCTTCGACCTCCCGGCCGGCAAATACCGCCTCTGGTGCTCCCTCCCCGAACACGAGGAAAGAGGGATGCACACCACCCTGACGGTGGAATAGGGACCATCAAAGATCTCGAGACCGCAATAAGGCACCCTGGAGGTGCTTTTTTGCGGTCTCGGCTAGGCGAGTGGTTTGGGGTGGCCGATCGAGCCGACCTCGGAGAGGTCGCGGCGGAAGGGCAGGCCGGCGGTCCAGTCGAGGACGGCGCGGAACTTTCGCGCCGAGCCCGGGATCTGGCTCATGTGGTAGGTCCGGGCCAGCCACCAGGCCGGGAAGCCGCGAAAAGTGCGGTCGCCGATCTTGCCGACCGCCTTGTAGCGGCCGAGGTTGACGAAGGCGGCTTCCGAGCGGTACTCGTACGGGCTGGGGCCGCCGACGCCGAGCTCGGCGGCGATGTTGCGGGCGGCGACCGGCCCCTGCCGCACCGCGGTCTGCGCCGTCGGCGGCGAGGTGCCGCCGCTCGGGTCGGGGACCGCGGCGCAGTCGCCGATCGCCCAGACCGAGTCCATGCCCTGCACCCGCAGGAAGGAGTCGACCGGGACGCGCCCCCGCTCGTCGAGCGGCACGTTCAGCTCCTTGAGGATCGGCTGCGGCGCCACGCCCGCGGTCCAGACGACCGTCCGGGTCGGCAGCACCTCGCCGCTGGAGAGCGTGGCGGTGTTCGCGGTGACCTCCTCCAGCGTCGTCTCCATGCGGATGTCGATGCCGCGGCCGCGCAGCTCGCGCAGCGCGTACTCGCCGAGGTCGCGGTCGATCTCCGGCAGCACCCGGTCGGTCGCCTCGACCAGGACCCAGCGCATCCCGTGCAGGCGGGCGCGCGGGTAGCTGTCCATCGCGTCGGCGGCGAAGTCCTGCAGCTCGGCCAGCGCCTCGAGCCCGGCATAGCCGCCGCCGACGAAGACGTAGGTGAGCAGTTCTTCCCGCCGCGCCGGGTCCTCGGTCGCGTTGGCTTCCTCCAACGTCTCGATCACGTGGTTGCGGAGGTAGATCGCGTCGGCGAGGCTCTTGAACCCGACCGCGTGCTGGGCCAGGCCCGGGACCGGCAGCACCCGCGAGACCGAGCCGAGCGAGAGCAGCAGCTGGTCGTAGGGCAGCACCTCGGTCTCGCCGTACTTGGCCCGCAGCGTCACCGTCTTGGCCTCGGGGTCGTGGCCGACGATCGAGCCCAGCCGCAGGTAGGTCCGCTTGAGGAGGTCGCGCAGCGGCGTCACCACGTGCCGCGGCTCCAACGTCCCGGCCGCCGCCTCGGGCAGGAACGGCGTGTAGAGCGCGAAGTTCGTCTCGTTGACCAGCGTCAGCCGCGCCGACTGCTTCGGCAGCGTGCGCTCCAGCTCCCGCGCCGCCGCAGCGCCGCCGAATCCACCGCCCGCGATCACGACGTTCCAGGCCATGACCCGAATCTAGCACGCTTGTAACAAGTTGTTACAAAGTTACAGATGCCTCAAGAACGGCGCCCTCGGTACCCGCTAAGAGGGCGGGAGAGGCATAGGATCAATGTGATGACCAGCCCGAAAATTGACCTTGACCGGCTTCAAGCGGAGATCGAAGAGAGGAGCAGCCTTTGCCCGAACTGCAGACACGGCGACTTCTTCCTCGGCAAACCGATAGCCCTTCAAGGGCTGGACAACCTCGGCATCGAAGCCACGCCCGGAAAAGGATTCAGAGCCATCCCGGTCGTCTGCACCCACTGTGGCCTGATGAAACTTCACAACGTGGGAGTTCTGATGGGCCAGGCGTCCGATCTCGACGAGGAAGAGCCAGACGACGATGCCGACGCCGAGGGCGGCAACGAGGAGATAGGACAAAGCACCTCGGACGCCCAGGAAGGCCGCAAGGGCCCCTAAGACCAAGCCAGCCAGAACTGCCGGTACAGCTGAGCGGAGTCGGTTCATAGGGTCTAGAAAAAGATAGCGCGCACCGCATGCCCGATTGCCACGTATCCCATCGCTGCACCGGCCACCGCATACGCGCAATCAAGGGCGAAGCCCTGCTCGCTGATCTTGCGGGAGGGTTGCATCACGCGGTTGTAGTACTTGGCAAGGACGAAACCTCCCAAACCGCCGAATAGCTGCCCCGCGAAGCCCACGGTGAGCACATCTGCCCAGAACGGCCCCGTGAATGCTCCCTCCTCTCGCACCGGCAGCGGATGCTAACCGCTTCAAGCAATAGAAACAGCTCTGGTATTCGCGTTATCCCCGCCTGATCAAAGCTTCGCCTGGATCAACCGGTTGACCTCGCCGCCGTCGGCGCGGCCCTTGGTCTCTCGCATCACGGCGCCGACGATGGCGCCGATCGCCTTGCCGTTGCCTTCGCGGATCTTCTCGACGGCGTCGGGGTTGTCGGCCATCGCCTGCTCGACGATCGCCTCCAGCTCGCCGGAGTCGGACATCTGGGCAAGGCCCTCGCGCTCGACGATCGGCTCGGGGTCGCCGCCCTCGGCGACCATGATCCCGAGAACGGTCTTGCCGCTGCCGTGGGAGATCTTCTTCTCCTGGACCATCTTCACCAGCGCCGTGAGGGCCGGGGGCGAGACCCGGGAGTCGGCTGCGCCTCCCTCGACCTCGGCCTGGCGCAGCGCCGCCGCCAGGTCTCCCGTCACCCAGTTGGCCAGCACCCGCGGCTCGAGCCCGTCCGCCTCCTCGACGACGCTCTCGAAGTAGCCGGCCGTGCGGGGGTCGGTCGCCAGGGTCAGGGACACGTCCTCGGGCACGCCCATCTCCACGTAGCGCGCGATCCGCGCCACCGGCAGCTCCGGCAGCGACTCCCGAGCCTCGCGCAGCATCTCCTCGGTCGGTGCCAGCGGCACCAGATCCGGCTCGGGGAAGTAGCGGTAGTCGTGCGCCTCCTCCTTCGAGCGCAGCGAGGTGAGGGTGCCGCTCGCCGGGTCGAAGTGGAGCGTCTCCTGCTCGACCGTCCCCCCCGCCTCGACCAGCTCGCGCTGGCGGACGAGCTCGGCTTCGACCCCGCGCTGCAGGAAGCGGAAGCTGTTCATGTTCTTCAGCTCGGTCTTGGTCCCGAGCTCCTCGCTGCCGGCCGGCCGTACCGAGACGTTGGCGTCGACCCGCAGGCTCCCCTCCTCCATGTTGACGTCGGAGACGCCGAGCTGGCGCACCGTCTCGCGCAGCAGGCGCGCCCACTCGGCGGCTTCGGCGGCGCCGCGCAGGTCGGGCTCGGTGACGATCTCGACCAGCGGCGTGCCGCCGCGGTTGAAGTCGACCAGCGAGGCGCCGGAGCCGTGGATCCGGCCCGACTCGCCGACGTGGATCATCTTCGCCGCGTCCTCCTCGAGGTGGGCGCGGTGGATGCGGACGTCGCCGAGCCGGCCGGCGCCGCAGATCGGGATGTCGTACTGGCTGATCTGGTACGCCTTCGGGCTGTCGGGATAGAAGTAGTTCTTGCGGTGGAAGATCGAGCGCGGGGCGATCTCGCAGTTCAGCGCCGCGCCGATCTGCAGCGCGTAGCGGATCGCCTGCTCGTTGGGGACCGGGAGGACGCCGGGATGGGCGAGGCAGACGGGGCAGGTGTGGACGTTCGGCTCGTCGCCGAAGGACAGCTCGCAGCCGCAGAACATCTTCGTCTTCGTCGCCAGCTGGACGTGGATCTCCAGCCCGATGACCGCCTCGAGCTCAGCCATCGAGGCCCTCCGGGCGGGCGTCGAAGCCGATCCCCTGCTCCAGCGCGTAGGCGGCGTCGAGCAGGCGCTGCTCGGCGAAGGCCGGGGCCGCGATCTGGAACCCGACCGGCAGCTGCGGGCCCCCGCCCTCCGGCTCGGCGAGCCCGGCCGGGATCGAGATCGCCGGGATCCCGGCGAGGCTCATCGGCACGGTGAAGAAGTCGTTCAGGTACATGGCCAGCGGATCGTCGGTCTTCTCCCCCAGCCCGAAGGCGACCGAGGGCGCGGTCGGGGTGACGACGAAGTCGACCTCCGAGAAGGCGCCGGCGAAGTCCCCGGCGATCCGCGTGCGGACCTTCTGCGCCTGGCCGTAGTAGGCGTCGTAGTAGCCGGAGGAGAGCGCGTAGGTGCCGAGCATGATCCGCCGCTTCACCTCAGCGCCGAAGCCCTCGGAGCGGGTCGTCTCGTACATCTCGATCAGGTCGCCGTCGCCACCGGCGCGCTTCCCGTAGCGGACGCCGTCGTAGCGGGCCAGGTTGGAGGAGGCCTCGGCCGGGGCGATCACGTAGTAGGCGGAGATCCCGTGCTCGCAGCTCGGCAGCGAGACCTCGGCGATCTCGCCGCCCAGGTCCTCGATCTGCCGCAGGGTCGCCTCGAAGACGGCGCGGACGCCGCCGTCGAGATCGTCGCCGGCGAGCTGCGAGGGCACCCCGAAGCGCAGCCCGGAGAGATCCTCGCGGCCGGGAAGGGAGACCCCGCCCGCGATCCCGACCGAGGTCGAGTCGCACGGATCCTTGCCCTGCAGGATCCCCAGCAGCAGCGCCGCGTCGGAGACGGTGCGGGTCAGCGGCCCGCACTGGTCGAGCGAGGAGGCGAAGGCGATCATCCCGTAGCGCGAGATCGAGCCGTAGGTCGGCTTCAGTCCGACGATCCCGCAGAAGGCGGCGGGCTGGCGGATCGAGCCGCCGGTGTCGGTGCCGATCGCCCAGGGCGCCAGCCCGCCGGCGACGACCGCCGCCGAGCCGCCCGAGGACCCGCCGGGGACCCGCTCCCGGTCCCAGGGGTTGAGCACCGGGCCGTAGGCGGAGTTCTCGTTCGAGGACCCCATCGCGAACTCGTCCATGTTGGTCTTGCCGAGCACGGGCGCGCCCGCCTCGAGGAGCTTGCGGACCGCGGTCGCGGTGTACGGCGGCCGGTAGCCCTCGAGGATCTTCGAGCCGGCGGTGGTCGGCACGCCCTCGGTGGTGAAGATGTCCTTGACCGCGATCGGGGCGACGCAGTCGCGCTCGACCGCGATCGCCGCCGCCTCCCCGCCGCCCTCGTCGCGCCACAGATAGGCGTTCAGCCCGTCGCCGGCGGCGGCCTCGCGCCAGGCGGCGGTGTACTCGGCGGCGGCGAGGTCGCCGGCGACCATCGATTCGTGCGCCTCGAGGGCGGTGAGGGAGAGCAGGTCGGTCATCGGCCCGTCACCTTCATTCCGCCTGCGGCGAGGGGGCGCGGAAGGCGCCGTCCTGCGGTTCGGGCGCCTCGGCCAGGGCGACGTCGCGGGGCAGGCTCGGCCGCGGCTCGTCGGCCCGCAGGACGTTCTCCAGCGCCACCACGTGCGAGGTCGGCTCGACCCCCTCGAGGTCGAGGCTGCCGATCCGGTCGACGTGCTCGAGGATCCCGGACAGCTCCCCCACCATCGTCTCGACCTCCTCCTCGGAGAGGCGAAGGCGGGCCAGCCGCGCCACGTGAAGTACCTGCTCCCGCTCGATCATCGGCGCGATTCTAGGTGGGGATGGAAACTGGCTGCCCAGCCAGTTAGAGTGCCGGCCATGCAGGGACCCCGGGCCGAGCGTTTCGTCGTCTTCAACCTGCGGCTGCTGGCGGTCACCTTCGCGGTCGTCGGCCTGCTCTTCCTGCTCGTGCCCAGCGGCGTCCTCGACGTCATCTCCGACGTCGGCGAATGGTTCGGCAACGACCACCGGGCGCCGCACACCCAGGAGTACCTCTGGCTGGCGCTGGCCTTCGCCTACATGGTCGTGATCACCGGCATCTGCCTGGTCGCCCAGGCCGACGTCGTCCGCTACCGGCCGCTGCTGCTGGTCCTCGCCGCCGGCAAGACCGCCTCCTCGCTCGGCTCGCTGGCCTTCTTCGTCATCCAGGAACAGGTCTTCATCTACCTGCTGAACTTCCTCGTCGACGGCTTCCTGGCGCTGCTGGCGCTCTGGCTCTGGGTGCTCGCGGGGCGCATCGGCCGCCCGGCCGAGCCCGGTTGACAGCGCCCGCCAGGGCTCTCGGCCGCTGAGCAGCGCACCCTGAGCGCGATCTGCGCGGCGATGGCGCCGGGCATCGACGGCCTGCCGGCGGCGGAGCGCGACATCGACGTCTCCGGACCGGTGGCGGGCTTCCTCGCCGGGCTCTCGCCGCGACTGCTGCTGCGAATGCGGCTCGGCCTGCGCGCCTTCGAGTGGCTGCCGTTCCCCTGGCGCTACAGCCGCCTGGACCCGGAGGCGGCGCAGGATTTCCTCCGCAAGCTCGACTCCTCCCGCCTCTCCCTCCACCACGACCTGCTGCTGATGGCGAAGATCTTCTCGACCCTCGGCTACGCGGTGGCGCCGGAGGTCGAGGCGCGGGTCGGGGTCGAGGCCAGCTGCGCGCTCGCCGACGGCACCCTGCCCGAGCCAGCCGGCTCGCTCGGCGACACCGAGCCCCGCGGCGAGGGCGAGGAATGCGACGTCGCGATCGTCGGCTCCGGCGCCGGCGGCGCGGTCGCGGCGGCGACGCTGGCCGAGGCCGGTCTCGACGTCCTCGTCCTCGAGGCGGGCGACCACTTCGACCGCGACAGCTACCCCGCCGACCGGCTGGAGGCGATCCGGACCCTCTACCGCGAAGCCGGGCTGACGATCGCCGACGGCAGGCCGCCGATCCCGGTGCCGGTGGCGAAGATGGTCGGTGGCACCACGGTGATCAACTCCGGCACCTGCTTCCGCGCTCCCGACTCCGTCCTCGAGGAGTGGCGCACGGAGCACGGGCTCGCCTGGGCGCACGACCTCGACGCCGACTTCGCCGAGGCCGAGGACTTCCTCCGCGTCACCCAGCTCGACCCCGACCGGATGGGCCGCAACGGCCAGCTGGCGATGGAGGGCGCGGCGGCGCTCGGGCTCAGCGGCGGGCCGATCCACCGCAACGCCGGCAACTGCGTCCAGTGCAGCTCCTGCCCCTACGGCTGCGCGATCGACGCCAAGCGCGGGATGCACGTCAGCTACCTGCCGCGCGCGGTGGCCGCCGGGGCGCGGCTGCGGACCGGCGTCGAGGCGCGGCGGGTCCTGGTCGAGGACGGCCGCGCGGTCGGCGTCGCCTGCTCGGCGCGCGACGCGAACGGCCGCGCGCGTGCCTACACCGTGCGGGCGCGGCGGGCGGTGGTCGCCGCCGGGGGCTCGTTCGGTACGCCCGAGCTGCTGCTGCGCTCCGGCCTCGGCGGCTCCCAGGTCGGGCGCAACCTCCGCATCCATCCCGCCTGCTGGGTCGGGGCCCGCTACGAGGAGGAGGTGCGCGGCTGGGACGGCGTCATGCAGAGCTACTACGTCGACCAGTGGGAGGAGGCCCGGGGCGTGCTGCTGGAGGCGACCTTCACGCCGCTCGCCTTCGGCGGCGCCTGGCTCGTCGGCACCGGCCCCGAGCACCAGCGGGCGATGCTCGAGTTCGGCCGCATCGGCTCGATCGGCGTGCAGATCCGCGACACCTCGGTCGGGCGAGTGGGGCTGGCGAACGACGGCGCCTTCCGCGCCAGCTACCGCCTGGCGGACGAGGACGCCCGCAAGGTGATCTTCGGGATCGCCCGCGCGGCCGAGGTCCACTTCGCGGCCGGCGCGACCGAGGTCTACCCCAACATCCCTCGCGCCGGGGTGCTGCGGCCCGGCGACGTCCCGGCCTTCGAGGCGGCCCGCTTCAAGCCCTCCGAGCTGCGGCTCGAGGCTTTCCACCCGATGGCGACGGCGCGGATCTCAGCGGATCCGCGCCGTGGTGTCTGTGACGTCGACGGGTCGGTCTACGGGACGGCCGGCCTCTACGTCGCCGACGCCTCGCTCTTCCCGACCGCGGTCGGCGTCAACCCGATGATGACCATCGTCGCGCTCGCGAAGCAGGTCTCCCGGGGCATCGCTACTGCGGCGGCGGACCGCCCTGGCCGGAGCTCGGCGGCGGTGGCGGAGGCGGTGGCGTAGCCGAGGACGGCTGCTGCGGCGGGGTCCCGGCGGGGCCGCCGCGGCTGGAGAAGCTGTCGCCGAGCTCGCCGAACGAGGTCCCTTCTTCCTGCATCGCCCGATAGCCGCCGTAGGTGATGCCGGCCGCGGCCAGCAGCCCGAGGTAGATGCCCAGCGAGCGGCTGATGTCGACGCCGGGGAGGTCGGTGTCGAGCGGCGGGTCGATGATCCGGTAGAGGATCAGCAATACCGCGATCCCGCCGAGGATGGCGACCACCGCGTTGAGCGAGAACGAGGGCTCGAAGACGCCGTCGGTGAGGCGCAGGACCGCGACGCCGACGGCGACCAGGACGACGATCAGCAGGATGATGTCGATCGTGCTGAACGCCTGCCAGGCGTTGCCGCCTTCGCTGATGCTGAAGAGGCCGTTGCCGCTCGAGACCTCGACCTTGAACCAGTCGAAGAACATGAAGATGAAGAGAAGGACGGCCGACCCGCCGGCGATCTTCTCCCCCGTACTGAGCCTGTCCATCTTTCTCCTCCTCGGAGTTGGGGGGTGGGCCGTTCGACCCTATACGTGCTCCAGGGAGTGCTTTCGACGCGTCTGGCCGGGTTTCCTACCCGGCCGCCGTCCGCAGGCGGGCGGCTTGCAGCGTGTTGGAGAGCAGCATCGCGATCGTCATCGGCCCGACGCCGCCCGGCACCGGCGTGATCGCCGAGGCGACCTCGGCCGCCGCCTCGTAGTCGACGTCGCCGACCAGGCCCTCCTCGAGCCGGTTGACCCCGACGTCGATCACCACCGCGCCGGGCTTCACCGCCTCGGCGCCGAGCAGCCGGGGAACGCCGACCGCGGCGACGAGGACGTCGGCGCGGCGGCAGGTCGCATCGAGGTCGCGGGTGCGCGAGTGGCAGACGGTCACCGTCGCGTTGGCCCGCAGCAGTAGACGGGCTACCGGGACGCCGACCAGCTTCGAGCGGCCGACGACGACCGCCTCGGCGCCCTCCAGCTCGACCCCCTCGTGGCTCAGCAGCTCCATCACCCCGGACGGGGTGCAGGGCACCAGGCCGGGATCGCCGTGGGCGAGCAGGCCGGCGTTGACCGGGGTCAGGCCGTCGACGTCCTTGGCGGGGTCGATCGCGGCGACGATCGCGTTCTCGTCGATGTGAGCGGGCAGCGGCAGCTGGACGAGGATGCCGTCGACCCCGTCGTCCTCGTTGAGACCGCGGACCAGCTCCAGCAGCTCCTCCTCGCGGATCGAGGCCTCGGGTTCGTGGTGGACGGAGCGCATGCCGACGTCCTCGGTGTTGCGCCGCTTCATCCCCACGTAGACCTGCGAGGCGGGGTCCTCGCCGACCAGCACCGTCGCCAGCCCGGGCACCCGGCCCGCCTCCTGCTCGTAGGCGGCGACGTCGACCTTGACCCGCTCGCGGACCGCGGCGGCGACGGCTTTGCCGTCGATCGTCCGGGCCGCCAACCTCAGCGCCTCCGGATCGGGGCGTAGTCGGCCATCAGCTTGCGCTCCGAGCCGTCGCCCGAGAAGCGGACGACGACCACCCCTCCGGGCTCGACCGCGGTAACGACGCCGTCGCCGAAGCTGGCGTGGACGACGTCGTCGCCGGTCTGCAGCTCCAGCGCCGGTCCGGGGTCGATCGACTGGGCGGGCGTCACCTCGTTCGCCACCGAGGTGCTCCAGCTGGTCCCGAGGCTGCGGGCGGCGGTCGAGTGGCTCTCGGTCAGATCGCTCGGCAGCTCGTCGACGAAGCGCGAGGGGAGGTTGTGCTCGGCCCGGCCGAAGAGGCGCCGCTCGCGGGCCCAGGTCATGTAGAGGCGTTTGCGGGCGCGGGTGATCCCGACATAGCAGAGGCGGCGCTCCTCTTCTTCGCCCCCCTCTTCGAGCGCGCGCATGTGCGGGAAGGCCCCCTCCTCGCAGCCGACGATGAAGACCGTGTCGTACTCGAGCCCCTTGGCGTTGTGCAGGGTCATCAGCGTCACCAGCTCGCTCTCGGAGACGAGCGCGTCCTGCTCGGTGAAGAGCGAGATCTGCTGCAGGTACTCCTCCAGCGGCGTCACCTCGCTCTCCCCCTCGCGCTCGCGCTCGACGTCGAACTCGGCGGCGCCGGCGATCAGCGTTTCCAGGTTTTCCGCCCGCCCTTCGGCCTCGATCGTCCGCTCGGCCGCGAGCATCTCCAGGTAGCCGCTCTCGTGCAGGACCGCCTCCAGGAGCGTCGCCACCGGCCCGGCTTCGTCGGCGCGTTCGCGCAGCGTCGCCATCGTCTCGTAGAACCGACCGACCGACTTGATCGCGGCGCCGCTCAGCCCGGGAACCTCCTCGACCCGCTCGATCACCTCCCAGACCGGCATCCCGGTGGTGTTGACGTGGGAGGCGATCCGGCCCTGGCTGGTGTTGCCGATCCCGCGCCGCGGCGAGTTGACGACGCGGCCGAAGGAGACGAGGTCGGCCGGATTCGCCAGCAGGCTGAGGTAGGCGATCGCGTCCTTGATCTCGGCCCGTTCGTAGAACTTGGTGCCGCCGATCACCTGGTAGGAGACGTCGAAGCGCTGCAGCGTGTCCTCCAGCACCCGGCTCATCGCGTTGGTCCGGTAGAAGACCGCGACCTCGGAGCGGCTGACGCCGTCCTCCTGTTCCAGCCGTTCGATCTCGCCGGCGACCCAGCGCGCCTCCTCGTGCTCGTCGGTCAGCTCGTTCAGCTGGACAGGCTCGCCGCCCTCGTCTTCGGTCCAGAGCTCCTTCTTCAGGCCCTCGCGGTTGCGTTCGATGACGGCGTTGGCGGCGGAGAGGATCGTCTGGGTCGAGCGGTAGTTCTGCTCGAGCTTGACCACCTCGGCCTCCTCGAAGTCCTTTTCGAAGTCGAGGATGTTGCGGACGTCGGCATGGCGGAAGCCGTAGATCGACTGCGAGTCGTCGCCGACCACCATCAGGTTCTTGTGCTCGCCCGCGAGCAGCTGCAGCAGCCGGTACTGGGCGTGGTTGGTGTCCTGGTACTCGTCGACGAGGACGTGGCGGAAGGTGCGCCGCCAGCGCTCGCGCACGTCCTCGAACAGCTCCAGGACGTTGACGGTGCGGACCAGGAGGTCGTCGAAGTCCATCGCGTTGGCTTCCCGCATCCGCTTCTCGTAGAGCGGGAATGCTTCGGCGACGACCTCCTCGAACTCGGCGTAGGCGGCGTCGTTGTAGGAGTCGGAGTCGATCAGCTGGTTCTTGGCGCCGGAGATCTTCGCCCGTACCGCCCGCGGCGGGAACCGTTTGGGATCGACCCCGAGCTCGGTGAGGCAGCGTTTCAGCATCCGCAACGAGTCCGCCTCGTCGTAGATCGTGTAGCCGCGTGCGTAGCCCAGCCGCTCGGCGTCGACGCGCAGCATCCGGGCGCAGGCGGAGTGGAAGGTCGTCAGCCACATCGCCCGCGCCGAGCCGCCGACCAGCTGCTCGACCCGCTCCCGCATCT
>DASTBO010000088.1:0-29729 GCA_035712025.1 Solirubrobacterales bacterium
GCGCTCGACCATCGCCAGCACCCGGCTGGCGAGGTTGCCGTAGTCGTTGGCGAGCTCGGCCTCGTAGCGCTGCTCGAAGCCGGCGGTGGAGATCGAGCCGTCCTGGCCGAAGCTGACCTCGCGGAAGAGGTAGAAGCGCAGGGCGTCGGCGCCGAAGCGCTCGATCACCGCGAAGGGGTCGAGGACGTTGCCGAGCGACTTCGACATCTTCTTCTCGCCCATCAGGAGGAAGCCGTGGATCACCATCCGCTTCGGCGGCTCCAGCTCGGCAGCCCACAGCAGCGCCGGCCAGATCACCGCGTGGAACTTGAGGATGTCCTTCGCCATCACGTGCAGGTCGGCCGGCCAGAAGCGCTCGCTCAGGTCCTCGGCCTCGTCGGCGAAGGTCAGCGCCGTCACGTAGTTGAGGAGCGCGTCGAACCACACGTACATCCGCTGCTCGGGGTCCCAGGGCAGCGGCAGGCCCCACTTCAGGTCGGGGCGGGAGAGGGAGACGTCTTCGAGGCCGCCCTTGATGAAGGCGAGCGCCTCGTTGCGGCGGAACTCGGGCACGACGAAGTCGTGGCGCTCCTCATATAGGGCTTCGAGTTGTCCCTGGAAGGCCGAGAGGCGGAAGAACCAGTTCTCCTCCTTTTCGCGCTCCAGGGGGATCTCGTGAGTCGGGCAGGTGCTTCCCGGCCCCAGCTCGCGCTCGGTCTTGAAGTCGGCGCAGCGCGGGCAGTACCAGCCCTCGTAGACCCCTTTGGTCACCCAGCCGTTGTCGTAGACGCGCTGGATGATCTCGGCGACCTTGGCCTTGTGGCGGGGGTCGGAGGTGCGGATGAAGAAGTCGTTGGTCGCCGCTATCTGGGGCATCATCGCTTCGAACTTGACGGCGTTGGTGTCGGCCAGCTCCTGGGGGGAGACGCCGGCCTTCTTCGCCGCGTTCGCCACCGGCTCGCCGTGCTCGTCGGTGCCGGTGAGGAAGAAGACCTCGGCGCCGCGCTGGCAGTGGTGGCGGGCGAGTACGTCGGCGGCCATCGTCGAGTAGGCGTGGCCGAGGTGGGGCTCGGCGTTGACGTAGTAGATCGGGGTGGTGACGTAGAAGCGCGAAGCCATCTTGCCTTCCTCCTGGGCAGGCGGGCCGCAGCCCGCCTGCCCGTCTTCGGTGTCCCGCTACTCGACCTGGCCGAAGGCGTCCGCCGCGCTGCTCGCGAGCGCCGCCTGGCGCATCGCCTCGGCCTTGTCGGTGCGCTCCCAGGTGAAGTCGGCGTCGGTGCGGCCGAAGTGGCCGCCCGCCGCCGTTTTGGAATAAATAGGCCGGTGGAGGTCGAGCTCGCGTCGGAAGGCGAGGGGACGGAGGTCGAAGTGCTCGTTGACGAGCTCTTCGATCCGGGCCGTCGGGACCTTCTCGGTGTCGAAGGTCTCGACCATCACCGAGACCGGGCGCGCGACCCCGATCGCGTATGCGACCTGGATCTCACAGCGGGTCGCCAGGCCCGCCGCGACCACGTTCTTGGCCACCCAGCGGGCCGCGTAGGCCCCGCTGCGGTCGACCTTCGAGGGATCCTTGCCGGAGAAGGCGCCGCCGCCGTGGCGAGCCGCACCGCCGTAGGTATCGACGATGATCTTGCGGCCGGTGAGGCCGGCGTCGGCCACCGGTCCCCCGATCTCGAAGATCCCGGTCGGGTTGACCAGGAGGCTCTCGAACAGCTGGCGGCGGTCGTACATGCCCTCCGGCAGAACCGGCTCGATCACGTGCTCGATCAGGTCCATCCGCAGCCGGCGGTCGCGGTCGATGCCGGGAGCGTGATGGGCCGAGATCAGGAGCGCGACGATCTCGACCGGTTTGCCGTCCTCGTAGCGCATCGTCACCTGGGTCTTGCCGTCCGGTCGCAGGTAGGGGACGGTGCCGTCCTGGCGAACGGCGGTGAGCTGGTCGGCGAGGCGATGGGCGTACCAGATCGGCATCGGCATCAACTCGTCGGTCTCGTCGACCGCGTAGCCGAACATCATGCCCTGGTCGCCGGCACCGGCGTTGTCGATCTCGTCGCTGGAGCCGCGCTCGCGGACCTCGGCGGCCGCCTCGACCCCCTGGGCGATGTCCGGCGACTGCTGGTTGACCTTGATCTGGATCTCGACGCTGTCGGCGGCGAAGCGGGGGTCGAACCCGTCGTAGCCGATCTCGTTCAGGGCATGGCGAGCCAGCTTGTCGTAGTCGATGATCGCCTTCGTCCGGATCTCGCCGCCGATGACCACGTAGTCGCTGGTCACGAACACCTCGATCGCCACCCGGCTGTCCGGGTCCATGGCCAGCGCCGCGTCGAGCATGGTGTCGGACAAACGGTCACAAACCTTGTCGGGGTGACCGCCGGTCACCGACTCGGAAGTGAACAGGTGTGAGTTCGACGTCGCCAGAGCAGGGGCGTACGGCTTGATGGAAATCACGCTGGATCCTCCTTATGTCTTGGAACCTCGGTGCTTGGTGCCGAAGACATCTCGGCATCAAGCACCGAATTGGCCACTGTCCAGTGAGTGACGATCCCTACCGCTCCGGCGAAGAATCTGTCCACGCACAGACAGGTAAATCAACGTCACGAACGTAGCAACACACCTTTCGAGGTGTCAAGCCCGGAAGCACAAAACCGCCCGAGTCGTGAACGAAACGGACGGCCTTGAGCGTTGATTTACCTGCCGCGTGTTGTGCGCGGTGGATCCGTAGATCCTTCGGTTTGCATACACTAACACAGCGACGGACCTACTTCGCGATCTTTGTAGGGAGCGGCTGACAAGAATCCGGTTCTTGCGCCTCGAGGTACTACTTAAGGTACCTCCATGTAGCTCGTACGGCCCGGCTTTTGCATAGCATCTTCCGCCCATGAATCTCATCGTGAAGAACCCGAGGGGCAGCACTGCGCCAAAAAAGCGCGAGGCAATCGACAAGCTTCGGTACGGCCCGGCGCCTCTGTACCCACGAACGGCTACCCGCAAGACCCTGCTGGAAACGCTGGGCAAGCATGGCTGGATCGCTCCGGTGGCGGATGGTGCGGAGGAGGAGGAGCTGTGCGAGCTGGGGCCGGCCTGCGGAACCGTCCTGGCGGCTTCGGTAGGCCGAGAGGAGCTCGCTGTTGCCCTGGCCCGGGCGGACGGCCGGCTGATCAAGCGCGAGACCGCCAAGCTGTACGTCGAACCCCCGAGGAACTCCTCCCAGGACGGCCCCGAGAAGTTCAAGGAGGTGTTGGCGAGCCTCTTCCGCGCCTGCCTCGAGGGCGATCACGCACCCGTTGTCGCCGTCGCCGTCGCCTGGCACGGTCGGGTCGATCCCTCGCTCAACGAAGGCCGGGGGGACCCCCATAAGCGCTCCTACTACAAAGCCTGGAAAAAAGAGGGCGTCTCACTGGCCGCTCTGGTGCGGGAGGCGATGGATGCGGCCGGGGTGCGGAAGGACCTTCCCGTCGACGTGGTGAACGACGCCGACGCCGGGATGATGGCGCTGGCGCACGCGACGCTCGAGGATCGTCGCGAGCTGAAGGGAACAGACGACCTGCCCGGCGTGGCGGAGATCCAGGAGATGATCGCGGCCTCGCAGGTGACCCTCGGGGTGACGATCGCCGGCGGGGTGGGAGGTGCGTTGATGTTCGCTCCCAAGGCCGATGTCCGCCGCAGCGTCGAGCGGGGCAGTCACGGCTTCGTCGGTGAGCTCGGTCAGATCCCGATCAACGTCCTGCGCGCGGATGCGGAGAAGGCCAACGACATCGACAGCATGGTCTCCCTGCAGGAGTTGAAAGAGAACAAGGACTTCCCGAAGTGGAAATGCACCTACCGCGAGACGCTCGACCATTACGCCAGCGGGCGCAGCATCGTCGAGCAGCTCTACCCGAAAAGGCTCGACGGTGGGTACAACGGGCGCATCCGCGTGATTCATGAGCGACTCGACATGGGCGAAGGGGATGCGGAGCTGCAGCATGTGATGGACCGCGCGGGTCGGCTCATCGGTCAGGGTCTGATCGGGCCCACCCTGATGGTCGATCCCGACCTGATCGTGATTTCGAGCTTCGCCTACTCGCCCGACCTCCTGACCGGGGTTAAACACGTCCTCTCCACCTCCGCCGTTCATGTCGGGCTGAAAAAACAGCGGATGGTGTTGGCGCCGGGGGACCCCGACCGAACCCTCAAAGGAGCGGCGCGCTGGGCGATCGAGGCGAGGATCTCACCCGTCCTCGAGGAGGTGTGCAAGACCGGAAATAGCGGACTTGACGAGTTGAAGGCGAAGCTTCTCGACGGTGCCGACATCCCCTAAGCTCGACCACACCGTGCACTCAAGGTTCTTTAACAGGTTGGCCCCCGGCGGGAAGGCGGGGCCCGGCTCTCGCGGGGTCAGCGTGATCGTCCCGATCTACGAAGGCTGGCCGATCCTCAGTCGAACCCTGGCCGCCCTGCTGCGGGACCTGCGGGGGCTGCGGCTGCCGTGGCAGCTGCTCCTCGTCGACAACGAGAGCAGCGTCGAGCTGATCGAGAGGGTCAGCGCGCTGCAGGAGCCGGGCGAGGACCTGCGGGTCCTGCGCAGGAGGAGGCTCGGCGGGCGCCATTTCCAGCCCGGGGCAGCGCGCAACATCGGCATCGCCGAGGCCCGCTACGACTGCCTCGTCTTCCTCGACGCCGACTGCGTCCCCGGCGCGGGGATGCTGGAGATCTACGCGGAACTGACCCTCGCCGACCCGGAGACCGTGTTCCTCGGGCACCGGGAATTCGTCAGCTCCGAGGAGCTCAGCCCCGCCGAGATCGCCGCCGATCGCAGCATCCTCCAGCGGGCGCCGCGGGTCGGGTCGCGATCCAACTACGGTCACCCCCAGGACCGGCGACTGGCCGAGCTGCTCGACCTCGACGGCCACCCCCGCCCCTACGACTGCCTCTACGGGTGCAACTTCGCCCTGCACCGGAGCTGCCTCGGTTCGGTCCGCTTCGACCCGGCGTACGACGGCTACTGGGGCTACGAGGACATCGACCTCGGCTTCCGCCTGCACCAGCGCGGGCGCCGCTTCCGCTACGTGCCCGAGGCGTTCGTCTTCCACCAGGAGGGGACCGAGCTCTCCAGGGAGGAGCGAGCGGCGGGCCGGTTGCGCAACCTCGCCATCTTCGCCAGCCGCTGCCCTGGCTTCGTCGAGTACCGAGGTCAGAGCAGGCGCGCCGGCGCGCTCCCCGATCAACTGCGGGCCGGGGCGCTGGTCAACGTCGCCTGACCTCGGCTCGGCAGACGTCGCCGGGGCTCAAGAATTGAAAAAGGGACGCCGATGTATCCGCGGTGGACAAATCGTCTAAGCGACCTGATCGGTCGCGCAAAATCGCCTTCGCCCTGGTCGCGCTTCTCGCCGGGCTGCTCGCGCTCTACGCCGCGGTGACCCTCTGGGCGCTGGGCGACGCCGGCGTTCAGGACGCCGTCGGCCGCTGGGTCTACGACGCCGTCGTCCTCGGCGCCGCCGCGATCGTGCTCTGGCGCGCGGCGCGGATCGAGACCGAGCGCCGGGCCTGGCTCTGGCTCGGCACCGGGATGCTGCTCTGGGCGCTGGGCCAGACGTACTACTCGGTCGTCCTCTACTACGCCAGCCCGGCGCCGTTCCCCTCGCCCTCGGACCTCGGCTTCCTCGCCTTCTATCCCGCCAGCTTCGTCGCCCTCGTCCTGCTGCTGCGGGCGCGGGTCGCCCACCTCGAGCCGCTCGCCTGGATCGACGGCCTGATCGGGGCGCTGGCGGTGGCAGGCGTCGCCGCGGCGCTGATCTTCCCGCCGGTGCTGGAAGCGCTCGGCGGCAGCCCGCTCGGGGTCGCCGTCAGCCTCGCCTACCCGTGCATGGACGTGGTCCTGCTCGGCCTGCTGAGCGGCGCCGTCGCCGCCTCGAAATGGCGGATCGGCGGCACCTGGCTGCTGATCGCCGTGGCGCTGCTGCTGTTCGGGGTCTGCGACGTCGTCTATCTCTCGGTCGTCGGTCAGTCGACCTTCGCCCTCAACCTCGCCAGCGTCGGCTGGCCGCTCGCCTTCCTGCTGCTCGCGCTCGCCCCCTGGCTGCCGACCGCCGAGTCCGAGGCGACGGCCGAGGCCCGCGCCGACGGCCACCGGATCGTCGTCCCGACCGTGATGGCGCTGGTCGGGATCGCGCTGCTGGCGGTCGGCACCTCGGTCGCGATCGGGGCGGCCGCGGTGGCGCTCGGCGTCGCCTGCCTGGTCGCCGTCCTCGCGCGGCTGCTGATCACCAACAACCAGAACCGGCGGATGCTCGCCGCGACCCGCGAGGAAGCGGTGACCGACTCCCTCACCGGCCTCGCCAACCGGCGGGCGCTGATGACCGACCTCGACCGCGCCCTGGCGGCGACCCCGCCCGAGGCGATGGTCCTCGCGATTTACGACCTCGACGGCTTCAAGGCCTACAACGACAGCTTCGGCCACCCGGCCGGCGACGACCTGCTGCGGCGGTTGGGACGGCAGCTGGCCGAGGCGGTGGAGCCCCACGGCCGTGGCTACCGGCTCGGCGGCGACGAGTTCTGCGTCCTCGCCTCGACCCGGGCGCTCTCGGCCGAGTCGATCTGCCTGACCGCGGAGGCGGCGCTCTCCGACCGCGGCCAGGGGTTCTCGATCGGGGCCTCCTGGGGCAAGGTGCTGATCCCGGTCGAGGTGGTTACCTCGAGCGAGGCCCTGCGGATCGCCGACCGGCGCATGTACTCGCAGAAGGGCCGGCGCGCCGACTCGGCCAGCAGCCAGACCCGCGGCGTCCTGCTGCGGGTCCTGCACGAGCGCGAGCCGGAGCTGGAGCGCCACCTCGACGGCGTCGCCCGCCTCGCCGCGACCTTCGGCCGCCAGCTCTCGCTCGACAGCGAAGAGCTCGACGTCCTCGTCCGCGCCGCCGAGCTGCACGACATCGGCAAGATCGCGATCCCCGACGAGATCCTCCACAAGAGCGGCGACCTGACCGCCGAAGAGTGGACGCTGATGCGCAAGCACCCGTTGATCGGCCAGCGCGTCCTCGACGCCGCGCCCGCCCTCGGCGAGGTCGCGCAGCTCGTTCGCTCGACCCACGAGCGCTGGGACGGCAGCGGCTACCCCGACGGCCTCGCCGGCCGCGAGATCCCGCTCGGCTCGCGGGCGATCCTGATCTGCGACGCCTACAACGCGATGACAGAAGGCCGCCCCTTCCGGGCCGCCCGCAGCAACCGGCAGGCGCTCGACGAGCTCGCCGCCGAGGCCGGGACCCAGTTCGACCCCGAGCTGGTCAAGACCTTCGTCGAGAAGGTGATGCCGGCGCTCGAGCGCGAACGCTACGGCTCGCCGGCGAAGGACGAGCCGCTCGCCTCCGGCTCGCCCGCGAAGTAGCTCCCAGCCAACTCCATGTCGATTTCCTCTCGCATGGCGAGAGCAAGTCGACAGGCTCTACGGTCTCGGCATGGCGGTGACGGTTGACGAGCTGACGGTGGCCGATGCGCCGGAGGCCTGGCGCGCCTGCGGGTTCGAGGCGGCGGGGGAGGAGTGCGTCGTCGGCGGGGTGCGGATCCGGTTTTCGCCGCAGGAGGGCGCGCGTGGCCTGGTGGGGTGGTCGTTGCGGGGTTGCGCGTCTCTGGATCTCGACGGGCTGCCGACCGGCTCCAGCGAGCAGCCGGCGCCGGCGGAAGCGCCCGAGCATCCGAACGGGATCGCCGCGATCGACCACGTGGTCGCGATCTCCCCCGACCTCGACCGCACCGTCGCCGCACTGACCGCCGCCGGCCTCGACCTGCGCCGCGTCCGCGAGGAGCCGACGCCGGCGGGGGCGCCGCGGCAGGCGTTCTTCCGGCTCGGTCCCACGATCCTCGAGGTCGTGCAGGAGCCATCTGAGGCCACCGAGCGCCACGGAGGCGATCGGCCGGCGTTCTTCTGGGGCCTCGCCTTCGTCGCCCCCGACCTCGACCGCACCGTCGAGCTCCTCGGCGAGGACCGCGTCGGCGAGATCCGCGACGCGGTCCAGCCCGGCCGCCGAATCGCCACCCTCCGCCGCGCCGCCGGCCTCAGCCTCCCAATCGCCCTGATGACCCCCTGAATCCGCGAAACCGCGAAAAGGCACCTTGAGGGTGCTTTTTTGCGGTCTCGGCGATTGGGGGGCGTTGCCATACCATTGGGCGCATGGGGGAGTTTCGTTACGAGGGGCATCGGATCGGCTACGACGATTATGGGTCGGGGAGCCGGCTGATCGTCCTCGTCCACGGGTTGCTGATGAACCGCCACATGTTCGACCGGCTGGGGCCGGAGCTGGCGGAGCGCGGGAACCGGGTCGTCACCGTCGACATGCTCGGCCACGGGCGTTCGGACCGGCCGGAGGACTTGCGGCTCTACTCGATGCCGCTCTTCGCCCGCCAGGTGGTGGCGCTGCTCGATCACCTCGGAGAGGAGAGCGCTGTGATCGGCGGCACCTCGCTGGGCGCCAATATCGCCCTCGAGGTGGCGGTCCGCTATCCCGACCGGGCCCGGGCCCTGTTCGTCGAGATGCCGGTCCTCGACAACGCCCTGTCCGCCGTCGCCGGCCTGTTCGCGCCGGTTCTGCTGGGGCTGAAGGTCGGCCGCCCGGTGTTCGAGGGCATCTCGCTTCTGACCCGCGCCCTGCCGCGCACCAATTACCTCGTGGACATCCCCCTCGACTGGGTCCGGCAGCGCCCCGGCCCCTCGCAGGCGGTGCTGGAGGGGCTGCTGCTGGGCGAGACGGCGCCGCACCGCGAGGAGCGGGTGACGATCGACCACCAGACGTTGGTGGTCGGTCACCCCCGTGACCCGCTGCACCCGTTCAGCGACTCCGGGATGCTGCTCGAAGAGCTGCCGAACTCGCGCTTGGTCGAAGCGAATTCGATCTTCGAGTGGCGATTCAGCCCCGAGCGGTTGAACGACGAGCTCAGCGACTTCCTCGAAGAAGTCTGGGCGCCGAAGCTGCGCGCCGTGGCGGGAAAAAGCGCCTGACGGCATCGCCGCTGTCAGACTAACTGGCTCGTGAGCCAAACCGCCGACGAAAAGCGCCTCGAACGCGAGGTCGAGTTCTCGACGATCTCCGGCCAGGAGATCAAGCCGCTCTACACCGAGGCCGATCTCGAGGGCGACGCCGAGGAGAAGGTCGGCGAGCCCGGCTCCTTTCCCTTCACCCGCGGGCCCTATCCCTCGATGTACCGGGGGCGGCTGTGGACGATGCGCCAGTTCGCCGGCTTCGGCACCGTCGAGGAGACCAACGAGCGCTTCCACTACCTGCTCGACCACGGCCAGACGGGGCTCTCGACCGCCTTCGACATGCCGACCCTGATGGGCTACGACTCCGACCACGCCCGCAGCCTCGGCGAGGTCGGCCGCGAGGGGGTCGCCGTCGACACCCTCGCCGACATGGAGCGCCTCTTCGAGGGCATTCCGCTCGGCGGCGTCACCACCTCGATGACGATCAACGCCCCGGCGGCGATCCTGCTCGCCTTCTACGTCCTCGTCGGCGAGAAGCAGGGAGTGCCGGCCGAGAAGCTCGGCGGCACGATCCAGACCGACATCCTCAAGGAGTACATCGCCCAGAAAGAGTGGTGCTTCCCGATCGAGCCGGCGATGCGGCTGGTCACCGACATGATCGAGTGGTGCACCGAGAACATGCCGCGCTGGCACCCGGTCTCGATCTCCGGGTACCACATCCGCGAGGCGGGCTCGACCGCCCAGCAGGAGCTCGCCTTCACCCTCAAGGACGGCTTCACCTACGTCGAGCGGGCGATCGAGCGCGGCCTCGACGTCGACGACTTCGCCCCGCGGCTCTCCTTCTTCTTCAACGCCCACATCGACTTCTTCGAGGAGATCGCCAAGTACCGGGCGGCGCGCCGGATCTGGGCGCGGGAGATGCGCGACACCTACGGGGCGACGAAGGAGGAGTCGATGCGGCTCCGCTTCCACACCCAGACCGCCGGCGTCAGCCTCACCGCCCAGCAGCCGCTCAACAACATCGTCCGCACCGCGCTGGAGGCGATGGCGGCGGTGATGGGCGGGACCCAGAGCCTGCACACCAACTCCTTCGACGAGGCGCTGGCGCTGCCGACCGAGGAGGCGGTGCGGGTGGCGCTCCGCACCCAGCAGATCATCGCCACCGAGACCGGAGTCGCGAACACCGCCGACCCGCTCGGCGGCTCCTACTTCGTCGAGAAGCTGACCGACGAGATGGAGGAGGCCGCCTACGGCTACTTCGCCCGGATCGACGAGCTGGGGGGGATGGTCGAGGCGATCCGCCGCAACTTCCCCCAGCGGGAGATCGCCGAGTCGTCGTTCGCCTACCAGCAGGAGCTGAACGAACGGCGGCGGATCGTCGTCGGCGTCAACGACTTCGTCCAGGACGACGAAGAGGCGACGCCGATCCTGAAGATCGACCCGGCGCTGGAAGGCAAGCAGCGCGACCGCCTCGCCGCCACCCGCGCCGCCCGCGACGGCGCCGCCGTCGAGTCGGCCCTCGCCGAGCTGAAGCGCGCCGCCGCCGGCGAGGCCAACCTGATGCCGCCGATCATCGAAGCGGCCCGCGCCCAGGCCACCGAGGGCGAGATGATCGCGGCGATGCAAGAGGTCTTCGGCACCTACACCGAGTCCCCGGTGTTCTAGAGCTGATTGGCGAGAAACTCGCCCGGCGAGAAGACCGGGATCTTCCCGGCAAGCGCGAGCAGGTGGCGATCGCCGGAGACCAGAGCCGCCTCCTGCTGGTGAGCGAGGGCGATCAGGTAGTCGTCGTCGGGATCCGCACACCGAACCGGTGGCGGTCCAGCGGGATCCGGGACCAGCTGACCCTCGTCGAGGAGAAGTCGGATTCCAGCGGAGACGTCGGCCAGGTCGAGGTAGCGCCGGAACTTCTCCCTTCGCAGGACGGTTTCCAGCTCGTCGAGAAGTAGCCTCGAGACCAGGAGGTCGAATGCGCCTTGGCGGGCGGTACGCAGCAGCTTCGCCGGAATTCCGGTGGGCGTGATCAGCGCGGAGACGAGGACGCCGGGGTCAAGAATCGCCCTCGGCACGCCTCTCCTTGCGCATCGTCCGAAGCTCGTCGTAGGCGAGTTTCATGCCCTCGTCTTCGGGCGCGGGGGTGACCTTGGCCCAGAGCTCTGCGAGGGCGTCGAGGCCCAGATCCCGCCGCAGCGACTCCTCGATCACCTCGGAATCGCGCTTGCCGGTGCGGGCGGCCTTGATCTTCACCGCCCGAAAGACGTCCTCGTCTAGGGTGACCGTCGTCCGCGTCTTATTCACAGGCGCATTATTGCATCATGATGCAATGGTGAGAACTTGCTGAGCAGGAACGAGAGGAACGAATGAGCGTCGATACCGTCACCCCCGCCTACGAGATCTCCCAGGAGGCGCTCGATCTGCGCGACATGGTGCGCCAGCTCGCCCAGGACAAGATCGCGCCGCGGGCCGGTGACATCGACCGCAAGAGCGAATACCCGTGGGACGTGCGCGAGCTGCTCGCCTCGCACGACGTTCTCGGGCTGCCGTTCGCCGCCGAGTACGGCGGCACCGGGACGGGGACGCTGGTCCTGCAGATGGCGGTCGAGGAGATCGCCAAGGTTTGCGCCTCTTCGGCGCTGATGCTGATGGTGCAGGAGCTGGGGACGCTGCCGATCCAGCTGTTCGGCTCCGACGAGCAGAAGCAGAGGTGGCTGCCGAAGTGCGCCAGCGGCGAGTGGTCGCCGGCCTTCGCGCTCTCCGAGCCCGAGGCGGGCTCGGACCCGGCGGCGATGCGGACCAGCGCCGTCCGCGACGGCGACGAGTGGGTGCTCAACGGCCAGAAGGCCTGGATCACCAACGCGACGATCGCCGACTTCTACGTCGTCTTCGCCACCACCGACCGCGAGAACCGCCGCACCAGCGCCTTCGTGGTCGAGAAGGACGCCCCCGGCTTCGACCCCGGCAAGCTCGAGCACAAGCTCGGGATCAAGGGCTCGCCGACCGGCTCGCCGACCTTCACCGACGTCCGCGTCCCGCACGAGAACCTGATCGGCGAGGAGGGCAAGGGCCTCGGCGTCGCCCTCGGCACGCTCGAGCGCACCCGGCTCGGCGCCGCCGCCCAGGCGGTCGGCATCGCCCAGGGCGCGACCGACTACGCCAACTCCTACGCCGCCGAGCGGATCGCCTTCGGCAAGCCGATCAACCAGCTGCAGGCGATCCAGTTCAAGCTCGCCGACATGGAGACCGGCACCGCCGCCGCCCGCGAGCTCCTCTACAAAGCCTGCTCGATGGCCGACAAGCCCCAGCGCCCCGCCGACCTCGGCAAGTGGACCTCGATGGCCAAGCTGTTCGCCTCCGACAACGCGATGAAGGCCACGGTCGAGGCGATCCAGGTGCTCGGCGGCTACGGCTACGTCAACGAGTATCCGGTCGAGCGGATGATGCGCGACGCCAAGATCACCCAGATCTACGAGGGGACCAACGAGATCCAGCGCGTGGTCATCGCCCGCGCGATGAGCTGACCCCGTACAGCCGGGTTCTTAAGATGGAACAGCTGTCCAATTGGGCGGCGGTCCGGATAAAGTGGCATTTGCGGCAAGCGAGTCCTTGGGAGAGTTCTCGCAAAAGCCGGGTATCCGGTCGGCAGGGCCGACATTCCTATTGACCTCGATAGGAAGTCCTATCCATCCCAGATAGGAGTGTTGAACAGTTTCCGGCAGGCAACCCGCAGAGCAGAGACCCCGCGTCCACGGTCGCTCGGTGCTGATCGGCACCGAGAAGTTCCACGTGCGCGGAGCCACCTACGGGACCTTCCGCTCCGAGGACGGCTCCGCCTTTCCGCCGCCGGCGCGGGTCGAGGACGACTTCGCGGCGATGGCCGCCGCCGGGATCAACTCGATCCGCACCTACGTGCCGCCGCCGGCCTGGCTGCTGGACGCGGCGCTCCGCCACGGGATCCGGGCGATGGTCGGCTTCGCCTGGGAGCAGCACGTCGCCTTCCTCGACGACCGCGACCGCGCCCAGCGGATAGCCGCCCGCCTCGGCGACGAGGTCCGCGCCTGCGAGGGTCACCCGGCGATCCTCTGCTACTCGATCGGCAATGAGATCCCAGCCCCGATCGTCCGCTGGCACGGCAAGCGGCCGCTCGAGCGCTTCCTCGAGCGGCTCCACTACGAGGCGAAATCGGCCGATCCCGACGGCCTGGTCACCTACGTCAACTACCCCTCGACCGAGTACCTGGAGCTGCCCTTCCTCGACCTCACCTCGTTCAACGTCTTCCTCGAGCAGGAGGGCACCTTCGAGGCATACCTGGCGCGCCTGCAGAACCTCTCCGGCGACCGCCCGCTGCTGATCACCGAGCTGGGGATCGACAGCCAGCGCAACGGGGTCGACGCCCAGGCGCGGGTGCTCGAGTGGCAGGTCCGCCACGCCTTCGCCACCGGCGCCGCCGGCACCTTCGTCTTCGCCTGGACCGACGAGTGGCACCGCGGCGGCCACGAGGTGCTCGACTGGGACTTCGGCCTCGTCGACCGCGAGCGCCGGCCGAAGCCGGCGCTGCGGGCGGTCAGCCGAGCCTACGGCGCGATCCCCTTCGCGCCGGGCGGCCCGTGGCCGGCGGTCTCGGTCGTCGTCTGCACCCACAACGGCGAGCAGACCCTGGGCGAGTGCCTGGCCCGCCTCAACGACCTCAGCTACCCCGACTACGAGGTGATCGTCGTCAACGACGGCGCCAGCGAGGCCTGCTCCCGGATCGCCGCCGAGCACGGCACGACCCTGATCGAGACCGAGCACCGCGGCCTCGGCTACGCCCGCAATCGCGGGATCGACGCGGCGCGGGGCGAGATCGTCGCCTTCCTCGACGACGACGCCTACCCGGACGCCGACTGGCTCCAGTACGTGGCCGCCCTGCTGCGGGCCAACGGCCACGCCGGCGTCGGCGGACCGAACATCCCGCCGGAGGACGACGGCTTCGTCGCCGAATGCGTCGCCGCCGCGCCGGGCGGGCCGATCCACGTCCTCGTCTCCGACCGCGAGGCCGAGCACGTGCCCGGCTGCAACATGGCCTTCCGCAAGGACGTGCTCGAGGAGGTCGGCGGCTTCGACGAGCGCTTCGAGGTCGCCGGCGACGACGTCGACCTCTGCTGGCGACTGCAGAAGGCGAACCGCACCCTCGGCTTCAGCGCCGGCGCCGTGGTCATGCACCGGCGCCGCGACTCGGTCCGCCGCTACCTGCGCCAGCAGTACGGCTACGGCAAGGCGGAGGGGCTGCTGGAGCAGAAGTGGCCGACCCACTACAACCGCGCCGGCTCCTCGCGCTGGTCGGGGCGGATCTACGAGGCGCCGGCGGCGCAGACGCCGCGGCGGCGCTCGCTGGTCCGCTACGGGACCTGGGGCAGCGGCCTCTTCCAGTCGATCTACGACCCGCCGCGGGCCGTCTCCGGGATGCTGCAGGCGCCCGAGGGGCTGCTGCTGGTGGCGCTGCTGGGGGAGATCTCGGCCCTCGGGCTGCTCTGGACCCCGCTGCTGGTCGCCGCCCCGGCCTTCTTCGCGGCCCTGCTCTGGATCCTCGGCGCCGCCCTCGCCAGCGGCTGGCGGGCCCACCACCCGGTTCCCGGACAGCCGCTGGGCGAGACGCTGAAGCGGCGCGGAGTCACCTCGCTGCTCTTCCTCCTGCAGCCCTTCGCCCGGCTCGCCGGCCGCCTGCGCAACGGGCTCTCGCCCTGGCGCCGCCGGGCCCCGGCGCGGCCGACGCTGCCCCTGCCGCGCACGGTCGAGGTCTGGAGCGAACGCTGGCGCGATCCGCAGAGCTGGATCGAGCAGCTGCAGGACGGCCTCGCCGCCAACGGCGGCTTCATCCGCAGCGGCGGGCCGTTCGACCGCTGGGACCTCGACCTGCGGGCGGGCGCCTTCGGCGGGGTGAAGATCCGCACCGCGGTCGAGGAGCACGGCGAGGGCAGGCAACTGCTGCGGGCGCGGATCTGGCCGCGGACGACCACCCCCGGCCGGCTGGTCGTCCTCGTCCTCGTCCTGCTGGCGCTGCTCGCGGTCCACCAGGGCGAGCCGGCGATCGCGATCGCGATCGCGATCGGCGCGGTGCTGATGGTCACCTTCGGCCTCGAGGGGATGGCGACGGCGACCCGGCTGGCGCTGGCGGAGATCGATTCCCTGGCCGAGGAGGAGAGCCGCGCCGAGGAGCTGCCGCCGGCCCCGCGCGAGCCGCTGGCGGAGGCGCCGATGCCGGCGCGCGGGAGGGGAGGTCCGAGCCTCGTCAGGCAGTCCGCGCCGGGGGCCAAGGGAGAGCGGCGATGAGCTTCGGCATGGGACCGCTGCGGATGCGGAGCCGGCGCGTCGAAGATCCGACCCCGCCCGCGGCCGCGGAGGAAAAGAAGCTGAACGGCGCCTGGGAGCTGTGGAAGGCGCTGCCGCGGATGAAGCCCTACCTGCGGCCCTACCGCAAGACCCTCGTGGCGCTGCTGGTCCTGACGATCCTCGCCGCGATCCTCGGCCTGGCGGAGCCCTGGCCGCTGGCGGTGATCCTCAACGAGATCCTCACCACCGAGGGGGAGACGAGCGGGATCGTCAAGACGATCTTCGGCGAAGACCCGACCACCTGGGTCGTCCTCGTCACCCTGGTCCTCGTCCGCTTCGGGATCATCGTCCTCGGCAACGTCTTCACGGTCTGGAACCACTACCTCGGCTCGAAGATGGAGCAGAACATGGTCCTCGACCTGCGCAGCGACCTCTTCGCCCACGTCCAGCGGCTCTCGCTCACCTTCCACGACAAGCGCCAGACCGGCGCCCTGATGAGCCAGATCAACCTCCAGGCGGCCTCGGTCGGCAACGTGGTCATGGTCATCCCGCCGCTGGTCGAGGCGGGGCTGACCCTGGTCGGGATGTTCGCGATCGCGATCCTGATCGACTGGCAGATCGCCGTCTTCGCGATGGTCGTCCTGCCCTTCCTGATCTACTCGTTCGGCCTCTACGGCAAGCGGATCGTCCCCCGCCTGCAGAAGGTGCAGCGGCTGGAGTGGGAATCGCTCTCGATCGTCAACGAGGCGATGGCGATGATGCGGGTGATCGTCTCCTTCGGGCGCGAGGACTACGAACACCGCCGTTTCCGCGAGCAGGGGAAGACGGCGGTCGACGAGCGGGTGAAGCTGACCGTCGGCCAGAGCCTCTACACGCTCGGGGTGCAGACGATCACCGCGGCGGGCATCTCGGTGGTGATGGGCCTCGGGGCCTGGCACGTGATCCAGGGCCAGCTCTCGATCGGCGAGCTGGTCATCCTCATCACCTACATCTCCTCCGTCTACCAGCCGCTGGAACAGATCAGCACCACGGTCGGGATGGTCCACGAGCAGCTGGTCCAGTTCGACTCCTCGATGAAGCTGCTCGACACCGAGCCCGAGGTCAAGGAGCGCGAGGACGCGGTCGAGCTCGATCGCGCCCGCGGGTACATCCGCGCCACCGACGTCTCCTTCGCCTACCCCGGCCGCCATCGCACCCTGTCCGGAATCACCTTCGACGCCAGGCCGGGCGAACGGGTGGCGATCGTCGGCCACACCGGCGCCGGCAAGAGCACCCTGATGAGCCTGCTGATCCGCTTCTACGACCCCAGCGGCGGCCGGATCGAGGTCGACGGCGTCGACCTGCGCGACGCGAAGCTGCACTCGCTGCGCGAGCAGATCAGCGTCGTCCTCCAGGACCCCCTGCTCTTCTCCGGAACGATCGGCGAGAACATCCGCTACGGCCGTCTCGACGCGAGCCAGGAGGAGATCGAAGACGCCGCCCGCGCCGCCAACGCCCACGACTTCATCGCCGCCCTGCCCGAGGGCTACGAGACCGAGCTGGGGGAGGGCGGCTCCCACATCTCCGGCGGCGAGCGGCAGCGGATCTCGGTCGCCCGCGCCTTCCTCAAGGACGCCCCGATCCTGATCCTCGACGAGCCGACCTCCTCGATCGACTCGCGGACCGAGGGGGTGATCCTCGACTCGCTCGACGACCTGATGGAGGGGCGGACCTCGTTCATCGTCGCCCACCGCCTCTCGACCGTCCGCCACGCCGACCAGATCCTGGTCCTCAGTCAGGGCCGGGTGGTCGAGCGCGGCACCCACGAGGAGCTGCTGCGGGTCGGCACCGTCTACCGCCAGCTGCACGAGGCGCAGAACCGCGAGCGCAAGCGGCGCCGCCCGGCGAGCAACGGCGGCAACGGGAGCGACGCCGGCGCCCGGACCGAGGAGTCGGTGGTCTGGCGCCAGGTCACCGAGGGGGGCTGACGGTGGCCGGCGGCGGCCGTCCCAAGATCGTCCTGCTGGGGATGATGACCCCGATGCCGGTGGCGGGGGTCGTCTGGCAGAACCTGCACTACCTGCTCGGCTTCGAGCGGCTCGGGTTCGAGGCCTACTACGTCGAGACCCACGCCCGCACGCCCTCGATGCTGATGACCGGCAGCGACGACGACAGCTCGGCGCTGGCGGCCGAGTTCATCGCCAGCGTCATGCGCCGCTTCGGGCTCGCCGACCGCTGGGCCTTCCGGGCGCTGCACGACGACCGCCGCTGCTACGGGATGAGCGAGCTGCAGCTGGAGCGGCTCTACGGCGAAGCCGAGCTGCTGGTCAACCTCCACGGCGGCACCCAGCCGCTGCCCGAGCTGGCCGCCACCGGCCGCCTCGTCTACCTCGAGACCGACCCGGTGCAGATGCAGCTGGAGCTGAACCACGGGCTGCGGGAGACGATCGAGTTCCTCGAGCCCCACGTCGCCTTCTTCACCTTCGCCGAGAACTGGGGCAACCCCGACTGCCGGCTGCCGGTCAGCGAGCGGTTCCAGTTCCACCCGACCCGCCAGCCGCTCGTCCTCGACCTCTGGCCGGACCGCTCGCCGCAGCCCGCCGGCCTCTACACGACGATCGGCAACTGGCGCCAGGACTGGCGCGAGGTGACCTTCGAGGGCGAGCGCTACACCTGGAGCAAGCACCACGAGTTCCTCAAGTACCTCGACCTGCCCGAGCGCACCGGCCTCGGCTTCGAGCTGGCGCTGAGCAGCGCCACCGCGGAGGACCGGGAGATGCTCGCGGGGCGCGGCTGGGGGGTGCGGGACGGGCTCGAGGTCTCGACCGGCATCGACCGCTACCGCGACTACGTCGGCGGCTCGCGCGGGGAGTTCACCGTCGCCAAGGACCAGAACGTGCGGCTGCGGACCGGCTGGTTCAGCGACCGCAGCGTCACCTACCTCGCCTCCGGCCGGCCGGTGGTCAACCAGGACACCGGCTTCGGCGCCGCGCTGCCGACCGGCGAGGGCCTGTTCGCCTTCGACTCGCCCGACTCCGCCGCCGCGGCGCTGGAGGAGATCGAGGCCGACTACGCCCGCCACGCGGCGGCGGCGCGGCGGCTGGCCCGCGAGTGCTTCGGCCACGACGTCGTCCTCGGGGCGATGCTGGAGCGGCTCGGCATCGACGTCCGCTCCGGCAGCCGCCAGCCGCGGACCGCGACCGTCTTCCCGGAGGGGATGAACCTCGAGCCGGTCTCGCGGCGGCCGCTGACGCTGGCCCGCGGCACGATCGAGGCGGCGCAGGCGGTGCCGGTCTCGATCCACGAGGACGCGCCCGCGCTCGGGCCCGAGAGCGCCAGCGTCGTCGTCCTCACCCACAACGGCCTCGCCTTCACCCGCCTCTGCCTGGAGTCGGTCCTCGCCAACACGGCCGAGCACGACTTCGAGCTGATCGTCGTCGACAACGCCTCCGGCGACGGCACCCGCGGCTACCTGGCGCAGCTGGCCGACGCCGACGCCCGGGTCCGGGTCCTCTTCAACGCCCGCAACATGGGCTTCGCGCCCGCCTGCAACCAGGGCCTCGGGCTGGCGCAGGGCGAGCACCTGGTCCTGCTCAACAACGACACGATGGTGCCCCCGGGCTGGCTCGGGCCGCTGCTCGCCCACCTGCGCGACCCGGCGGTGGGGCTGGTCGGGCCGGTGACCAACAGGATCGGCAACGAGGCCGAGATCGAGACCGACTACCGCACCTGGGGCGAGCTGCTCGCCTTCGCCCGGCGGCAGGCGGGCGAGAACGCCGGCCAGTGGCTGGCGATGCGGACGCCGGCGATGTTCTGCCTGGCGATGCGGCGGGGGACCTTCCAGCACCTGGGGCCGCTCGACGAGCGCTACGAGGTCGGCCTGCTCGAGGACGACGACTACGCAGAGCGGGCGCGCGAGGCCGGCTACGAGCTGCGCTGCGTCGAGGACTCCTTCGTCCACCACTTCGGCGAGGCCTCGTTCGGGGACCTGGTCGCCGGCGGCGAGTACCAGCGCATCCTGCGCGCCAACCGGGAACGCTACGCGGAGAAGTGGGGGCGGCCCTGGGTGCCCTACGGGCGCCGCCCCAACCCTCGCTACGAGCGTGAGCTCGAGCGGCTGCG
Source organism: Solirubrobacterales bacterium (assembly GCA_035712025.1). Taxonomy (GTDB): domain Bacteria; phylum Actinomycetota; class Thermoleophilia; order Solirubrobacterales; family 70-9; genus VAYN01. Next base: position 19,337 of record DASTBO010000088.1, read on the forward strand.
CGAGGCGGCGAGCGCGGCGATCCCGGCAGGCGCCGAGGTGCTGGTGATCAGCCGCGGCGACGAGGCGCTGCTGGAGCTGAACGGCCACCGCGCCGGGCACTTCCCCCAGGCCGGGGACGGCGGCTGGGCCGGTCACCATCCCGCCGACAGCGCCGAGGCGATCGAGCACCTCGAGGCGCTGCGGGAGCGGGGGGCGCGCTACCTGGTGGTGCCGCCGACCTATCGCTGGTGGCTGACCCACTACGAGGGCCTGCGCGAGCACCTCGAGTCCCGCTACCGCGCGGTGGCGCTCGACGAGCGGGCGGGGGCGATCTACGAGCTGGAGGGCGAGGCGTGACCGCGGTCTCGATCGTGATCCCGGTCCACGGCCGGGCGCACCTGACCCGGCGCTGCCTCGACCTGGTGCTCGACGGGCTCGGGGCGGACTGCGAGGTCCTCGTCGTCGACGACGCCTCGCCGGACGAGACGCCCGAGCTTCTCGCCGGCTACGGCGAGCGGCTCCGCGTCCTGCGGCTGGAGGAGAACGCCGGCTTCGCGACCGCCTGCAACCGCGGCGCGACGGCGGCCGGCGGCGAGCGGCTGGTCTTCCTCAACAACGACACCGAGCCGCGGCCGGGCTGGCTCGCGGCGCTGCGCCGCTACGCCGACGCCCACCCGGAGGCGGCGGCGGTGGGGGCGAAGCTGCTCTACCCGACCGGCGCCGTCCAGCACGCCGGCGTCGTCTTCGGCCAGGACGGCTACCCGCACCACCTCTACGCCGGCTTCCCCGCCGATCACCCCGCCGTCTGCCACCCGCGGCGGCTGCAGGCGGTGACGGCGGCCTGCATGCTGGTCGAGCGCGGCGCCTTCGAGGCGGCGGGGGGGTTCGACCCCGGCTTCCACAACTCGCTCGAGGACGTCGACCTCTGCCTGCGGATCGGCGCTGCCGGGGGCGAGGTCCACTACTGCGACGAGGCCGTCCTCGTCCACCTCGAGTCCGCCTCGCGCGGGCGCAGCGAGCGCTTCGAGCGCAGCGTCGCCCTCTACCGCGAGCGCTGGCGCAACCGGGTCCGCCGCGACGACCTCGACGCCTACGTCGCCGACGGCCTGCTCACCGTCGAGTACGCCGACACCCACCCGATCCGCCTCGGCGTCGACCCGGCGCTGGCGGTCGTCGACCGCGGCCGCGAGGAGGAGATCGAGCGGCTGCTGGAGGGCTATGCGCGCCAGAACGCCGACCTGCTGCAGGAGCTGGTGCGGCTGACCGCGGCGCCGGCCGGCGGCGAACCGAGCGAGGCCGAGCCGGCGAGCCCGGGCGCGGACCGCGATCGGCGGGTCAACGGTCCTACGGGCACGTCGACTCACCGCTCGGCCCTCCTCAGCCGGGCCCGGGAGATCGAGGAGGAGATCCGCCGGCTCCAGGTCGAGGCGGCGCCGCTCACCGGGGTCGAGCCCAGCTCGACCCTCGGCTACGGCCACCTGGTCGAGCGGGTGCGGGGCGCGGTCGAGGAGCGCGTCCCCGCCGGCGCCCGGGTCCTCGTCCTCAGCCGCGGCGACCGCGAGCTGATTCGCTTCCGCGACCGCCGCGGCGAGCACTTCCCCCAGGACGGCGAGGGCCGCTATGCGGGGCACCATCCCGCCGACAGCGTCGAGGCGATCGCGGCCTTGGAGCGCCTGCGGGAGCAGGGGGCGCAGTTCCTGGTGGTGCCGCCGCCCTCGGCTTGGTGGCTCGACCACTACGGCGGGTTCGCCCGGCACCTCGACCGCTACCGGCTGCTGGCGGCCGCGGATTGCGAGATCTACGACCTGACCGAGCGGGTGTCGGCGGGCCCCCTCGACCGCCTCCCCGCCACCCACGTCCACGGCGACGTCGAGACGGTGGCCGACGAGCGCGGCATCACCGTCTACGGCTGGGCGCTCGGCAAGGATCGGCAGGCGCTCGCGGCCGAGGTGGTCGACGAGGCCGGGCGCGTCCTCGGGCGGGCGCCGATCGGCCTGGAACGGCCGGACGTGGTCCACGGGATGGGTCAGATCCCGGGCGCGCTGCGATCCGGGTTCATGGTCCGGCTCGAGCCGCGCCGGCCCGGCCGCGAGCAGCTCGCGATCCGCGTTGCCTGCGAGGGCCGGGAGCCGGAGACCCTGGGCGCCTTGCCGGTGTCCGCCGGCTTCGGAGGCGCCCCCGATGCCGGCGACGGGCCCGGCTGGTCCTGCTCGCTCGACTCTCCCGACCGGGACCGGGTCGTCGTCGGCCGGGACGGGTGGCTGTTCCTCCAGGGCGACAGCAACGACGCGCTCGGCCAGCACACGGGCCGGGTCGGGTTCAGCCCGCGGGACGAGGAGTCGCTGGCGGCGCTGCTGCGCGAGCGGCTCGAGGTCGTCGAGTCCTGCGGCGCGATCTGGATCACCGCGGTGGTCCCCGACAAGGAGGCGGTCTACGCCGAGTTCCTCCCGCCGGAGGTGGCTCCCGTGCCGCGCCGCCCGGTCCACGACTTCCTCGAGATCGCCGAGGCGGAGGGCGCGCGGGCGATCTACCTGCTGGACGACCTCCGGGCCGCCAAGGACCAGGGCGACCTCTACATGAGGACCGATACCCACTGGAACCACCGCGGAGCGTTCGTCGCCTACGGGGCGATCTGTCGCGAGCTCGCGGCCCGGGGCCTGGATCTCGAGCTGGTGGAGCCGCGGTCGATCGAGTGGATCGAGCAGCCCGTCCAGGGGGACCTCGGCAGCAAGCTCTATCCCGCGATCGCCGAGGGGACCGACGTCTTCCCCCGTCTCGCCGGTCCGGCTCGCGGCGCGCTGGTCCACGACAACCGGGTGCGCAACCACGGCATGGTCCTGATCCACGAGCAGCCCGATCGGAACGACCTGCCGACCTGCCTGGTCTTCGGCGAGTCGTTCGCTCCCCCGTTGGTCAACTTCCTCAAGGAGTCGTTCGGGCGGGTGACCTTCGTCCACACCAGCATGCTGGTGGCGGACCTGATCGAACGGCTGCGGCCCGACGTCGTCCTCAGCGTGCCCACCGAGCGCTTCCTGATCGGCGTCCCGGACGACGCCGAGGCGCTGGCGAGGCTCGCCGAGACGGCGAGGGAAAAGGGAGGCGAGCTGCCTTGGCCGATCTCCCCCGATCCCAGTACGATGCCCGCCTGATGTCCGACCTCGAGGTGGAGGATCTCACCAGCACCCTGCCGACGCCCGAGATGTGGGGCTCGTTCAAGGTCCTCGGTGTGGAGAAATCCCGCCTGGAGCTGTTCGGCTGGGTGCTCGGCAAGGAGTCCGAGGTCGACCGGGTGGAGGTGCTCGCCGGCGGCTCGGTGATCGCTTCGAGCCCCCTCGGCGTGCCCCGCGAAGACCTCGCCCAGCTGCACCCCGACCGCGAGTCGGCGGCGACCTGCGGCTTCCGGGTCGTGATCGAAGCAAAGGGCAAGGGCCGCAGCGAACTCGAGCTGCGCGCGGTGCTCGAGGACGGGAGCCCGGTGAGGATGGGCGCGATCCACGTCCTCGCGCCGGCCCGCCGCTGGGACCTCTTCCGTCGCCGCTAGGCGCACTCGCGACGTGGCCGCGGACCGTTGCATCCCCCTCTCCGAGCGGGGGGAGTGGGAAGCGGCGCTGGCCGAGGTCCCGCACGTCTTCGGCCACACCTGGGACAGTTGCCGGGCGCTGTCGCCGGCCGGGCAGGAGACGGTCCTCTACGTGGCGGAGGACGCCGGGAGGAAGGTCGTCTGCCCGTTGATCGAGCGGCCGGTCGAGGGCAGGCTCGACGTCGCCACCCCCTACGGGTTCTCGGGCCTGGCCGGGACCGGGCCCTGGCCCGGCTTCGCCGAGCGCTGGCGGCGATTCGCCGCAGAGCGGGGGTACGTCGCCGGCTACCTCGCGGTCAACGCGCTCTTCGGCGACGACACCTACGCCGACCCGGCGACGGCCACGGTCGCCAACGAGACCTACGCGCTCGACCTCTCCGCTGGGCTCGAGGCGGTCTGGGCCGGGCTCTCGACCAACCGCAGGCGCCAGCTGCGCGACTGGGACCCCGCCGACCACGAGACCGGGGGAGAGGAGCTGGCGGCGTTCTTCGTCGAGCAGTACCCGCTGTCGATGGAGCGCAAGGAGGCGGCCGACCGCCACCGCTTCCCGGCGGCGACCCTCGCCGCCCTCTGCGAGCTGCCGAGCACCTTCCTCCTCGGCGCCCGCGCCGGCGGCCGACTGGAGTCGGTCTCGATCTTCGGCCACAGCCCGCACGCCGGCGACTTCCTCTTCAACGCCGCCCTGCCCGGCTGCGAGCACCACTCGGTCGGCCTGATCTGGAGCGCGGTACACCGGCTGGTCGAGATCGGGGTGCCCTGGCTCAACCTCGGCGGCGGAATGAGCCCCGGCGACTCGCTGGCCGAGTTCAAGTCCCGTTTCGGCGCCGCGCCGCTGCCGATGCGGGCGGTGAAAGCGGTTTACGATCCGCCTGCCTACGAGGACCTCTGCCGCCGCCACGGCGCCGACCCCGGCGACCGCGACGGCTTCTTCCCCGCCTACCGCCATGTCTAGCGGCATCCCCTACGAACACTCCGCCCACCTCTACGACCTGATGTACGTGCGGCGGGACTACACGACGACCGCGCGCGAGATCGAGGCGATCGCCGCCGAGCTGCTGCCGGAGGCCGAGGACCTGCTCGACGTCGGCTGCGGCACCGGTCGCCACCTCGAGGTGCTGAGCGAGTCCTACCGCGGCGAGGGTCTGGACATCAACCCGCTGATGCTGGAGCAGACCCACGCCCGCTGCCCGCGCATCCCGCTGCACGAGGACGACATGCGGAGCTTCGACCTCGCTCGCTCCTACGACGTCGTCACCTGCCTCTTCAGCGCCATCGGCCACGTCGAAACCGCGGCGGCGATGAGCCGCTCGATCGAGCGGATGGCCGCCCATCTGCGCTCGCCCGGGCTGCTGATCGTCGAGCCCTGGTTCACCCCGGAAAGCTTCTGGGACGGCCACCTCGCCGCCAACTTCCAGATCGAGTCGGAGACCAAGCTCGCCTGGATGTACCGCCAGTACCGCGAGGATCTGATGGCCGTCCTCGACATCCACTACCTGGTCGGCGGCGAGGGACAGCCCGAATACATCCGCGAACGGCAGGATCTCGGGCTATTCACGCCGCAGGAGATGAAGGGGGCGTTCGACGCGGTCGGTCTCGAGGTCTCCTACCGCGAGAGCGACGTCTGGAACCGGGGCCTGTACGTCGGCCGCCGCTAGGCCGGGTCCGGCGTCCGCTCGAGGTAGCCGAAGGCCTCCAGCGGGCCGGCGAAGGCCTCTTCGCAGGCGGCGCCGATCTCCGGGGTCAGGTCCTCGCGCCATCGCCCCATCGACGTGGCCGGGTCGGCGGAGGTCCGGTGCCGGTCCATCTTGGCCGAGCTCTCTGCCGTCGCGGCGACCATCGCCTCGATCGCCGCGCGGTCCAGCTCGAGGTACTCGCCGATCGCCCTCAGGGTCGCCCCGGGGTCGGTGACCAGATCCTCGTAGCGGACGAAATGCACCCGGTCGCGGCGCGCTTCCCACTCCTGCTGGAGGGTGCGGGCGGAGCCGGCCAACCGGCGGACGAAATCGAGGTCGTCGGCGGACTCGCCGCGGCCGAAGGCCTCGAAGCCGCGCTTGCGGTTGAAGGCGACGATCGAGCAGAGGACGTCGCGGAAGTCCCGGACCAGGAAGAGCTCGCGGGCCCGCTCCCGGTACAGCTCCCAGGCGATCGATTGCGAGTAGGAGGGCGAGAACTTCTCGGCGAAGTAGCGGGCGCCGCCCCCTGCGGCGGCCAGCTTCCCGTAGACGCCGTCGAGCGAGCGCTGGGCGAGCTCGCCCACCAGCGGCGGCTGCGAATCGGCGAACCAGGCGACGGCGGCGGGCTCGACGGGCGAGCTGAAGAAGGGGTTGTTGGGCACCGAGGTGAGGTCGAGCTGAAAGGCGTCGACGGAGGGGCCGTGGTTCGGGTCCGCCGGGTCCGAGAGCACTTTGGCGACGTGCAGCCAGTACCGCGCGAGGCGCAGCTCATACGGATAGGCGCCCCCGACCACGATGTCGGGGCAGGCGGCGAGCGCGTGCATCAGCATCGTCGTCCCGGAGCGGCCCAGCGCGGTGACCATGATCGGCGGCAGCTGGGGGTCGTAGTCGGTGGCCAGCGGCTCGCGACGGCCGCGGATGGAGGCCAGTGGCAGCTTCCGCCCGTCGGCGAAGTTGACGCGCACGAGCAGCTCGAAGTCGTGAGGCAGGCCGATCGTCCCGATCGTCGTCCGGAAGCCGCTGGTGAGGGCGGACGGCCGGTCGTCGAACAGCCCGGCCACGTCCTCGCGCTTGCGTGCGATCGGCGCCGTTCGCAGCCGGTATTCGCGATCGAAGACGTCGATCGAGACGGGCTCGCCCTCGCGGGCGATCGCCCATCCCACGATTTCCAGCAGGTTCTCGTCCGCCGATCGGCTGACCGCTGGCCGGTCGATGCTGCGGCCGAGGAACTGCTCCTCGACGTGGCCGGTCAGCTCCACCTCGGAGATGACGGTGCCTCCCATACGTCCACCCTAAAGCCGAAACGGCCCCGTGCCCACCCTCGCCACCGTATTCTGTGCCGAGCTGCCTAACCCGAGGCGGAGAAGGACGATCGGAGGTGGAGGGGCGAATGACGAATGAAGCCGGAAGCCGGCCGCAGGTGCCGACCATTCGGGACGAGGTGGCGGAGCTGCTGCGCCAAGGGCTGAGCAAGCAGTACATCAGCGAGTCCTGCCAGGACGCGATCGAAACCGGCAACCACTACCAGTCGGTCGAGATCGGCGGCTCGGTCAGCGAGGGCTTCCGCAGCTCCCGCTCCGACCTCCTCGACCGCATCGGGTTCGAGGGCAGGAAGGTGCTCGACCTCGGCTCCAACCTCGGCGAGATGAGCCGCGGTGCCAGGGAGCGGGGCGCCGACCTGGTCGACGGATTTGAGTACGACCCCTTCTTCGTCGAGATGGCGAACCTGCTGAACGCCTACCACGGGACGACGCGGGTCTCCTTCTACCAGCGGGACATCACCGACGCCTCGATCTACACCGAGACCTACGACATCGTCATGGCGCTCTCGGTCTTCATCTACGCGCGGCCGGTGATGGAGACCCTGGCGAACATCACCCGCGACGCCTTCGTGCTCGAGACCCACCGGATCGACGGCAACCTCCAGTCCTTCTACCTGGACGCGGTGCAGCCGTTCTTCCCGGTCTACGAGACCTTGGGGGAGACGGAGTGGGGCAACCCCCACGACGACGACGTGATCCGCAGCGTCATGGTCTTCGCGCGGGATCGCGGCACCCTGGACGCGGTGCTGCGGCAATAGCCGTGGCGTCCTCGGGGGAGCCGATGTCGATCGACGTGCAGCAGACCCCCTGGCTGGACGCGTTCTTCTCCTCCTGGTCGTTCGAGAGCCCCGAGGGCCTGCTCGCCGCCGTGCGGTCGACGGACCTCGATCTCGAGGCGGCGACCCGCAACCGCGATCTCTCCAACCAGGGCCTGAGCGGCTGGACCTACTGGTTCCTCTACCTCAAGGGATACACGCAGTACGCCGAGGCCGGCGAGGTCGCGGACTCGAACGTCTACTACCGGTACCTGACCGAGTACTTCGAGCAGGACGAGGGCCTGGCCCAGGTGCTGCGCGATCGCGAGGCGGCCCGCACCCGGGTGCGCCGGCGCTTCGAGGACTTCGAGGGGCTCGCGGCGGGCGCCGGCGAGCAGCCGGAGTTCGAGCCGATCACGATCTGGACGCAGGAGCCGGCGCCGGTCGACGCCAAGCTGGTCTTCGTCGACGACTCCTCGGCGCCCCTCCTGGCGGTCGACATCGACGGCTACCACCGCCTCTTCGCCGCCCGCCTGCACGGGCTCGACCGGGTGCCCGCCGAGGTGGTCCACACCGGCCCGACCGGGGCCGAGCGCGAGGTCCTCAAGCGCATCCGGGAGATCGTCCGCTTCACGCTCCCCTACAACGCGAAGGTGGCCGTGGTCGTCTCCGGGCCGGACGAGGCGCCGCCCGATCTGGAGGGACGCGAGACGAAGCTCCTCGAGCTCGCTCCCGACGCCGACGCTGACCGCCTCCGCGCCGAGCTCGACGCGGTCTCGGCCGCCGGCTGCGAGTACGCGCTGATCCCGGCCCCGCTGATCGACCTGGCCGAGGGGGCCGGGGTGCTCGACCTCGGGTTCCGGCTGCTGGCCCGCGATCGCGAGGCCTGCTACGTCGTCTCGCTGGTCGCCGAGGACCCGGGCCTCGCCGAGGTCGAGCAGGCCGAGAGCCTGCCGCTTCCCCCGCAGGAGATGAGGCTGCTCTCCTCCGGCAGCGCCAAGCCCGACCGGTTCGTCGCCTCCGGGCGGACCGGGCTGGAATGGCTGCGCACCACGCTCGCCCGGCATGACGTCTCGCTCGACGACGGCACCGAGATCCTCGAGTTCGGGTGCGGCGCCGGCCGCTACCTGCGCCACCTCTCCCAGCACCCGGGCTCGGTGGTGGGCGCCGACTACAACCCCTACCTGCTCGCCTGGACGGAGGCGAACCTGCGCTTCGCCCGCTTCGCCGTCTGCGGCCCGCGGCCGCCGCTGGCCGAACCCGACGACCGCTTCGACGTCGTCTACGCCGTCGACGTCTTCAGCCACCTGGACGACAGCGCCCAGGTGCCGTGGTTCGACGAGCTGACCCGAGTCCTGCGCCCGGGCGGGCTGATGGCGATCAGCCTGCACGGAGCAAGCCGGACCAAGAACCTCTCGCCGGCGCTGCGCCGGACCTTCGCCGAGGGCCGGCTCGCCGTCCTGCGGCCGACCCTGAGCGGCACCAACGGCTGCGCCGCCTACCACCCGCGCGCCTACGTCGAGCGCGTCTTCGGCGAGCGCCTGCCCATCGTCGAGTACGCGGAGCAGGCCGCGCTCGAGCTGCGGCAGGACGTCGCCGTCTTCCGCAAGCCGGAGCGCTAGCGGCTCAGCCCCGGTTCCCGCCGGGTCCGAGCAGGGAGAGGACGCCCCGCGGGTGGAGCCGCAGCAGCGCCCCGGCGCTGCGCAGCCCGCGGCCCCATTCGCGGTTGGCGAAGGCCGCCCGCGCCTGCGCCGCCAGCGGCTCGCCGTAGTAGCGACGCCAGAAGCGGCGGCCCTCGCGGTAGGCGCCGCGCAGGGCCGGGTCCCGCCGGGCGTGGCGGCGCTGCCGGCGCAGGGCCTTCAGCGTCATCGCCAGCATCGCTCCCGCGTCCTGGCTCATGCCGCCGCCGTGGACCCGGTACGCGACCACCTCCTCGGGGTGGGGGCGGACGGCGTGCAGGCGCGAGAGCCGCAGGCTGAGGTCGTAGTCCTCGGCCCCCGGCAGGGTCTCGTCGAAGTTGCCGGCGTCTTCCAGGGCGGAGCGCCGGAAGATCCCGGTGGCGGGTATCCCGGCGTAGTTGTAGCGGAGGAAGGTCGCGTAGGGGGGAGCGTCGGGGCGGGGCTGCTCGTCGTCCTCCAGCCGCCGGCCGTCGGCGGCGACGCGGCGGTAGCGGCCGAAGGCGAAGGCGGCCTCGGGGTGGGCGCGCAGCTCCTCGATCCCGACCTCCAGCGCCCGCGGCAGGAGCCGGTCGTCGGCGTCGAGGAAGACGAGCAGCTCGCCTTCGCTCTCGCGGATGCCGGTGTTGCGGGCGGCGGCGAGCCCGGCGTTGGGCTGGCGGACGACGCGGACCCAGGGGAAGCGGGCGGCGAGGCGGGCGGCGTTGTCGGGCGAGCCGTCGTCGACGACGACGATCTCGACCTGGGCGTAGGTCTGGGCGAGGACGCTTTCGATCGCCTCCTCGAGGTAGGCGGCCTGGCCGTAGCAGGGGACGACCACCGAGACGAGGGGGGCGGGGGCGCTCAGCGTCTCGCGCCAGCGGCTGCGGGCGGCGATCGACCCGATCGCGACCCGGCGCTGGTCCTTCAGCACCGCCCGCACCTCGACCGTCTGCTCGGGCGGGCCGCCGACGAGGCTGACGTCGGCGCTGAACCCGGCGCTCCCGGAGCCGGGGCTGTCCGGGTAGGCCCGCTCCAGGTCGGGCCTCGCCAAGCCGATCGGCACCCGGCGGAACGCCGTTCCCGCGATGGCCAGCTCGATCGCCACCACCGGGGTCCCGTCGCCGATCGCCCAGCCCGAGAACTCGACCGTGTGGGCGTCGGCGGTCGCGCCCGCCAGCGGCCGGTCGACGTGGCCGCCGAGCAGCTCCGGGCCGGCCTGGTTGCTGACGTCGGTTATCTCTACGAGTGCGCCCATCGGAGCCGGCGCGCCAACCGCGGAGGCCACCTCCAGGAGGACGTGGTCCTCCTCCCGGGCAACCACCTGGGAGACCCCCTCCAGCTGTCGGCCGAGGCGACTGTAACGGGTGAGCCAGTCAGCGGAGGGACCGACGGCGAGCAGGTGCAGCCGGCCCTCCTCCGGCGCCT
>DASTBO010000089.1:0-14740 GCA_035712025.1 Solirubrobacterales bacterium
GCTCGATGTTGAGTGTCTGGAGGACCCCACCCCCACCGCCCGGCGACACGCGCTGTTGCCCGGCTAGCCGGCTGCTTCTGCGGAGCGGAGGCCGCCCCTTGCCCAGGCGGCGAAGAGGAGGGAGAGGAGGAGGCCGATGGCGAAGGCCAGGCCGACCAGGACGGGGTCGCCGGAGATGAAGCCTCGGCCGGCCTCCAGCAACGCCGTGACTGGGTTGATCGAGGCGATGGTGTGGATCCAGCCGCTGAGGAGGTCGAGGGGGACGTAGACGGGGGCGAGGAAGAGGACCAGGAAGGTGGGGAACTGCATCAGCGGGCCGCCCTGGATCGAGCGCACCCGCAGGGCGACCCCGGCCGCCCACATCGTCGCCGCGACGTTGACCAGGACGGCGAGGGCGTAGAGGGCGACGATTTCGCCGGCGCTGCCGCCGACCTCCATCCCGGCGATCAGCGCCACCGCGGTCAGGACCGCCCAGGTGACGAGGGCGCGGAACAGAGCCGCCAGGGCGTAGCCGACGACGATCCCGCTGCGGTGGCCGGCGGCGAGCATGTAGCGGCGGCCGAAGCCGGTCTCGAAGTCGCGCGCCATCGCGAAGCCGGTGAAGACGCCGCCGAAGGCCGCCGACTGCAGCAGCACGAAGACGAACTGGAAGGCGGTGTAGCCGCTGGGGAAGTCGAAGCCCGGGACTTCGCCGATCGCCGCCAGGCCGCCGGCGAAGGAGACGAAGAAGAAGAGCGGGAACAGCAGCGACGGGATCAGGAAGGCGGGATTGGTGAGGAAGTTGTGGATGCTGCGCCAGGCCACCGCGCGGGCGACGGCGGAGACGCCGGCGGTTCGCTGCCCGCTCACGTCCGCACCAGCCTCGTCTTCAAAGCGCTGCTCGCCGCCAGCATCCCGATCGTCCCGATCGCCGCGGCGATGCCGAAGCCGAGCGCCAGGTCGGGAACGTTCCAGCCTTCGATCAGCAGCGAGCGGATCGCCTCCAGCAGGTAGGTGACCGGGTTGACGCTGGCGATCGTGTGGAACCAGTCGGTGGTCAACAGGTCGAGCGGCAGGGCCATCGCCGAGAGGAAGAGGAAGACGAAGAAGACCGGGAAGAGGCCCTGGACCGCCTCGCCGGAGCCGAAGCGGAGCGCCGCGAAGAGACCGATCGTCCCGAAGGCGACGGTGATCGAGACCGAGAGGACGACGAGCACCAGCGCCCCGGCGGCGCCGGCCGCGAGCTCGGCGCCGGCGATCAGGCCGACCGAGAGGTAGACGACCGCCTGGACGACGCCGAGCACGAAGGAGCCCGCCAGCAGGCCGCTGAGCAGGGCGGCGCCGCGCAGGGGGGTCAGCGCCAGGCGGTTGAGGAAGCCGGTCTCGATGTCGCGGGCGAGGTCGGTGCCGGAGTTCATCACCGAGAAGAGGGCGCCCTGGATGAAGGGCACGGCGAGGATGAAGGTGAGGTAGGAGTCGGTCGGGAAGCCGGGCAGGTTGGTCGCGTCTTCGAGCCCGCCCGAGTTGACCGCGAGGAGGAAGAGCGGGAAGACGATCGCGGGGACGATCTGCGCCGGCTGGCGCAGGGTGCGGAGGACCGAGCGGTGGGCGAGATGCCCGACCTGGGTGCGGAGGCTGCCGCTCACGCCGAGCCGACCGCCCCGGCCTCCTCGGGCTGGTCCTCGCCGGCGCCCTCGAGCGAGCGGCCGGTCTTGGCGAGGAAGACGTCGTCGAGCGAGGGCGCGTGCAGCTGCAGGTGCTCGATCGCGATCTGCTCGGCGTCGAGCGCCCGCACCACCTCGGCCAGTTGCGACTCGCCGCCCTCGAGGCGGACCGCGACGCCGCGCGGCGAGGAGCCGGCGCGCTCGCCGAAGCGGGCCAGCACCGCGGCCATCCGCTCGCGCTCGCCCTCGGAGCGGGGGACCGCTTCCACGGTCGGGCGGCCGATCTCGGCCTTCAGCTCGGCCGGCGTCCCCTCGGCGACGAGGTGCCCGTGGTCGATGATCCCGACCCGGTTGGCGAGCGCGTCGGCCTCCTCCAGGTACTGGGTGGTGAGGAAGACGGTGACCCCGTCCTCGGCGGCGAGCCGCGAGACCTCTTCCCAGAGCGCCGTGCGGCTCTGGATGTCGAGGCCGGTGGTCGGCTCGTCGAGGAAGAGGATGCGCGGCCGGTGGGCGAGGGCGAGGGCGAGGTCGAGGCGACGCTTCATCCCGCCCGAGTAGCCGCCGACCTTGCGGTCGGCGGCGTAGGCGAGGCCGACCCGCTCCAGCAGCTCGCCGCCGCGGCTCGCGCGTTCCTCCTTGCCGAGGCCGTGCATCGCCGTCTGCAGGCGCATGTGCTCGCGGCCGGTCAGCAGCGGGTCGAGGGCGGCCTCCTGCAGGGCGGCGCCGATCGTCGCCCGCACCCGCGGTCCTTCGGAGACGACGTCGAAGCCGCCGACCCGGGCGCTGCCGGCGGTCGGAGGTAGGAGGGTGGTCAACATCAGGACCGTGGTCGACTTGCCGGCGCCGTTGGGCCCGAGGAAGCCGTAGATCTCGCCCTGGCCGACCTCGAGGTCGATGCCGTCGACCGCCCGCGGTCCGTTCTTGAACTCGCGGACGAGCGCTTCGACCTCGATGCCGCCGCCGGTTGCACTGCCGTCCATCGCACCTCCAATTGCTTGAAGCTCTCAATATTTGAGGTTATCAACTATTGAGCTAGACTAGCTTCATGGCCGACCGCTCCACCGCGCACGAAGCCTGGGGACTGCTCTCCGGCCTCGTCTACCCGCCGCCGTTCGCGGCGATCGCCCGGGAGCTGGATCTGCGCCCGGCGGCGTTCGGGACCCTGAGGATGCTGGGCGGGGGGTCGAGGACGATGAGCGAGGTCGCCAGCGCCCTGCAGTGCGACAACTCGAACGTGACCGGGATCGTCGACAGCCTCGAAGAGAAGGGGCTGGCGCAGCGGCGGGCCACCGCGGAGGACCGGCGGGTGAGGCTGATCGAGCTGACGGCGGAGGGAAAGCGGGTGCACGCGCGCCTGGAGAAGGCGTTCGCGACGCCCCCCGAGTGGGTCGAGACCCTTTCCGAGAAGGACCGCCGGGCCCTGCGGGACGTGCTCCGGCGAGCGGCCGCCGCCCGAAACGCGTAGAACTCCCATCCCGATGCGCGAGCGAACCCGCACCTATGCCCTGGCGATGGCGGTCAACCGGCCGGTCGCCCGGTGGGGCCGGCTCCAGGTCGAGGGCCTGGATGCCGTGCCCGAGCAGGGCCCGCTGCTGATCCTCGGCAACCACGACAGCCACTGGGACCCGGTGATGGTCGGGATCGCCGCCCGCAAGCGGCGGCAGATCCGCGCCCTGGCCAAATCCGAGCTCTGGGACGTCCGCGGCCTGGCGCCGATCCTCGACGGCATGGGGCAGATCCCGATCCAGCGCGGCAAGGGCGACAAGGATGCGCTGGCGAAGGCGATCGAGACCCTGCGCGCCGGCGCCTGCATCGGCGTCTTCCCGGAGGGCACCCGCTCCAAGGGCAAGGTCCTGCGGGCGCGCAGCGGCGTCGGCCGCCTGGCGCTCGAGGTGCCGGAGGCGCACGTCACCCTGGTCGCGATCGAGGGGACGAGCGAGCTGACCGGGTTCCCGCGCCGCCCCCGCCTGCGGATCCGCTTCTTCGAGCCGGCCGGCGGTCAGCCCCGCCCCGACGAGGATCCCGGAGAGCTCTCGGCCCGTCTCCTCGCCGAGATCCGCGAGCTCGTCCCGCCCTCGCTCTCCTACCGCAAGCGCGCCAAGCTCAGCGGCGTCGCCGAGGACTGAGCGACCTCAGCCGCCGACGGCTTCGCCGTCGGGGCGGATCACCCGCCAGGTTCCGCCGAAAGCCCGCGCGCCCTGACCGTTGTATTCGGCTCCTCCCTTGTCGCCGGAGAAGTAGTAGAGCGGGCGACCGGCGTAGGTGAGCTGCACGGTTCCGTCCCGGCGCTTCTCCGCCCCCACCTTGGCGGACACGGCCTCGCCCCGGGCTTTCGGCTCGCCTTCGGTCAGGGCGGGCGGCCAGGCTCGGGCGCAGGCGCCGTAGCAGGTGGACTCGGCGCCCGGGTCCCCGTCGAAGACGTAGAGGGTGCGGCCCGCGGCGTCGAAGAGGATCACGCCGAAGTCGGCGGAGCCGGCGCCGAAGGCCACGCCCCAGGCGCCTTTCGCGGGCTTGTCGTCGCTTTCGCTCGCCGCTTGCGTGGAGCCGGTCTCCTGGCTCGTCACCGTGTCGCCGCCCCCGCCGCTGTCCCCGCAGCCGACGACGGCCAGCGAGAGCGCTGCGGCGAGCAGAAGTGCGAAGAAAGCCCGCTTCATCCCGGTTCCCCCCGTTCGAGTCCCTGCGTTCCTTGCGCAGGACTTTACTCGAACGATGGGGACTTCTTGAGCGGGCGGCGGGGAATCAGTCCTCGGGCTCGTCGCCGTTCGGCTGCAGGGCATACCACTCGGCGCCGAACTGGTCGATGTCGTTGCCGTTGGCTTCGCCCGGCTTGGAGTCGCCGGCGTAGGTGTAGAGGGGCCAGCCGTCGTAGGTGACCTGGAAGGTGCCGTCCTTGCGCTCGGTCGTGCCCAGCTGGCTCGCCACCGCGCCGGCTTCGGCCTTCGGCTCCCCATCGGTCAGGAGCGGGGGCCAGGCGGCGGCGCAGGCGCCGTAGCAGGCCGAGGTCCCGCCCTCGTCCTTGTGGAAGTCGTAGAGGGTCATGCCTTCGGCGTCGACGACGACGGTCCCGAGGTCGCCGACCTGGGCGGCCTTGACGACGGCGGCTCCACCGCCTTCGGCGCTCGCGGTCGTCGTCTTGCCGCTGTCGGCCTTGCCGCCACCGTAGGCGCCGCCGCCCTTGCCGCTGTAGCCGCCTTCGCCGCCGGTGCTGTCGCCGCCGCCACAGCCGGCGACGACGAGCGCGATCGCCGCCAGCAGGCAGAGGGCGCAGGTGATCCGTCTCACGTCGATTCCTCCTGTCCGTTCTTCGCCGTCGCATCCGGCGGGTTCACCGGTGCGACGAAGGTCCGCTTCCCGGTGTCGACCACCAGCTCCCGCGTGCGCGAGATGTCGAGCGCCGAGCTGAGCACCGCGTCGGAGTCGTCCCCCCAGCGGTAGCGGAAGGTGCCGGCGGGATAGGACACCCCGCGCGGCCCCCGCAACCAGACCCGGCAGAGGGTCCCCGAGGGCACCCCGTGCACGTACATGTGGATCTCGGTGCCGTAGGCATGGGGCTCCAGCGTCGCCTCGATGCTGACGCCCTCGGGAAGGTCGGTGAACTCGACGGGCTGGCGGGCGTCGGGGCTGCTTCCTCCGAGGACGAAGAGCAGCAGGACCGCCGCCGCCACCGCGGCCGCGCCGCCGAGCGCGAAGCCGCCGAGCCGCCGCCGGCGGTGCCGCTGCGTCCGCTCCTTCTCGCCCGCGATCGTCGCCGCGATCCGCCGGCCCAGCTCGGGCGGCGGCTCCGGCGCCAGCTCGAAGCGGGCCGGGTCGGCGTGGGGGAGCATCTTCGCCACCGGGGCCAGCGCGGCGAGCTCCTCGCGGCATCCGGCGCAGCCCTCCAGGTGCGCCTCCAGGCCGGCGCGCTCGTCGCCCTCCAGGTGCCCGAGGGCGAAGGAGCCGAGCAGCTCGCGCCATTCCCGGCAGCCGTTCCTAGTCTTCATAGCCCATCTCCTCGAGCACGACCCGCAGCGCCCGCAGCCCGTAGTAGACGCGGCTCTTCACGGTCCCCTCCGGCACTCCGAGCTCCGCCGCCACCTCGGCGTAGGGCCGCCCCCGGTAGTGGGTCTCGACCAGGACCCGGCGGTGGTCCTCGCCGAGCCGGCGCATCGCCTCCTCGACCTGCCAGGCGAGCAGCGCCTCGTCGAGCGGCTCGACCGAGGGCTCGATCCCGCCCTCGGCGACCGCCGGCCGCACCGCCCGCGCCCGGCCGAGGTCGATGACGACGTTGCGCAGGATCGCGAAGAGCCAGGTCCGCAGCGAGCCGATCTTCGGGTCGAAGCGGTCGCCCGCCCGCCAGGCGCGGACGAAGGTCTCCTGCACGGCCTCTTCGGCGAGGCCGGCGTCGCCGAGCGAACGAACCGCGAAGCCGTACAGCTCACCGGAGTGGGCGGCGTAGGCCTCGCGGACGTCGCGTTCGCGGCTGAGCGCGCCCCGGGTCGAAGTTCCCATCGGCAAAGGAATCATTCGACCCGGCATACGCTCCCCGGCGCTGCCGGGTTCAATTACCTCCTGGAGAGGGCCCTATTCGAGTTTCCCGATCTTGAAGATCTTCGTCCCGCAGTCCGGGCAGACACCCTGGATCGCCGGACGGCCGTTCTTCATCGTCACCTGCTTGGCGTCTTTGATCTCGACCTTCTTGCGCTCCTTGACGCAGTAACCCTCGGGCATGAAGGGCCCTCCTTTCTTTGCCGCCGAGCGGCAAACTCTCGCGGTCCGCGCGAGGTGGATTGAGGCGAATGTAACGCAGGTTCATGACGCTGCCGCCAGATTTTGTGCGAATTCGCACAAAACGCCCGCATCGCCCGTCAACTACCCTGCTGCCGCAGTCGCAAGCCCTGACAAAGCTTTGAAGGAGATAACGGAATGCCCGAAGCAGTCATCGTCGACACGATCCGCACGCCGATCGGCCGTGCCTTCAAGGGGTCGCTGGCCCAGCTGCGCCCCGAGGAGATGGGCGCCTACGTGGTCGACCAGCTGCTCGAGCGCAACCCGGGCGTCGACCCGGCCCTGATCGAAGACGTCTTCTGCGGCGTCGGCATGCCGCAGGGTCTCGAGGCCTTCAACATCGCCCGCATCGTCTCCCTGCTCAGCGAGAAGCTTCCGCAGGAGGTCAACGGGGTCACCGTCTCCCGCTACTGCTCCTCCAGCCTCGACGCGATCCGCCACGCCGGCAACGCGATCAAGGCCGGCGAGGGCGACGCCTACCTCGCCGTCGGGGTCGAGTGGGTGAGCAAGTTCAACGAGCGCACCGAGCCCGCCGGCGCCGCCGACCGCAACCCCAACCTGATCGGCGAGAACGGCCAGCCCAACGCCTACATCGACATGGGCATCACCGCCGTCAACGTCGCCAAGAAGTACGAGGTCAGCCGCGCCGACATGGACAAGTTCGCCCAGCGCTCCCAGGAACTGGCGGTCAAGTCCCAGGAGGACGGCTTCTTCGACCGCGAGATCGTCCCGGTCAAGCTCGAGGACGGCACCGAGGTCAGCAAGGACGACGGCCCCCGCGCCTCCTCGACCCTGGAGAAGCTCTCCGAACTGCCCGAGGCCTTCGAGGGCGGCGGCGGCGTCACCGCCGGCAACTCCTGCCCGCTCAACGACGGCGCCGCCGCGGTGCTGCTGATGAGCGACACCAAGGCCAAGGAGCTCGGCCTAACCCCGCGGGCGCGGATCATCACCGCCGCCACCCACGGCAACGAGCCGGAGCTGATGGGCGTCGCCCCGATCGGCGCGATCAAGAAGGTCCTCGACCGCGCCGGGATGTCGATCTCCGACGTCGACCGGGTCGAGCTGAACGAGGCCTTCGCCGCCCAGGTGATCCCGATCATGGCCGAATGCGGGATCGACGAAGACAAGCTCAACACCCACGGCGGCGCGATCGCCCTCGGCCACCCCTTCGGGATGACCGGCGCCCGGATCATGGGCACGCTCCTCAACGTGCTCGAGACCGACGACAAGCAGGTCGGCCTGGAGACGATGTGCGTGGCCGGCGGCCAGGGCAAGGCCATGCTGGTGGAAAGGCTGAACTAACTCAGCGGCCGCTGAATTGGGGCCCCTATGGGGGCCCTTTTTCAGCGCTCGCTGAAAAGGTGCTCCGATGGCGTGGCTCGAGACGCTCACGTATGAGGCGGGCGACCGAGTT
Organism: Solirubrobacterales bacterium; assembly: GCA_035712025.1. Taxonomy (GTDB): domain Bacteria; phylum Actinomycetota; class Thermoleophilia; order Solirubrobacterales; family 70-9; genus VAYN01. The sequence continues at coordinate 7,822 of DASTBO010000089.1, forward strand.
GCGCGGATAACCCTGAACCGGCCTGAGCGGGGGAACGGGATCACGCCGCGGATGCCGGTCGAGCTGGCCGAGTGCGTCGAGCGGGCCAACCTCGACCCCGGCGTTCACGCGATCGCCCTGGCCGGCAACGGCAGCGGCTTCTGCGGCGGCTACGACCTCGTCGCCTCGGCCGAGGGCGACATGAGCGAGCTGGGGGAGGGAGGCGCGGCGCCGCCCGGTTCGCCCCTCGACCCCGCCGTGATCGGCGCCAACCACGCGCCGAGCACCAACTGGGACCCGGTCGTCGACTACCAGTTCATGAGCCGCAACGTGCGCGGCTTCATGAGCCTCTTCCACTCCGAGAAGCCGGTCCTCTGCAAGGTCCACGGCTACTGCGTCGCCGGCGGCACCGACATGGCGCTCTGCTCGGACCTGCTGGTGATCGCCTCCGACGCGAAGATCGGCTACCCGCCGGCGCGGGTCTGGGGCTCGCCGACGACGGCGATGTGGGCGAGCCGGCTGGGGCCGATGCGGGCCAAGCGCCTGCTGCTGACCGGCGACTCGCTGACCGGCGCCGAGGCGGCGGAGTGGGGCCTGGCGAGCGAGGCGGCGCCGGCCGAGCGGCTCGACGAGCGCTTCGAGCGCCTGCTCGAGCGGGTGGCGCGGATGCCGATCAACCAGCTGGTGATGATGAAGCTGCTGGTCAACCAGACCGTGCATGCCCAGGGACTGACCCAGACCCAGGTCCTCGGCACCTTCTTCGACGGCATCGCCCGCCACACCGAGGAGGGGCACGGCTTCGTCCGCCGCGCCGCCGAGTCGGGCTTCCGCGAGGCGGTGCGCGAGCGCGACGAGCCCTACGGCGACCACGGGCTAGAGGGCTTCGGCCTCGATCCCGAATAGGCTGCCGCGGCGATGAGCGACGCCCCGCACCCGAGCTCGACGATCACCCCGGAGTCGGTCCGGGCCTTCCTGCCGGGCAGCTTCCCGGGCGACCTCGGGATCGAGCCGCTCGAGGTCGAGGACTCCCACGCCCGCGGCGGGATCGTCGTCGACAAGCGCCACCTCCATCCCGGCGGCTTCGTCCACGGCGGCGTCTGGACCGCGCTCGGCGACACGGTCGCCGCCTGGTCGACCTTCCGCTGCATCCCGCCCGGCCACAACTTCACGACGATCGAGCTGAAGCTGAACGTCTTCGCCGCCGGCGTCCTCGGCGACGAGATCGAGGCCCGCGCCGAGCCGCTGCACGTCGGCAAGAGCACGGTCGTGATCGAGGTCCGGATCGAGCGCCGCCGCGAGGGCTCAGAGCCGCGCCTGGCGGCCAACCTCATAGTCAGTCAGTTCGTGCTGCCGCCGGCGTAGCCGCGTCGGGCACCCGCTCCTCAGGCACTTCCAGTCGTTCGATCTGCGGCAGTTTCCACAGCAGGCTGGCGATCGTCAGGCCGGCCGCGGCCGAGAACAGGGCGAGGAACCATTCCGGCGCGCTGAGCAGGACCATGTCGAAGAAGTCGCGCAGGAAGGGGATCGCGAGGATGCCGGCGAAGACGGCCCCGAGGGCGGCGACCATCGCCAGCATGTTGCTCTGGATCGCGATGTGCTCGCGGCCGGGACCACGCTCGAGCAGGAGGATGAAGGCGAGCCCGAGGACGATCAGCGTCGTCGTCGCCGCGGTCCGGCCGGCCTCCAGGCTCGCTCCGGCGACGGTGTCGACGAGGAAGAAGGAGAGGATCGAGCCGATCGCCGTCGCCAGCCCCGCCGGGACCGCGAACGCGGCCAGCGCTCGCAGCAGGCGGCCGCGGTAGAGCGGCCCGTCGGAGGGCAGCAGGGCGAGGACGAAGGAGGGGATCCCGATCGTCAGGAACGCCGCCAGCGTCAGGTGGCGCGGCAGGAACGGGAAGGCGAAGCCGGGGACCGCGACCAGCAGGATCAGGGCTGCCGCGTAGACGGTCTTGGTCAGGTAGAGGCGGCCGAGGCGGTGGATGTTGCGGGCGATGCGACGGCCCTCGCCGACCGCCTCCGGCAGCCGCGCGAACTGGTCTTTGAGCAGGACGACGTCAGCGACGCCTTTGGTCACCTGGGCGCCGGAGCCCATCGCCACCGCCATCCGCGCCCGCTTCAGCGCCGGCACGTCGTTGACCCCGTCGCCGATCATCGCCACGTAGCGACCGGCGGCGACCAGCGCCCCGACCAGCGCTTTCTTCTGCTCGGGCTTGATCCGGCAGAAGATCGTGTTCTCCTGCGCCACCTTCGCCAGGCCCTCCTCGTCGTCGGGCAGGTCGGGACCCTCGACGACGCCCGCGTCCCGCGGCACGCCGACGGCGTAGGCGACCGCGGTCACGGTCGCCGCCGCGTCGCCGGAGATCAGCTTCAGGTCGACTTCCTCCTCCCGCATGTAGGCGATCGTCTCCGCCGCGTCGGGCCGCAGCGTCTCCTCCAGCACGACCAGCGCCAGCGGCTGCATCCGCGGGGCACCGGCGGCGGCGGGATCGTCGGGCAGCGTCGCGTCGGTCTGGCCGAAGGCGACGACGCGGCGGCCGGCCGCGGTCTCCTCCTCGAGCTTGCCGGCGAGGCGCGGCGGCAGGGAGAGGGCGCCGGCCTCGGCGAGGACGTCCGGCGCGCCGAGGACGTAGGTGGCGCCGCCGGCGCCTCCGTCCAGCGCCACGCCGCTCCACTTCCACTCCGAGGAGAAGGGAACCTCGCCCCGCACCGTCCCGGCCCTGCCCGGGAACTCCCCGGCGATCGTCTCCAGCGTCTGGTTGCGGTTGCCGGCGCTGGCGGCGAACCGCCCCAGCGCCGCCGCCCCGGACTTGGGGTCGACGCCGTCGGCGTACTCGACCGCCACCAGGCGCAGCTCGCCGGCGGTCAGGGTCCCGGTCTTGTCGACGCAGATCGTGTCGACCGAGGCGAGGCTCTCGGTCGCGCTCATCTGCTGCACGAGCGTGTTCCGCTTCGCCAGCCGCATCGCCGCGACCGCGAAGGTGACGCTCATCAGCAGCACCAGCCCCTCGGGAATCAGCGTCACCAGGCCCGCGGTGGCCGTCTGCGCCGCCTCCTCGAGGCCGACGCTGCGGACCTTGAGGCTGAGGATGAGGACGGCCGCCAGCGGCAGCATCACGTAGGTGGAGGCGATGATCACCCGGTTGACCTCCTCCTGCAGCGGCGAGGGCGGGTGGCGGAAGGTCTTCGCCTCGCCCGCCAGCTGGCCGGCGTAGCTCTCCTCGCGGACCGCGTCGACCTCGTAGTCGCCGGAGCCCGAGACGCAGAAGGAGCCGGAGAGGACGCGGTCGCCCTCGCGCTTCTGGATCCCGTCGGCCTCGCCGGTCAGCAGCGACTCGTCCATCGTCAGCCCCCGCGAGGCGACCATCTCGCCGTCGGCGACGAGCTGGTCGCCGGGCCCGACCTGGACGACGTCGCCGGGAACCACCTCGGTCGCCAGCAGCTCGACCGTCTCGCCGTCGCGGACGACGCGGGCGCGGGGGGCGACGAGGACGGCGATCTCGTCGAGCGTCTCCTTCGCCTTCTTCTCCTGGTAGATCCCGATGCCGGAGTTGACGACCGCGATCACGCCGAAGAGCGCGTCGGCGTAGAGCCCGAGCCCGATGTCGAGCAGGAAGAAGGCGCCGATGATCGCGTTGAAGAGCGTGAAGACGTTGCCGGCGACGATGCTCGCCAGCGAGCGCGAGGAGGTGTCCGGCGGCGGCCCGAGCTTGCGCAGTCGCGCCGCCGCCTCCTTGCTGGAAAGCCCTTGCTCCATGCTGAGACGGCCGTTACCCATTCGCCCCCTATTCAATAGGGTGCGGGAGCGATGAGCCTGAAGCTTGGACTCAACCTGGGCTACTGGGGGATCGGACCGGCTGGCGAGGACGCCGCCGAGATCGTCCGCGCCGCCGAGGGGCTCGGCTACGAGTCGGTCTGGGCGGCGGAGTCCTACGGCTCCGACGTGGTCAGCGTCCTCGCCTGGCTGGCGGCGCAGACCGAGCGGATCAACCTCGGCGCGGCGATCATGCAGGTCCCCGCGCGCCCGCCCGCGGCGGCGGCGATGGCCGGGGCGACGATCGACAAACTCAGCGGCGGCCGCTTCCTCTTCGGCTTCGGCCCCTCGGGGCCGCAGGTCTCGGAGGGCTGGTACGGGGTTCCCTACGCGAAGCCCTGGGGCCGCACCCGCGAGTACATCGAAGTGGTGCGCGAGATCATCGCCCGCGAGGGCCCGGTCGAGCACCAGGGCGAGCACTACACGCTGCCGCTGCCCGGCGGCGAGGGCAAGCCGCTGAAGCTCAACTTCCACCCGCTGCGCAACGAGATTCCCGTCTTCGTCGGCGCGATCGGGCGCAAATCGGTGGAGATGGCGGCGGAGATCTGCGACGGCTGGATCCCGATCTTCTTCAGCGTCGACGCCTTCGAGCAGACCTGGGGCGAGCACCTGGAGGCCGGCTTCGCCAAGGGTGGCCGCCAGCGCTCCGACCTCGAGGTCAGCCCCTCGCTGCAGGTGGCGATCGACGGCGACCTGGAGGCGGCGAAGAACGTCGTCAAGGCCGGCCTCGTCCTCTACTTCGGCGGCATGGGCAGCCGCAAGACGAACTTCTACGTCGACCTCGCCCACCGCTTCGGCTTCGGCGACGTCGCCGACGAGGTGCAGCAGCGCTTCCAGGACGGCGACCGCGGCGGCGCCTTCGAGGCGATGCCCGACGAGATCGTCGAGGCGACCTCGCTGGTCGGCACCGAGGCCGAGGTCGCCGAGCGGGTCGAGCGCTTCCGCGGCGCCGGCATCGACAGGTTGATCGTGTCACCCGTCCACGTCGATCGCGCCGAGCAGCGGCACACGCTCGAGCGACTGGCGTCTCTGGCCGGGGTCTCTGCCTGAAAGCGGGCTGCGCCCCGGGGGTCGGGACGCCGTTCCGGCCTGATCGCATAATCTTCCGCGCCGCGCCATGAAGATCGGAGTGCCGAAAGAGACTGCTGAGGGGGAGCGCCGCGTGGCGCTGGTTCCCGATGTCGTCAAATCGCTGAAGAAGAACGAGAAGGTCGACGTCGTCGTCGAGTCGGGCGCCGGCGAGGCCGCCGGGCACACCGACGCGGCCTACCAGGAGGCCGGGGCCGAGGTCGGCGCCGCCGACGCCGCCTGGGGCGCCGACATCGTCCTCCACGTCGCGGTCCCGAGCGTCGACGCGATCTCGCGCCTGAACGGCAACCAGCTGCTGATCTCCCACCTCAACCCCTGGGTCGCGGCCGACACCAACAAGGCTCTTGCCGGCGCCGGCGTCACCGCCTTCGCGATGGAGGCGATCCCGCGCACGACCCGCGCCCAGGCGATGGACGCGCTCTCCTCGCAGGCCGCCGCCGCCGGCTACGCGGCGACCCTGATCGGCGCCCGCGAGTCGGGCCGCTTCTTCGGGATGATGACCACCGCCGCCGGCACCGTGCCCCCGGCCAAGGTCCTCGTCCTCGGCGCCGGCGTCGCCGGGCTGCAGGCGGTCGCCACCGCCAAGCGCCTCGGCGCGATCGTCACCGGCTTCGACATCCGCCGCGCCGCCTGGGAGCAGATCGCCTCGCTCGGCGGCCGACCGCTGGAACTGGACTTCATCCCCGACGCCGAGGGCGAGGGCGGCTACGCCCGTCCCCTGACCGACGAGGAGAACGCGCAGGTGCGCGACGCGCTCACCGAGAACGCGGCGAAGCAGGACATCATCGTCACCACCGCCGCGATCCCGGGTCGCCCGGCGCCGCTGCTGATCACCGCCGAGGCGGTCCGCAACATGGCCCCCGGCGCGGTGATCGTCGACCTCGCCGCCGAGACCGGCGGCAACTGCGAGCTGACCGAGCCCGGTCGGACCTTGGTCGAGGGTGGCGTCAAGGTGATGGGCCCGCGCAACCTCGCCTCGGAGATGCCGGCGCCGGCGTCCCAGCTCTACGCCAAGAACCTCGAGAACCTGCTCGGCCTGATCGTCACCGAGGAGGGCGAGGTCAAGGTCGACTTCGAGGACGACATCATCGCCGCCGCCTGCATCGCCCAGGGCGGCGAGATCAAAAACGAGAGGGCGGCGAAGTAGCCATGGACCTGATGACCGAGATCACGATCTTCGTCCTCGCCGTCTTCGTCGGCTTCGAGGTGATCTCGAAGGTGCCGACCACCCTGCACACGCCGCTGATGTCGCAGACCAACGCGATCCACGGCATCGTCATGCTCGGCGGCCTGATCGTGCTCGGCTTCGCCGACGACGGGCTCGAGTACGTGATCGGCACGATTGCCGTCGCCTTCGGGGCGATCAACATCGTCGGCGGCTTCATGGTCACCGACCGGATGCTCGGCATGTTCGCCCGCAAGCCGAAACCGAAGCCCGAGGCCGACGGGAAGGGCGGCGCCTGATGGTCAACGCCGTGCTGGAGCCGGGTGGCGACCTCGCCACCGCCCTCTACATCGTCGCCTTCTCGCTGTTCATCGTCGGGATCAAACAGGGCACCCACCCGACCACCGCCAAACGCGGCAACCTGATCGCCGCCGGCGGCATGGCGGTCGCCGTCGTCACCACCCTGCTGCTCGACGGGATGGGCAACTGGGGCCTGATCTTCCTCGGTCTCGGGATCGGCACCGCGGTCGGCGTGATCGCCTCGATCCGCGTGCAGATGACCGAGATGCCGCAGATGGTCGCCCTCTACAACGGCGTCGGCGGCGGCGCGGTCGCCCTGATCGCCTGGTCTGAGATCCGCCACGGGATCTCCCTCGGCGAGGACTTCCCGCTCGACTCGCTGATCCCGATCATCTTCGCCGGCGTGATCGGCTCGGTCTCCTTCTGGGGCTCGAACATTGCCTTCGCCAAGCTCCAAGACCTGATCCCGACCCGGCCGATCGCAGCGCCGGGGCAGCAGGTGATCAACGCCGTCCTGCTGATCGCGATCGTCGCCATCTGCGTGATCCTCGCGGTCGACCACGAGTCGCCCTCGC